>NZ_JBHMIR010000016.1:0-141679 GCF_048060285.1 Micromonospora sp. LOL_025 | reverse complement strand
CCCGGCTGCCACCGCCGGTACGGTCGGCGGGGGCCATCTCCATGCCCTGGAGGTCGAGAAGCGCCATGTCGAGTCATCTCCTTCTGTGCTGGTCTATCGGGTGGTCTTGCCCTGACGTCGCCGGTGAAGGCGAACGGATCAGTTGCAGGTCGTGACGGACAGCGAGCTGTCGCCGCAGAGCAGCAGGCTCGCCCGGCTGCCACCGCCGGTACGGTCGGCGGGGGCCATCTCCATGCCCTGGAGGTCGAGAAGCGCCATGTCGTGTCACCTCCTTCCGTGCTGGTCGGTCGGATCGGTCGCCCTCGCCGAAGCGGGGGAGTCGGGGGCGCCCGCCAGGGGCGCGAGGAACGGCAGGCTCACCGGGGCGTCGGGCCGCGCGGCGGCCAGAGCCAGCAGCACGCCGGCGGTGCCGGTGCCGAGGTCCATGGACAGCCGCAGCAACTGCTCGCCCGGGAAGGCGGTGCCGTCGGCGTAGGGCAGGGCGTGCCAGGCCAGCCGGGCCACCTGGGCGTCGCGCTCGCGGCAGCGCTGCGGATCGTCGGGGTACGCCGCCAGGTAGGCCACGATGCCGGCCCGTCCGGCGAAGAGGCCGGACTGCGCGTAGAACGGGGACCGCGCGGCGCGGCGCACGCCGGCGCTGGCCTCGGTGAACCGCTCGTCGGCGCGGTGCCGCAGGTACTGGTCGAGCACCAGTCCGATCCCGACGCTGCCCTGCCCGAGGTAGGGCATGGTGCGCCAGCCCTCGTTGACCTCCAGTGCGCCGTCGGGACGTACCACGCAGCGGCGCAGGTCCTGGCGCAGGGCCGTGGCGGCGTGCTCCAGCAGCGCCTGCTCGCCGGTCAGCTCGTGCAGCCGCACCAGCAGCAACGCCGGCCCGGTCCGGCCGCGCAGCAGCCCGGCGTACGGATTGCGCCCGCCGCTGATTTCCGGCCCCGGGTCGTCGGCGAGCTGGTCGACGACCCGCTCGGCGGCCCGCCAGGCCGCGTCGCGCAGGGCCGTCTCGCCGGTGCGCCCGGCCAGCTCGGCCAGGTTGAGCGCGATGCCGGACAGGCCGCCCGAGAGGCTGTGGTCCAGGCCGTCGAGCGGCTGGCGCAGGCAGACGTCGAGCACGTCGAGGGCGTCCTGGCGGCGGCCGAGCGCATCGAGGGCGTACGCGACGCCGTGCAGGCCGTCGTAGAAGCCGCACCGGGTGCCGGAGGCGGGCGCCGTGGCCCGGCGGACCAGCCACTGCTCGTGTTCCGGCCACCGTCCGGCGCCGCTGACGTGCAGGGCGTACAGGACGCCGGCCGCGCCGTGGGCGAGGTTCAGCCCGCCGCTGCGGAACTGCTCGATGTCGCCGGGGAAGAGCCGGTCGTCCCGCTCCGGTGTCGCGCTGGCGAGGATCGCCCGGGCGAGCCGGTCCCGGTGGGCCGGTCCGACGTCGACGGTGAGGTCGGGTGCCGGTCCGGCGTCCGCCGGGGCGGCGCCGGTGATCTCCCGTACGGCGTCGTCGAGGAGTTCCCTCGGCACCGGGAAGTGATCGGCGATCACGTCGGCGAGGTGCGCGGCCTTGTCCGGCCCGAGCCGGACGAGCTGGGTCAGCGGCAGGAACAGCGCCAGCCGCAGGCAGGCCAGGGCGTACCGGTCGACGGCGGGACCGGTGCGGTCCCGGGGCGCGGCGAAGCCCTGGTTGCGCAGTCCCGGCCGGCGGTGACCGTCGATCGGCGCGGCGACCTCGAAGTCGACAAGCGCGATCCGGTCGTCCGGGCGGACCATGACGTTGAACAGGTGCAGGTCGCCGTAGACCAGGCCGCGGTCGTGGATCGCCGTGACGACCTCCTCGACCTGCCGGTGCACGTCCAGCGCCCAGCGGGTGTAGTCGGCGCGGTCGGCGTCGGTGGCGTCGGCGTCGATCAGCGGGTACCGGTCGACGAGGACCTTGTTGAGCGCGCGGCCCTCGATGAACTCCAGCGCGAGGAACCGGTGCTCGCCGAGGGCGAACTCGTCGTGCACCCGGGGCACCTGCGGCAGGTCGGCCAGCCGGCGCAGCGCGTCGGCCTCCCGGGCCAGGCGGGCCACCGCGTCGGTGCCGTCGGCGTCGAGGCCGGCGTGCGGCCGTGCCTCCTTCAGCACCACCTGGGTGTCGGTCCGCACGTCCCGGCCGACGTAGAGACCGCCGCCGTTGGAGAAGTGGATGACCTTCTCGATCCGGTACGGCACCTCGTCGGTGCTGGTGGCGTTGCGGGCGGCCAGGTGCGGGCCGAGGAAGTCGGGCAGCGTCACCCAGGACGGCACGTGGAACACCGGGTCGCGGCGGTCGGGCACCAGCGTGCCCGTGTCGTCCTCGATCGCCGGGACGACCTGACCGTCGGGGGAGTGGCAGTAGCGCGCGGCGAAGCCGCCGTAGCGTACGTGCACCGGGCCGGCGCCATGGCGCAGGTCGCTGAGGATGTACGGGCCGGGCTCGCCGGCGAGCAGCTCGTCGAGCTCCTTGCAGACCAGCTCCAGCTCCGCGTCGTCGCGGGGGTAGACGGTGACGAACTTGCCGCTGGCCGCCCGGGAGGCGTACTTGGAGTTGCGCAGCAGCAGGGTGCGCGGGCCGCGCAGGAACTTGAAGGACAGTCCACGCGGGACGCAGTAGTCCCAGACGGCGTCCAGCACCCGCTCGGCGTTGCCGAGCGTCGCCGACACGTGGATCTTCCAGCCCTGCTGGGGCAGCGTGCCCCCCTCGGGGGCGTAGATCAGCCAGTCGTCGAGCGGCTCGGAGCGCCAGCCGTCGGGGACGGGCCGCTGGGCCGCCGCGAAGGTGGGCTGCTCGACCGCGCTGCCGAGAGAGTCGTAGAAGAGCCGGTCGGCGGCGCAGTAGCTGTCGTAGCGCTCGTCCACCCTGACCACTCCCTCCGCTGTTCGGTCGGTGCCTTTGCCGTTCGGCCGATGCCCCCGGCCTGTCGATGGAGATGAGTCTGTCCGTTCGGGCTATGGCGGCTCCAGTGCGTTCAGTCATGACGACGAATGCGTGCCGCACGGGTCGGCCGTGACAAATGTCAGTTGCGCCCAGGGCGCGCGCTGCCCCGCCGGCGGTTCGCCGCCACGGGCCGGGCGGTACGCCCACCCGGGCCGGTGGCGGTACGGTGCTCGCCGTGACCGCAGACGATCACCCCTCCGTCGCCGGCGTCGGACCCGTCGCCGTGCTGGCCAACCCCACCGCGGGCCGGGGCCGGCACCGGGGGTTGCTGCCGCGGGTGCTGTACCGGCTCGCGGCCGCCGGCCGGCCGGTACGCCCGCTGCACGCGCGCACCGCCGACGAGGCCGAGGCGGCCTGCCGTGCGGCGGTGCGCGACGGCGCGTCGGCCCTGGTCGCGGTCGGCGGCGACGGGACCGTGCACCGCGCGGTGCAGGCGATCGCCGGAACGGGCGTCCCGTTCGGCCCGGTGCCCGCCGGCACCGGCAACGACTTCGCCGCCGACACCGGCTTCCCGGCCGACCCGCTCGCCGCCGTCGACGTGATCGCGGCGGCGCTGCGCGACGGCCGCACCCGCCCGGTGGACCTGGCGCGGATGACGGGGGCCGACGGCGCGGACCGGTGGTACGGGGCGGTGCTCGCGGCCGGCTTCGACGCGATCGTCAACGAGCGCGCCAACCGGATGCGCTGGCCGAGCGGGCCGCGCCGCTACGACCTGGCGATCCTGGTGGAACTGGCCCGGCTGCGCCCGCGCCGCTACACGCTGCGCCTCGACGGGGTGCCGCACGAGGTGGACGCCGTGCTGGTGGCGGTGGGCAACTGCGCCAGCTACGGCGGCGGCATGCGGATCTGTCCGGACGCGGACCCGACCGACGGCCTGCTCGACGTGGTGGTGGGTGGCCGGTTCGACCGGCGCACCCTGATGCGGGTCAAGCCGCGCATCTACCGGGGCACCCACGTGACGCATCCGCTGGTGCGCAGCTTCCGCGCCCGTACGGTCGAGCTGGACGCCGAGGGCATCACCACGTACGCCGACGGCGAGCGCGCCCTGCCCCTCCCCCTGACCGTCACGGCCACCCCCGCCGCCCTCCACCTCCTCCGCTGACGCTCCCTCCCTCCCTCCCTCCCTCCCTCCCTCCCTCCCTCCCGCCCGCCCCCACCCCGCCCCGGCCCCGGCCCCCGCCACGGCGTCGATCATGCAGTTATGGTGCCCCACACAAGTGGTGTAAGCGGACACAACCGGCACCAGAAGTCCATGATCGACGCCGGGGTCGGGGCCGGGGGCGGGCGGGTCAGGAGGGTGTGCGGGTGATGCGGTCGAGCCATTCGGCCAGCAGGGTCCGTTCTGCGGGGGTGAGGTCGGTGGTGAGGGTGTCGAGGGCGGCGCGCAGCGCCACCGCGTGCCGGACCGGTCGGTCGGCCCGGGAGATCGCCCGGGCGGCGGGGGAGTCGGTGACCAGGGCGGCGAGCGTCGCCTCGCGGGTGCGGGTCGACAGGGCCGGGTCCCGTTGCGGCGGCGGGGTCCGGATCAGGGTGAGGGTCACCCCGCAGGAGTTGGCGTGCAGCATCTCGGTCGCCTGGTCGACGCCCGTGCGCAGCCGGCCCGCCTCGGCCACCCGGTGCACGAGCTGGCGCAGGATGTCGGCCGCGACCCGGGCCGCGGTCGGGGTCTCGCCGGGGCGCGGGTCGCCGTACATGAGGGCGTGGAACGCCGGGTTGGCCACGCCGAAGCCGACGTGCAGGTCCCAGCCCCGGCGCAGGTCGTCGACCGGGTCGTCGACGAGGTCGCCGGCCGCCTGGGCGTGCAGGTACGCGGCGAACCCGTAGCTGGCCGCCGCGTCCAGCAGGCCGCGCATGTCGCCGAACTGGCGGTAGATCGTGGGCGCCTGCACCCCGGCCGCCCGGCTGACCGCGCGGGTGGAGACGGCATCCCGGCCACCCTCGGCGAGCAGCGCGGCGGCGGCCCGGACGATCCGGTCCCGGGGCGACGTCTCGGTGATCATGGCAGCGACGATAACGCCTTCGCGTTAGCGCCGCGTGTTAACGACGCTGTCGGCGCGCCGTTAGCTCTGCTTCTCGACGCCGGCCAGGTCCAGCACGGCGCCCAGTCCGTTGGCCCGGCCCGCCTCGGCGGCCGGCAGCACCAGCACCGCGCACCCGGCCGCGACGGCCCCCGCGTCGGCCGGGGTATCGCCCACCATCAGCGTCCGCTCCGGGTCGACGCCGAGCATCCCGCAGGCGCGCAGGAAGATCCCCGGGTCCGGCTTGCAGCGCCCTACCTCGTACGAGAGCACGAACGCGTCGACCAGCCCGGCCAACCCCCAGGCCTCGAAGTGCGGCCGGATGTCGAAGCCGATGTTGCTGACCACGCCCACCCGGACGCCCCCCGCCCGCAGCGCGGCCAGGGTCGGGGCGGTGTCCGGGTAGGGCACCCAGCCCTCGGGCACCAGCACCCGCTCGTAGAGCGCCTCCGCGAAGCCCTCGATGCCCGCGTCCACGGTCTCGGCGAGCCCGGTGTAGGCGCCCCGGTGGGCGTGCGGGTAGAGATCCCGGTCGGCCCAGAGCTCGGTCAGCCGGGGCGGCACCCGGGTCGGCAGCGGCCCGCCCGCCCGGCCGGCGGTCAGCAGCCGGTCGGCCAGCGCGGTGGCCCGCATCCGCTCCAGGGTCACCCCGCAGGCGGCGGCGGCCGCGAGCACCCAGTCCCGGGGGTCCTCCACCTGGGCCAGGGTGCCGTGGAAGTCGAGCAGGACCGCCTCCACCGGCCGGCGGGACGGACCCGGGCGGACGGCGTCGTCGGCGCCGCGCGAGGCGTGGGGCGGTTCGGCATGATCCGGCACGTCGTGCACCCTACCGACCGCCTCCGACCCGGCTGCCGGTCGGCCTTGTCCGGTGGCTGTCGGCGGTACGCATTAATCTTGGAGGCATGTCGAGCCCCGCCGAGCGGTACGCCGCGGCGCGCCGCCGGGCCGCGCAGGCCTCACAGTTCCCGGCACTGGACGAGTTCGCCCTCGATCTGGGGTTCGATCTCGACGACTTCCAGCGGGAGGCGTGCCAGGCTCTGGAGCGGGGCAGCGGCGTCCTGGTCTGCGCCCCGACCGGCGCCGGCAAGACCGTGGTCGGCGAGTTCGCCGTGCACCTGGCACTGCGCGGCACGCCGGCGCGCGGCACGGCGCCCGGCGACGCGACGGCGGCCGCGGCCGGCGACGGGGGCGCCCCGCCCCGCCGGCGCAAGTGCTTCTACACCACCCCGATCAAGGCCCTGTCGAACCAGAAGTACCACGACCTGGTCGACCGCTACGGCGCCGAGCAGGTCGGGCTTCTCACCGGCGACAACGCCATCAACGGCGACGCCCCGGTGGTGGTGATGACCACCGAGGTGCTGCGCAACATGCTCTACGCCGGCTCGGCCACCCTCGACGGCCTGGCCTACGTGGTGATGGACGAGGTGCACTACCTCGCCGACCGGTTCCGCGGCGGCGTGTGGGAGGAGGTGATCATCCACCTGCCCGCCTCGGTCACCCTGGTCTCCCTGTCGGCCACCGTGTCCAACGCCGAGGAGTTCGCCGACTGGCTGGTCACGGTGCGCGGCGAGACGGCCGTGGTGGTCAGCGAGCACCGCCCGGTGCCGCTGTGGCAGCACATGCTGGTCGGCAAGCGGATGTTCGACCTGTTCCACGACGCCGACGCCGCCCGCAAGCACGACGTGCACCCCGAGCTGCTGCGCTACACCCGCGACACCATGCGCCGGCTGGAACTCGGCGAGGGGCGCAGCGCCGGCCCCGGCGGCGGCCGGCGCGGGCCCCGCTGGCGCGGTCCGATGCGCCCCGACATCGTCGACCGGCTCGACCGGGAGGGGCTGCTGCCGGCGATCCTGTTCATCTTCAGCCGCGCCGGCTGCGCCGCGGCCGTGCAGCAGTGCCTCGCCGCGGGCCTGCGGCTCACCTCCCCCGACGAGCGGGCCGAGATCCGCCGGGTCGTCGAGTCGCGGGTCACCGCCATCCCCGGCGAGGACCTGACCGTCCTCGGCTACTGGGAGTGGCTCGACGGCCTCGAACGCGGCCTGGCCGCCCACCACGCCGGCATGCTGCCGGTGTTCAAGGAGGTCGTCGAGGAGCTCTTCGTCCGGGGCCTGGTCAAGGCGGTCTTCGCCACCGAGACGCTCGCCCTGGGCATCAACATGCCGGCCCGCTGCGTCGTGCTGGAACGCCTGGTCAAGTACAACGGCGAGGCGCACGTCGACCTGACGCCCGGGGAGTACACCCAGCTCACGGGCCGCGCCGGCCGTCGGGGCATCGACGTCGAGGGGCACGCCGTCGTGGTCTGGTCCCCGGAGACCGACCCCCGGCACGTGGCCGGTCTCGCCTCCACCCGCACCTACCCGCTGCGGTCCAGCTTCCGGCCGTCGTACAACATGGCGGTCAACCTGGTCGGCACGGTCGGCACCGAGCCGGCCCGCGCGCTGCTGGAGTCCTCGTTCGCCCAGTTCCAGGCGGACCGCTCGGTGGTCGGCCTGGCCCGCCAGGTGCAGCGCAACACCGAGACCATCGAGGCGTACGGCGCGGAGGCGGCCTGCCACCACGGCGACTTCGACGAGTACTTCGCGCTGCGGGTGGCGATCGGCGAGCGGGAGCGGGCCATCGCCCGGCAGGGGCAGAGCCAGCGCAAGGCCGCCGCGGTGGCCTCCCTGGAGCGGCTGCGGGTCGGCGACGTGATCCGGGTGCCGTCGGGCCGGCGGGCCGGCCTGGCCGTCGTGCTCGACCCGGCCACGGGCGGCTTCGGCGAGCCCCGGCCGCTGGTGCTCACCCAGGACCGCTGGGCGGGCCGGGTCAGCCCCGGGGACTTCACCGCCCCCGCCGAGGTGCTGGCGCGCATCCGGGTGCCGAAGCACTTCAACCACCGGTCCCCGGCGGCCCGGCGCGATCTGGCCGCCGAGGTCAGCGGCACCGGGCTGGACCGGCAGGGCGGCCGCCGGGGCGGCCGGTCCCGCCAGGCCGTGGGTGAGGACCACCGGCTCAGCCAGCTCCGCACGGAGCTGCGCCGGCATCCCTGCCACGCCTGCCCCGACCGCGAGGAGCACGCCCGCTGGGCGGAGCGGCGCCGCCGCCTGGAGAACGACACCGAGGAGCTGCGGCAGCGGGTGGCCGGCCGCACCGGCTCGCTGGCCCGCACGTTCGACCGGATCGTGGCGCTGCTCACCGCCCGGGGCTACCTGACGCCCGACGGCGCGGTGACCGACGCCGGCCGGATGCTCGGTCGGATCTGGACCGAGGCGGACCTGCTGGTCGCCGAGTGCCTGCGGCGCGGGGTGTGGGACGGGCTCTCCCCGGCCGAGCTGGCGGCGGCGGTCTCCGTGGTGGTCTTCGAGGCCCGCCGCGACGTCGACGAGCGGGCGTCGCTGCCGCGCGGCCCGGTGGCCGAGGCGGTCGACGAGACGCTCAAGCTGTGGAGCGAGATCGAGGCCGACGAGGCGGCCCGCGGCCTCACCGTCACCCGCGAGCCCGACCTCGGCTTCGCCTGGCCGGTCTACCGCTGGGCGCGGGGCGAGGCGCTCGCGAAGGTCCTCGGCAGCGGCCACGAGATCGACGGCGAGATGCCGGCCGGCGACTTCGTCCGCTGGGCGCGGCAGGTGGTCGACCTGCTCGGCCAGCTCGCCGACTCCGGCGGCGCCTCGGCGGAGCTCAGGTCCACGGCCCGGCAGGCGATCGGCGCTGTGAACCGGGGCGTGCTGGCCTACCACACCCCGGCCTGACCGTTACGGTCCGCAATCGGGCATCGAAACCGACGCATCGCAAAGTCATCGCGACGGCACCCCCCGAATTCTCCGGGGGGTGCCGTCGTGCCTGGCAGAGGCATCCCTGATCATTGCTCCGGCGCGAGATCGCGCGTCGGTGGATCGATCTGGGAGAAGGCCGCCGTGGCGGAGATCAATCACTTCGAGTACGGGTGGATCACCCCCGCGCTCAGCTACGCGCTGTCGGTGCTGGGCTCTGCCCTGGGCCTGATCTGCGCGATCCGGATCCGCACCGCGGGCAGCGCGGGCCAGCGCGCCTGGTGGGGAACCATGGCGGCCTGGGCCATCGGCGGCACCGCCATCTGGACCATGCACTTCATGGCGATGCTCGGCTTCGCCGTCGAGGGCACCCGGATCCGGTACGACGTGCCGATCACCGTGGCCAGCGCGATGATCGCGGTGATCGCGGTCGGCATCGGCCTGGCCATCGTCGGCACCGGGCGGTTCTCCGCCGTGCGGCTGCTCGCCGGGGGTCTGTTCACGGGCGCGGGGGTCGCCGCGATGCACTACACCGGCATGGCCGCCATGCGGCTCAACGGCCGGATCGACTACGACACCACGCGGGTCGTGCTGTCGGTCGTGATCGCGGTGGTCGCGGCCACGGTGGCGCTGTGGCTGGCGATGACCGTCCGCCGGGGGCTGGCGATCGTCGGCTCGGCGCTGCTGATGGGCGTCGCCGTCAACGGCATGCACTTCACCGGGATGAGCGCCATGTCGGTGCATCCGCACGCCGGGCAGGGCGAGGTGTCCGGCGCCGGCGTCAGCACCCTGCTCGTGCCGATCATCCTCGCGGTGGTGTTCGGCGTGGTCGGGCTGGTCTACGCCCTGCTGGCCGCCCCCACCGCCGAGGACCGGGCCGCCGCCGCGTACTTCGACAACCTGCGGGGCCAGGAAGCGGCCGAGCCGGCGCCCGCGGCGCCGGACCCGGTGGGGCTGCGGGCCCGGTCCACACTCGGCCAACCGGGCACCCCGTTCCCGTCCCGCCGGGGCGACCCGCCGCGCTGAACCGTCCAGCGGGTCGCCGCCGCCCGGCCGGGCCCGGCCGGGCGGGCGGCGTCAGGACCGCTGGGCGAGGGCGTCGACGAGGCGGCGTGCCGAGCCCGCCAGGTTCCACTCGCCGGCCAGCTCCAGCAGCCGGTCGGGATCGGCCGGTGCGGTCGGCAGCTCGGTGCCCAGCTCGGGCAGCGGCACGTCGAGGGCGACCCGGACCACCTGCGGCGCGACGGCCAGGTAGTCACGCGCGGCGGTGAGCTTGGTGCGCAGCCCGGGGGCGAAGCCGGAGCCCGGCTCGTCCAGGGCGGCCAGGATGCCCGCGATGTCGCCGTACCGCTCGACGAGCCGGGCGGCCGTCTTCTCGCCCACGCCCGCCACGCCGGGCAGTCCGTCGCTGGGATCGCCCCGCAGGGCGGCGAAGTCGGCGTAGCGGTCCGCCGGAACCCCGTAGCGGGCGCGCACCGCGGCGTCGTCGCAGTCGTCCAGCTTGGCCACGCCCCGCCCCACGTAGAGCAGGCGCACGGGGCGTGCGTCGTCGACGAGCTGGAACAGGTCCCGGTCGCCGGAGACCACCTCGACCGGCGCCGGCTGGGTCACCGAGAGGGTGCCGAGCACGTCGTCGGCCTCGTAGCCGGCCGCGCCGACGTGGGCGATCCCGACGGCGTCGAGCACCTCCAGGATCAGCGGGACCTGCGGGCTGAGGGTGTCGGGCACCACCTCGCCGCCCTCGGGGGCCACCCGGTGCGCCTTGTAGGACGGCAGCAGCGCCACCCGCCAGTCGGGCCGCCAGTCGTGGTCCATCGCGCAGACCATCCGGTCGGGCCGGCGGGTGCGGATCAGGCTCGCCAGCATGTCGAGGAAGCCGCGCACCGCGTTGACGGGGCTGCCGTCGGCGGCCCGGGCCGCCGACTCGGGTATGCCGAAGTAGGCCCGGAAGTAGAGACTGGGCGCGTCGATGAGCAGGATCGGGGGTCGCTGTGCCACGCCCGACAGCCTGGCACATGCCACCGACGATCAGGGGGCACGGCGCGGCCGGTCAGGGGCGTTCGTGGTCGCGGTGCAGCGTCTCGCGGCGGACCACGTACTGCAGGCCGTAGCTGGCGAGCAGCAGCACGATCGCGACCGCCACCTCGATCCAGGCCGCCGTGCCGTCGGCGACGGTCAGGCCGACGGCCAGCAGCACCAGGCCCGCCACGGCGAGGATGCCCGCCCAGAGCAGCCGGCGGCGTCGGGTCGCGGCGCGCTCCCGGTCCGTCGTTGCCACGGGGGTCGGTCCTCTCCGTCGGCGACCGTACGAGCCGAGCCTATCGGCGCGTACGGTCGCTGGCGGCGGAACCGGGCTGCGGGCCCGCCGCTGCGCGGCGCAGACTTACCGGTGTGACGTTCGTTGCGGGTTTGACGCTCGGCCGCCGGTTCCACGACGAGGTGCTCGCCCCGATCCTGCGCCGTCGCCTTCCCGGCCTGCGCTACGCGGCCGGCCTGCTCGACGGCGGCTCGGAGCTGCTCGGTCTGGACACCCCCCGCTCCACCGACCACGACTGGGGGCCGCGTGGGCAGCTCTTCGTCGCCGCGTCCGACGCGGCGACGATCCCGGACCTGCGCGCGGCGCTGGACGCCGACCTGCCGGCGGAGTTCCTCGGCTGGCCCACCCGCTTCACCGGGGAGGGCCGCCTGGGGGTCGCGGACCCGGCGGGCAGCCGCCACGGCGTGACGATCGACGAGCTGGGCGGCTGGTGGCGCGAGCGGCTGGGCTTCGACCCGGCCGCCGGCGTCACGACGGCGGACTGGCTGGCCACGCCGACGCAGCGGCTGGCCGAGGTGACCGGCGGCGAGGTGTTCCACGACGGCCTCGACGGCGCGCTCACCGGGGCCCGGGCGGCGCTGGCGTGGTACCCGGACGACGTGTGGCGGCACGTGCTCGCCGCCGCGTGGACGCGCGTCGCCCAGGCCGAGCACCTGCCCGGCCGCTGCGCCGAGACCGGCGACGACCTCGGCAGCCGGGTGGTCACCGCGGGGCTGGCCCGGGACCTGATGCGGCTCGGCCTGCTGCTGCACCGCCGCTGGCCCCCGTACGACAAGTGGCTGGGCACGCTGTTCGCCCGGCTGCCCGACGCGGCGCCCCTGGTCGCGGCCCTGGCCGACGCGCTCGGCCCGGGCGACTGGCGCCGGCGGGAGGACGCGCTGGTCAGGGCGCTGGAGGCCCTCGCCGCCCGGACCGACGACACCGGCCTGGCGGCCCCGGTGCGCGCCCGGCCCCGGCCGTTCCACGGACGGCCGTTCCTGGTCCTGGACGCCGGTCGGGTCGCCGCCGCGCTGCGCGCCGCCATCACCGATCCGGCGCTGCGCGCACGCGCGCCGCTCGGCGCGGTCGACCAGTACGTCGACAGCGTGGACGTGCTGACCCACGCGCACCGTGCCCGCCGGCTCGCCAACGCGCTGCCAACGGTCGCGCACGGACCGGGCTGACGCCGGGCGGGCCGGTCCGGGCCGAAGGGAGGCAGCGCGGACCGAAGACCGGTGGCGGCCGGCGCGCCGGGCCGGCGGCGGACGGTGCCCGGGGCGGCCGGGCCGACGTGCGACTGATGCCCGGGGGAGGGGGCGACCGGCGCGCGGGCCCCGCCCCGCCGAGGCGGTGACGGGGCCCCGTGCCGCTCAGGCGGGCAGTCGCCAGACCTGGTTGGCGCCGCCGAAGCAGTCCCAGATCTGCAGCCGGGTGCCGTCGGCGGAGCTGTTGCCGGTGGCGTCGAGGCACCTGTTGGACGCCGGGTTGCGCAGCGTGCCGTTGGACTGGGCCTGCCAGACCTGCGCGCCGGTGCCGTTGCAGTCCCACAGCTGCACCTTGGCGCCGTTGGCGGTGGAGGCGCTGGTCACGTCGGCGCACTTGCCGAGGGCGCGCAGGGTGCCGTCGGTGCCCACCGTCCAGGTCTGGGCGTTGGTGCCGTTGCACGTGTAGAGCTGCACGGCGGTGCCGTTGGCGGTGCCGGCGGCGGCCACGTCGACACACTTGCCGCCGATCCCGGTGATCGGGCCGGTACGCCCGACGGGCGGCGGGGTGGTGCCGCCGGTGGCGGTGTCGTAGATCGCGCTGACCAGGGAGGTGGCCCCGGTGGTGTCCTGGCTCAGTTCCCAGTTCATCATGCCGCCGGCGTTGGCCATGGCCCACTGGGTCTTGCGCTTCACCGTCGGGATGCCGTTGTAGCACTGCTGGGTCCCGCCGACCGTGGTGCAGTCGCGGTTGGCGTTGGCCGGGTCCATGGCGACCAGCGAGGCGTAGGTGTGGTAGCCGGGCCGGCTGTAGAACGGCACGCCCAGCACCGCCTTGCGGGCGGGCAGGCCCCGGGACTTCCAGAAGTTGACGGCGTTGATCGACCAGTCGTAGTTGGCGTGCGGGCTGCCGCCGTCGTACGCCATGATGTTGAGCCAGTCCACGTGGCCGAACACGGCCGGCTGCACGCCCTCGGCGTACCAGCCCTCGGAGACGACGGCGGCGGTGAGCAGCTTGCCCCGGCTGTGCAGGGCACCGGCCAGCTGCTGCATCAGCGCGGTGTAGTTGGTCGCCGAGGCGCCCGGGTCCGGGTACTCCCAGTCCATGTCGACGCCGTCGAGGTTGTACTGGTTGACGAAGTTGACGACGTTGTTGACGAAGGTCGTGCGGGTGCCGGCGTTGGCGGCGAGCGCCTCGAAGGCGGAGTCGTCGCCGTTGTTCCAGCCGCCGATCGCGATCGACACCTTGACATTGCTGGCGTGACCTCGGGACACCAGTTGGGAGAGCTTGGCGGGGTTCTCCACCGGGCGGAGGCTGCCGTCGCCGTTGGGCAGCACGAACGCGTAGTTGACGTGGGTCAGCTTGGCGTACTGCACCGCGTTGACGTCGCCGGTCCAGGACGGCAGGTAGCCGACGCTGCGGAAGCCGTTGGGCAGCACGGCGGCCTGCGCGGGGGCGGGGGCCAGGGTGAGGGTGGTGGCCGCGGTGGCCAGCGTGAGCAGGCCGGCGGCGAGGGCCGACCTGAGGCGGGACAGCGATGAGGGCATCGGGGGCCTTCCCGTGGGCGGGCGGTGGCGGCCGTGCCGCCCGCGTCGGCGGCGCCGGGTGCGGGCGTACGGGTGGGGACGGGTGGACATCCTCGAGGCAGCCAAATCCTAAGGAGTGTTAACTGTCGCGTCAACGACGATGTTCGATGGATTGACGGGCGCTCCCCTCCCGCCGGGCGGGCTGGGTCCACGCCCCGAACGACCGTTAAGCTGACCGGGTGGGAATCGACGAGCTGTATCCGCCCCGGCGGCTGGCCGAGGCCCGGCGCGCCACCGCCGCGGCGGGCCTGGACGCGCTGCTGCTGACCCCGGGCTCCGATCTGCGCTACCTGACCGGCTACGACGCGCACGAGGGGGAGCGGCTCACCTGCCTGGTGCTGCCCGCGCAGGGCGAGCCCACCCTGATCGTGCCCACCCTGGAGCGGCCGGCCGCCGAGGCGTCCCCGGCACCGGCCACCGGCGTACGCATCGTCGACCACGCCGACGGCACGGACCCGTACCCGCTGCTCGTCGCCGCGCTCGGCGGGCCGGTGGCGACGGTCGGCCTGGCCGACCGGATGTGGGCCGAGCAGGTCCTGGCCCTGCGCGCGGCGCTGCCCGGCGCCACCCAGCGGCTGGCCTCCGAGGTGCTGCGCGAGATGCGCCTGCGCAAGTCCCCGGCCGAGGTCGCGGCGCTGGCCGAGGCGGGCGCGGCGATCGACGCGGTGCACGAGCGGATGGGGGAGTGGCTGCGGCCGGGACGCACCGAGGCGGAGGTGGGCACCGACATCGCCGCGGCGATCCGGACCGCCGGCCACGTCAGCGTGGACTTCGTGATCGTCGCCGCCGGCCCGAACGCGGCCAGCCCGCACCACGGCACCTCCGACCGCCCGATCGGCGCCGGCGAACCCGTCGTCGTGGACATCGGCGGGACGATGCCGTCGGGCTACCGCTCCGACTGCACCCGCACCTACGTCGCGGGCGGCCGGGCACCCGCCGAGTTCGTCGACTACTACGCGGTGCTGCACGCCGCCCAGCGGGCCGCGGTGGCCGCGGTCCGCCCCGGGGTCACCGCCTCCGACGTCGACGCGGCGGCCCGGGAGCCGATCGCCGCCGCCGGGTTCGGCGCGGCGTTCCTGCACCGCACCGGCCACGGCATCGGCCTGGACGGCCACGAGGATCCCTACGTGGTGGCCGGCAACGCCCGCCCCCTGGAGCCGGGGATGGCGTTCTCCGTCGAACCGGGCATCTACCTGGCGGGCCGGCACGGCGCCCGCATCGAGGACATCGTCGTCTGCGCCACGGACGGCGTGCAACGGCTCAACACCACCCCCACGGAGCTCATCGCGCTATGACTGTCGACCGGATCCTTCCCACCGACGAGGCCCATGACCTGCTGGAACTCGCCACCGAGCTCGCCGACCGGGAGCTGGCGCCGCGGACCGCCGGGTTCGAGGAGCGCGCCGAGTTCCCCCGCGAGGTGCTGCGCACCCTCGGGCGGGCCGGCCTGCTCGGCCTGCCCTACGCCGAGGAGCACGGCGGCGCCGCCCAGCCCTACGAGGTCTACCTCCAGGTGCTGGAGATCCTGGCCAGCCGCTGGCTCGCGGTCGCCGAGGCGGTCAGCGTGCACACCCTGTCCTGCTACCCCCTGGCCCAGTTCGGCACGGACGAGCAGCGCAAGCTGCTGCCCGACATGATCGGCGGGGAGCTGCTCGGGGCGTACTGCCTGTCGGAGCCGCAGGGCGGGTCGGACGCCGCCGCGCTGACCACGAAGGCCGTGCGCGACGGTGACGACTACGTGGTCGACGGCACCAAGGCGTGGATCACCCACGCGCAGGTGGCGGACTTCTACGACATCTTCTGCCGCACCGGCGGCCACGGCCCGAAGGGCATCTCCTGCCTGCTGGCCGACCGCGCCACGCCCGGCATCGCCCCGCAGGCGGCCGAGCGGACGATGGGGCTGCGCTCCTCCCCGGTGGCGCAGATCGCCTTCGACTCGGCCCGGGTGCCGGCCGAGCGGCTGATCGGCGGCGAGGGGGCGGGCTTCACCATCGCCATGTCCGCCCTCGACTCGGGGCGCCTCGGCATCGCCGCCTGCGCGGTCGGGCTGGCCCAGGCGGCGCTGGACTACGCGGTCGGCTACGCCCGGGAGCGCCAGCAGTTCGGCAGGGCGATCATCGACTTCCAGGGACTGGGTTTCACGCTCGCCGACCTGGCCACCCAGATCTCCGCGGCCCGGGCGTTGACGCTGGCCGCGGCCCGGCTGCGCGACGCCGGCCGGCCGTACTCGATCGAGGCGGCGAAGGCGAAGCTCTTCGCCACCGACGTGGCGATGCGGGTGACCACCGACGCGGTGCAGGTGCTCGGCGGGGCCGGCTACGTGGCCGACCACCCGGTGGAGCGGTACATGCGCGAGGCCAAGGTGCTCCAGATCGTCGAGGGCACCAACCAGATCCAGCGGCTGGTCATCTCCCGGGCGCTGGCGAGGGGCTGACGGGCGCCGCCCCGCCGGCGCGGCACGTGTGCCGCGTCGCGTCGGCGGGCCGCGTCGTCGCCGCGACGGCGTTTTCCCGGTAGGTTGCACGCCGTGGAGGAGATCGACCGCGCCATCATCGCCGCGCTGACCGCTGACGGTCGGCTGTCGTACACGGATCTGGCGGAGAAGGTGGGCCTGTCGGTCTCCGCCGTGCACCAACGGGTGCGCCGGCTGGAGCAGCGTGGCGTGATCAAGGGGTACGCCGCCCGGGTCTCCTTCGAGGCCCTCGACCTGCCGCTGACCGCGTTCGTGGCGATCCGGCCGTTCGACCCGTCGCAGCCCGACGACGCGCCGGAGCGGCTGGCCCACCTGCCCGAGATCGACTCGTGCTACTCGGTGGCGGGGGAGGACTTCTACCTCCTGCTGGTGCGGGTGGCCAGCCCCGCCGACCTGGAGCGGCTGCTCCAGGAGATCCGTACGGCGGCGAACGTGACCACCCGCACGACCGTGGTGCTGTCGACGCCGTACGAGAACCGGCCGCCGAAGATCAGTGCCGAGCCCCAGACTCGGCTGCGGTCGCGGGCGTCGGGGGAGCCGGCTGGTTCCAACGCAGGATGACCCGCCGGCCGTGCTCGTGGCCGAGCACGCTGACCGTGGCGGTGTCCAGGCGCAGCAGCCCCCCGGCCGACGGGGGCAGGCCGACCCAGCGGGCGCCGAGCACGCGCAGGCTGTGGGCGTGCCCGACGAGGGCGACGGTGCCCCGGTCGAGCAGTGGACCGACCCGGGCGAGCACCCGGTCGAGGCGCTCGCCGACCTGGTTCGGGGACTCCCCGCCGGGGCAGCCGTCGGCCCAGATGGACCAGCTCGGGTGGTCGTCGCGGATGTCGGCGGTGGTGCGTCCCTCGTACTCGCCGTAGTTCCACTCGGCCAGGTCGTCGGCCGTGCCGCTGACCGTGAGGCCGGCGAGCCGCGCGGTGTGCAGCGCCCGGGCGCGGGGGCTGGTCAGGACCGCGGCGAAGCGCCGGCCGGCGAGGAAGCGGCCGAGGGCGCGGGCCTGCCGCTCGCCGTCGGGGGTGAGCTGGAGGTCGGTGTACGAGGTGTGCCGGCGGCTGGCGCTCCAGGTGGTCTCGCCGTGCCGGATCAGCAGAAGCTCTCCCATCGCTCCAGTCAACCAGACGGCCTCTCCCCACCGTTCACCTAGCATCCTAGGATGCCTTAGCGGGTGTGCGGTGCTGCACACCACCCGCCGGACGTTTCCAACGGTGAGGTGAGGGCACCCGGGCAGGCGAGGCCGGGGGAGACCCGGTCCGTGCGGAGGAGGCGACATGGGCTTCACCGACAAGGCGAAGAACAAGGCCGGCCAGCTGGCCGGCGCCGCCAGGAAGCGGCTCGGCGGCGCCGCCGGCAACGAGCGGATGCGCGGCGAGGGTGCCGCCCAGCAGAGCGACGCGCGTGCCCGGCAGGCCGGCGAGCACCTCAAGGACGCCGGCGGAGACGTGAAGGACGCCTTCACGAGGTGACCCACGGGCGATGGGGCGGCCCCGGCGGGTGGCCACGTCGCCGGGTGGCACTGCCGGGCCGGGTGGGCCCGGAAACGCGTCACCCCCGGGCCGGTGCCGGCTCCGGGGGTGACGGTGTGGTGGTGGTCAGTCGTTGCGGTGCGCGGCCCACCACTGCTGCCCGGTGTCGGGCAGGGTGTCGATCGGGTCGTAGTAGGCGTGGCGCTTGTTGAGCGCCTCGGCGTCGGCGGACTCGATGGAGGTGCGGTAGTTCTTCGTCCAGTACGAGATGCCGCGGTCGCGGTCGTACTCGGTGAGCATGTGCACCCAGCGCTTGCCGACGAACGGGACGTCGCAGACGATGCGCGGGGTGGCGTAGCCGGGCAGGTAGCCCATGATGTCGTGCTGGAGCTGCTGGGCGTGCCAGACGGGGACCCGCCAGTGCTCGGCGTTGGGGATCATGTCGCACATGTAGAAGTAGTACGGCAGGATGCCCGCCTCGCCCTGGAGGGCGAAGCAGAGGTCGAGCAGGTCGGGGGCGGTGGCGTTGACGCCGCGCATGAGCACGCCCTGGTTGCGCACGTCGCGTACGCCGACGTCGAGGGCGGTCTGGGCGGCCCGGGCGACCAGCGGGGTGAGCGACTGGGCGTGGTTGACGTGGGTGTGGATGGCGAGGTTGACGCCGCGGCGGGCGGCGGTGCGGGCGACGCGTTCGAGGCCCTCGACGACGTCGGGCTGGAGCCAGTGCTGGGGTAGGCCCATGAGGGCCTTGGTGGCGAGCCGGATGTCGCGGATGGTCTCGATCTCCAGCAGCCGCATCAGGTACGACTCGAGGTTCTTCCACGGGACGTTGGCCACGTCGCCGCCGGAGACGACGACGTCACGGACGCCGGGGTGGGCCTTGAGGTAGCCGATGTGGGCGTCGTAGCGGTCGACGGGCTTGAGGGTCAGCTTGAGCTTGTCGACGGCGGGGGTGGAGTTGCCGACGAGGTCCATGCGGGTGCAGTGCCCGCAGTACTGGGGGCAGGTGGAGAGCAGCTCGGCGAGGACCTTGGTGGGGTAGCGGTGGGTGAGGCCCTCGGCGACCCACATGTCGTGTTCGTGCAGGGAGTCGCGGCTGGCGTACGGGTGGGAGGGCCAGTCGGTGCGCCGGTCGGAGGCGACGGGGATCATGTAGCGCCGGATGGGGTCGGCGAGGAACGCCTCGGTGGTCATCGGGGCGAACGGGACCATGGTGTTGATCATCTGCGGCGGCACCAGCATGGACATGGTGGCCAGGGCCTTCTGGTCGGCCTCGAGGTCGGCGTAGAAGGTCTCGTCGACCGCGTCGCCGAGGACGGTGCGCAGCTGCTTGATGTTCTTGACGCAGTTGACGCGCTGCCACTGTGCGTTCTCCCACTGGTCGCGGGTGACGTGGCGCCAGCCGGGGAAGCGGGTCCAGTCGGGTTCGACGAGGGGCGCGCGGCGGTATTCGTAGGGCTGTCCGGCGGTGGGGACCGCGACCGGCGCCGGGCGGGGCGGGGACAGGGTCTCCGCCGGTTGGGTCTGGGTCACGGCCCCTCCTCAATGTGGTGCGGTTGGTCAGCGATCCCGAAGGCTACTGGAAAATATTCGGTGAAGAAATTAGTCTGCCGTAAGTTTTCCCGCTACGCGAGCCCTGGTCGGGGCTTCGAGCGGCGTGACAGGGGAGGTCGGCGTGACGTCACCGGTGGGTCTGCACCGCGTTGTCGAACCGGCGGGGGTGCTGCCGCAGGCCGCGTGGCGGCTGGACGCGAGCCTGGAGATCGCGCCGAACGAGGTGCGGATCCGGGTGGAGCGGTTGAACCTGGACGCGGCGAGCTTCCGGCAGCTGTGGGAGAAGCACGGTGGGGACGGCGACGCGGTCCGCGCCGAGGTGCTTCAGATCGTGTCCGCCCGGGGCAAGATGCAGAACCCGGTGACCGGGTCGGGCGGGATGCTGATCGGCACGGTGGAGGAGGCGGGGCGGCGGTCCCCGCTGGGGCTGCGGGCGGGGCAGCGGGTGGCGACCCTGGTGTCGCTGACGTTGACGCCGCTGACGATCCTCGACGGGTTGGCCCGCTGGGACGGGCGCAGCGAGCAGGTGCCGTGTGACGGGTACGCGATCCTGTTCGCCCGGTCGATCGCGGCGGTGCTGCCGGCGGATCTCGATCCGCAGCTGTCCCTGGCGGTGCTGGACGTGTGCGGGGCGCCGGCGCTGACGGCGCGGGTGGTGTCGCGGTACGTGGCGGAGCGGGAGCGGGCGGGGGACCCGACGCCGGTGCGGGTGGCGGTGATCGGTGGCGCGGGCAAGAGCGGGTCGCTGTCGCTGGCGGCGGCGCGGCGGGCGGGTGCCGCCCGTACGGTCGGGGTGGTGCCGGTCGTGGCGGAGCGTGACGCGCTGGCGGCGGTGGGTCTGGCGGACGCGGTGGCGTTGGCCGACGCCCGGGATCCGGTGGCGTTGTCGACGGCGGTGACGACGGCGTTGGAGGCGCCGGCGGACGTGACGGTGGTCTGCGTGGACGTGCCGGGTTGTGAGCACGGTGCGGTGCTGGCGACGGCGGATGGCGGCACGGTGGTGTTCTTCTCGATGGCGACGAGTTTCGCGGCGGCGGCGTTGGGGGCGGAGGGCCTGGCGGCGGACGTGACGATGCTGGTCGGCAACGGGTACGTGCCGGGGCACGCGGAGTTCGCGTTGGGTCTGCTGCGTTCGGAGTCGGGGGTGCGGGCGTTGTTCGAGGCGCGTCTGGCGGCAGACTGATGGTCATGACGAACCCCTCGACTCTGTACCGCGGCGGGACGCTGCACTGCCCGGCCGATCCGAGCGCGACGGCTCTGCTGGTCACCGACGGCCGGATCTCCTGGTTGGGGGTGGACGCGGATGCGCCGGCCGCCGGGCGGGTGGTGGATCTGGACGGGGCGTTGGTGACGCCGGCGTTCGTCGACGCGCACGTGCATGCGACGGACACGGGGTTGGCGTTGTCGGGGCTGGACCTGTCGGGGGTGCGGTCGGCGGGGGAGTTGCTGGACGCGGTGGCGGGGTTCGCGGCGGGGTTGCCGTCGGACGCGGTGGTGCTGGGGCACGGCTGGGACGAGTCGAGCTGGCCGGTGGCGGAGCTGCCGGACGCGGTGGTGCTGGACCGGGCGGCCGGTGGTCGGCGGGTCTATCTGTCGCAGGCGTCGATCCATTCGGCGCTGGTGTCGGCGGCGTTGCTGGCGGCGTGTCCGCAGGTGGTGTCGGCGGCGGGGTATGACGCGTCGGGGTGGTTGCGGCGGGACGCGCACCACGTGGTGCGGGCGGCGGCCTTCGCGTCGGTGACGCGGGCGCAGCGGGTGGCGGCGCAGCGGGCGGCGTTGGCGCACGCGGCGTCGCTGGGTATCGCGGCGGTGCACGAGTGCGGTGGTCCGGAGATCTCCGACGAGGAGGACTTCACGGGTCTGTTGGCGATGTCGGGTGACGGTGTGGCGGAGGTGTACGGGTACTGGGGTGAGCTGCTGGGTGCGGCGCGGGCCCGGGAGTTGGGTGCGGTGGGGGCCGGGGGTGATCTGTTCGCCGACGGGGCGTTGGGGTCGCGTACGGCGCACGTGTCGCGTGACTACCTGGACGGTGACGGGGGTTGCGGGCACGGCTATCTGAGTGCGGAGCAGGTGCGGGAGCATCTGTTGGACTGTGCGGCGCACGGTGTGCAGGGTGGCTTCCACGCGATCGGTGACGCGGCGATCTCGACGGTGTTGGAGGGTTTCGCGGGGGCGGCGGAGAAGCTGGGTACGGACCGGGTGCGGGCGGCGCGGCACCGCATCGAGCACGCGGAGATCATGAACAAGCGGCTGATCGCGGGGTTCGTGGAGTACGGGATCGTGGCGAGCATGCAGCCGGCGTTCGACCGGTTGTGGGGTGGCGCGGGTCGGATGTACGAGTCGCGGCTGGGTTTGCAGCGGTCGTTGGAGTCGAATCCGATGGGGGCGATGCACGGCGTCGGGGTGGCGTTGGCGTTCGGGTCGGATTCGCCGGTGACGCCGCTGGATCCGTGGGGTTCGGTGCGGGCGGCGGTGTGGCACCACAGCCCGACGCAGCGGATGAGTGTGCGGGCGGCGTTCGCGGCGCACACCCGTGGCGGGTGGCGGGCGGTGCGGATGGACCACGAGGGTGTGCTGGCGTTGGGGGCGCCGGCGACGTTCGCGGTGTGGTCGACGCCGGCGGGGGTGGACCGGGGGTTGCCGGTGTTGTTGGCGGCGGATGTGGAGGCGCGTGGTCCGCTGGACCCGACGCCGCTGCCGGTGTGTCGGCGCACGGTGTTGCGCGGTGACGTGATCTATGAGGAAGGGTCTTCGTGAGCGAGCGAACCATCGGTACGGCAAGGGGGGCGCGTGGCGCTGTCGCCGGGCGGATCGGGGTGACGGTGTGACGGGCAAGCTTGATCTGGATCCGCGGCTGGTGGCGCGGGCGCGGGAGTTGGCGCGCCGGGCGGGGCAGCCGGTGGTGGATCTGGCGCGCAGCCACACGACGGTGTCGGTGGAGCGTGCGGTGTTGCGGCTGGCCGGGGTGAGCGGTGCCGATCCGGACGGGATTCCGTGGGTGAACCGGCTCGTGGACGCGGTGGTCGCGGACGTGGGATTGGGGCACGGGGTGGCGTTGCCGGTGTTCGACGCGCTGGCCCGGGAGCAGCTCGGTGACGTGACGTTGCTGGCGCAGAAGGCGGCGGCCGGGTCGGTGCGGTTCGAGGTGCCGACGAGGAAGGCGGCCACGGCGGCGCGGAAGGCGGCGCGCAGGGCGGTGGGTGCGGGGATCCGGGCGATCGACCGGCGGCGGGCGGAGCGGGACCGGCTGGTGAAGCGGTTCGGGGATCCGAGGCAGCGGCCGTGGATCTATCTGATCGTGGCGACGGGGGACATCTACGAGGACATTCCGCAGGCGCAGGCGGCGGCGCGGGCGGGTGCGGACGTCATCGCGGTGATCCGGTCGACGGGGCAGTCGTTGCTGGACTACGTGCCGGAGGGGGCGACGCGGGAGGGCTTCGCGGGCACGTACGCGACGCAGGAGAACTTCCGGTTGATGCGGGCGGCGCTGGACGAGTCGTCGCGGGAGTTGGGCCGGTACGTGCGGCTGACGAACTACGCGTCGGGTCTGTGCATGCCGGAGATGGCGACGTTGGCCGGCCTGGAGCGGCTGGACATGATGTTGAACGACTCGATGTACGGGATCCTGTTCCGTGACATCAATCCGATCCGGACGTTCGTGGACCAGCGGTTCTCGCGTCAGGTGCACGCGCGGGCGGGGATCATCATCAACACCGGTGAGGACAACTACCTGACCACCGCGGACGCGGTGGACGAGGCGCACACGGTGACGGTGTCGCAGTTGCTCAACGAGTTCTTCGCGCACGAGGCGGGGTTGGCGGACTGGCAGTTGGGGTTGGGGCACGCGTTCGAGATCAACCCTGATGTGCCGGAGTCGTTGCGGTTGGAGTTGGCGCACGCGTTGCTGGCGCGAGAGTTGTTCCCGGACGCGCCGTTGAAGTGGATGCCGCCGACCAAGCACATGACCGGCGACGTGTTCCGGGGCAACCTGTTGGACGGGTTCTTCAATCTGGTGGGGACGGTGACCGGTCAGGGGATCCTGCTGGTGGGGATGATGACCGAGGCGGTGGTGACGCCGTGGTTGTCGGATCGGGACATCGCTCTGCAGAACGTGCGGTACGTGCTGGGTGCGGCCGGTGGGTTGCACGAGGACTTCGTGCCGGCGCCGGGCGGGTTCATCCAGCAGCGGGCCAACCGGGTGCTGGGTGAGGCGGTCGAGCTGCTGGAGCGCATCGGTGAGCAGTCGCTGTTGACGGCGATCGCCGAGGGCACGTTCGGGATCATGAAGCGGCCGGCGGACCGGGGCAAGGGCCTGGCGGGGGTGGCCGCGCACGAGGCGGGCTACTTCAATCCGGCCGCGGAGATCCTGGAGGCGCCGGCGGTGGCGGGTGGAGAGGTGGCACGGGCGTGAGCGCCGTCGAGGCCGGCGGGGACGCCGGGAAGAGGATCGTGCGGCCGTACGGGGACACGACGGGCGACGGCATGGTGCAGGTGTCGTTCACGTTGCCGGTGTCGCACGACAAGCGGGCCGAGGGCGCGGCGGTGCAGTTGGCGAACAAGATGGGCATCGATCCTGCGATGCTGGTGCACGCCAAGCCGATGAGCGACGGGTTCACGTTCTTCGTGGTGTACGGGCGGGTGAACCATCTGGTGGACCTGTCGGCGGTGCAGGTGGTGGAGCGTGACTTTCCGCTGCTGAGCGCCAAGGAGGTCAACGCGGTGGTGAAGCGGCGGTTGCGGCGCAAGTTGTCGGTGGTGGGGGCGTGCATCGGCACGGACGCGCACACGGTCGGCATCGACGCGATCCTCAACGTCAAGGGCATCGCCGGGGAGAAGGGCCTGGAGTACTACCGGGAGTTGAAGGTCACGAACCTGGGTGCGCAGGTGAGCGTGCCGGAGTTGGTGGAGGCGGCGCGGGTGGAGCGCGCGGACGCGGTGCTGGTGTCGCAGGTGGTGACGCAGCGCGACGCGCATCTGCACAACACGCGGGAGATGTCGGCGGCGTTCCGGGAGGCGATGCCGGCGGGGCGTCGGCCGTTGCTGATCGTGGGTGGGCCGCGTTTCGACGAGTCGATGGCCGGCGAGTTGGGCGTGGATCGGATCTTCGGCCGGGGGACCACCCCGGGTGAGGTGGCGAGTTTCCTGGTGCATGCGTTGACCACGGACAAGAGGGCGAAGGCATGAGTGATTCCCGGGTGGGTCTGACGGTCGTGCACCGACGGTATGTGCCGTATTCGCACGCCCACTACGCCGGCAACCTGGTCGACGGGGCGTACGCGTTGGGGTTGTTCGGGGACGTGGCCACGGAGGTGTGTATCCGGACCGACGGTGACGAGGGGCTGTTCGCGTCGTACTCGGACGTGCAGTTCCGGTCGGCGATGCGGGCGGGCGACGTGTTGGAGGTGACGGCGACGGTGACCCGGGTGGGTACGCGCAGCCGCACGATCGACTTCGCCGCGAGGGTGGTGTGCCGGGGTCGTTCGGATCGGGGTGAGTCGGCCGCGGAGGTGCTCGACGAGCCGATCGTGGCGGTCACCGCGACCGGCACGGTGGTCGTTCCGCCGGTGGCGTGAGGTACGCGGTCTGCGCCGACGTCGGGTCCACGTACACGAAGGTGGCGGTGGTGGATCTCGACGCGGGCGCGTTGGTGTCGTCGGCGTCGGCGCCGACGACGGTGGGTACGGATGTGCTGCACGGCCTGGACGCGGCGGTGGCGGCGGCCACCGCCGGCCTGGCGGTGGGTCGGGTGCCGTGGTACGTGTGCTCGTCGGCCGGGGGTGGGTTGCGCCTGGCGGTCGTGGGCTACGAGCGGCTGGTGACCGCGCAGGCGGGCCGGCGGGTGGGTCTGTCGGCGGGCGCGGACGTGGTGCACGTGGCGGCGGGTCGGCTCGGTGCGGCGGAGCTGGCCGGGTTGCGGGCGGCCCGCCCGGACGTGGTGCTGCTGGTCGGCGGCACCGACGGCGGTGACGCCGAGACGTTGACGCACAACGCGACTCGGCTGGCGAGGGCGCGTTGGCGGGTGCCGGTGGTGTTGGCCGGCAACGTCGACGTCCGCGACGATCTGCACGCGGTGCTGGCGGGGGCGCGGGTGCCGGTGACGGTGGCCGACAACGTGCTGCCGCGCATCGGGGTGTTGGCGCCGGCGTCGGCGCGGGCGGCGATCCGGGAGGTGTTCCTGCGGCACGTGATCGGTGGGAAGCGGCTGTCGCGGGGGTCGCGGTTCGCGCGGCTGGTGCGGGCGGCCACCCCCGACGCGGTGCTGATCGGCGTGGAGGTGCTGGCCGACACGCTGGGTGGTGATCTGGTGGTGGTGGACGTGGGTGGCGCCACCACGGACGTGTATTCGGTGCTCACGCCGGACGAGCGGGCCACCGGGCCGGGGCGGGAGGTGGCGGGGTCGCTGTGGCGGGCCCGTACCGTCGAGGGGGACCTGGGCATGCGGTGGAGCGCGCCGGGGGTGGTGCGGGCGGCCGTCGAGGAGCGGTTGCTGACCGACGCGCAGCGCGACGACCTGGCGGCGGGGGCGGCGGTGCGCGCCGGCGATCCGGGGTTCCTGCCGGCGGGGGACGCGGAGCGTGCGGTGGACGCGCGGATCGCGGCCCTGGCGGCGACGGTGGCGTTGCGGCGGCACGCCCGGGGGGCGGCCACGGGTGAGCGGGCCGGGCGGGACCTGCGTGACGTGCGGCTGCTGGTGGGCTCCGGTGGGGTGTTGCGGCACGCCGCGCCGGCGGACGCGGCGGGTGTGCTGGGTGCGGTGCTGGCCGACCACGCCGGTGGGTGGCCGCTGCCGCGCGCGGCGCGGCCGGTGGTCGACGTCGACTACGTGCTGGCCGCCGGTGGGTTGCTGGCGGCCGAGCATCCGGAGGCGGCGGGGGCGTTGCTGCGCCGGCACCTCGCCACGGATTGAGACTCGCCGACGCGACACGCCGTGGTGCATCACACGACAGGCCCGGGTGGGTTGACAGCGGCGGGGGTCCACGCCGTACCGTCTTTGAGTCCTACTACGGGAAGCGGCTGTTGTTCGCTTCGTCCCTTCGTCCGCTGGCCGAGCGACATGTGAGCAGTGCGTCGCGGCGGCCAGGTCCAGCGGGCGGGGGTCGGCGGGGCGGCGCGAACCGGCCGCGGTTACCGGTGTACGGGCAGGGTGAGGTGCACGGCCAGTAGACAACGGCCAGGCGGGGGCAGCCAGTCCGCGTCGGGTCGGTCCGAAGGTCGGCGCAGCTCATTCTCGCCCCACCGGCCGGGAAGGGCCTGGGAGCATCGGGGCGCGGCGCGAGCCGCGCCCCGATTTGTGTCCGCGGCTTCCCTTGCGCCGGTGTGTGGCCCGGTGGGGCGGCATCCGGCCGGCGGGTAGCCTTCGGCCCGTGATCGTGGGGATGGGGCCGGCGCCGACCGGGGACGACAGCGGACCGCCTGCCGGGCGGGCGCTGCCGTTGCCGGTGGCCGCGGCGATGGCGGTGGTGGCCGGGCTGGCGTTGCTGGCGGCGTTCCCGCCGTACGGGCTGTGGCCGCTCGCGCCGCTGGGGGTGGCGTTGCTGGCCGCGGCGACGCACCGCCGCCGTGTACGCGCGGGCGCCGGGTTGGGTCTGCTGACCGGGGTGGCGTTGTTCGCGCCGCTGCTGAGCTGGACGAACCTGCACACCGGCTACCTGCCGTGGGTGTTGCTGTCGCTGTTGCAGGCCGGCTACCTGGCGCTGCTGGGCGCGGCGGGCGCGTACGCCTCGCCGCTGGTCGAGCGGGTGCGGTGGAGTTGGCCGGCGGTGACCGGGGTGTTGTGGGTGGGGCAGGAGGCGCTGCGTGACCGCACCCCGTTCGGCGGGTTCCCGTGGGGGCGGCTGGCGTTCAGCCAGGACGGCTCGCCGCTGCTGCGGCTGGCCGCGTGGGGTGGCGCGCCGCTGGTGACGTTCGCGGTGGCGCTGACCGGTGGGCTGCTGGTCGCGGCGCTGTGGCGGCCGTGGGGCGGGCGGCGGCGCTGGTGGGTGCCGGTGGCCGGGTTGGCCGCCGCGGCGGTCGCGGTGCCCGTGGTGGGGCTGCTGGTGCCGGTGTCCGGTGCGGGGGGCGGCGGCGCGGTGACGGTGGCGATCGTGCAGGGCAACGTGCCCCGGCTGGGGTTGGACTTCAACGCCCAGCGGCAGGCGGTGCTGAACAATCACGTCGACGCCACGATCGAGCTGGCCGGGCAGGTGTCCGCCGGTGTGCGGCCCCGCCCCGACCTGGTGGTGTGGCCGGAGAACTCCAGCGACATCGACCCGCTGCGCGACACCGACGCCGGGGCGCGCATCTCGCAGGCCGCCGACGCGGTCGGCGCCCCGATCCTGGTCGGTGCGGTGCTGCGCGGCCCGGGGGAGGGGCAGGTGCGCAACGCGGGGATTCTGTGGCGGCCCGGCAGCGGCCCGGACCTGGAGCAGCTGTACACCAAGCGGCACCCGGTGCCGTTCGCCGAGTACGTGCCGATGCGCGATCTGGCCCGGATGATCAGCAAGCAGGTCGACCGGGTACGCGCCGACTTCGTGCCGGGCAGCGAGCCGGGGGTGCTGCGTACGGGGGCGGCGGTGCTCGGCGACGTGATCTGTTTCGAGGTCGCCTACGACGAGGTGGTACGCGACACCGTCACGGGCGGGGCGCAGCTGCTGGTGGTGCAGACCAACAACGCCACGTTCGACGTGGCCGAGGCGCGCCAGCAGTTGGCCATGGTGCGGCTGCGGGCGGTCGAGCACGGCCGGCCGGCGTTGATGGCCTCCACGGTGGGGGTGTCCGGGTTCGTTGCCCCGGACGGGCGGGTAAGCGACGCCACCGGGTTCAACACCCGAGCGGTCGTGGTGCGGCAGCTGCGACTGGACGACGGGCGCACCCTGGCCACCCGGGTCGGGTTGTGGCCGGAGGTGGCGCTGGCCACCCTGGCCGTGGCGGCCCTGGTGGGCGCGGGCGTGCTGCGTCGCCGGCCGCACGCCGGGTGACACCAGCCGGTACGCCGGCGGAGGGGGAGCGACGGTGGGCGAAACGACCGGCACCCGGACGGACAACGGTCATCCGGGGGTGGGTCGGGTGCTCGTGGTGATCCCGACCTACAACGAGGCCGACAACGTGGCGCGGATCGTGGCGCGGGTGCGTCGCGCCGCCCCGGCGGTGGAGATCCTGGTCGCCGACGACAACAGCCCGGACGGCACCGGTGCGCTCGCCGACGCCCTGGCCGGCGACGACCGTCGGGTGCACGTGCTGCACCGCGAGGGCAAGCAGGGCCTCGGCGCGGCCTACCTGGCGGGGTTCGCGTGGGCCCGCGAGCGCGGCTTCGACGCGGTGGTGGAGATGGACGCCGACGGTTCGCACGCCCCGGAGGACCTGCCCGCGCTGCTGTCCGCCGCCCGCGACGCCGACGTGGTGATCGGTTCCCGGTGGACCGCCGGGGCGCGGGTGGTGAACTGGCCGCTGCGGCGGCTGCTGTTGTCGCGCTGCGGCAACCTGTACGCGCGGCTGGTGTTGGGCATGCCGTTGTCCGACGCCACCGGCGGCTACCGGGTGTACCGGCTGGCGGCCCTGGACGAGATCGACCTGGCGTCGGTCTGCTCGCAGGGTTACTCGTTCCAGGTGGAGTTGTCGCGGCTGGCGCACCGGTGCGGGGCGCGCATCGTCGAGGTGCCGATCACGTTCGCCGAGCGGGAGCGCGGCAGCAGCAAGATGAGCCCGCTGATCGTGGCGGAGGCGTTGTGGCGCATCACGGCGTGGGGGGTGCAGGACCGGCGGCTGGCGGTGCGGCGGGGACTGCACGGCACCCCCACCGGTCAGGTGCGGTGGCCCTGAGCGGCGGCGTGTCATGCTGGACGGGGCGCCGGCGCCCGCGCGGGGTGGCCCCGCCGCAGGCGCCGCTGATGGCGAATGGGGTGAGATGCGCCGAGGACTGAGGTTTGTGCCGTTGGCCCTGTTGGCGGCGACGCTGCTGGAACTGCTGGTGTTCGTCGCGGTGGGGCGGGCGATCGGGTTCGGCTCGGCACTGCTGGCGGTGTTCGCGGTGTCGCTGCTGGGGCTGGTGCTGCTGCGTCGGGAGGGGATGCGCGCCTGGCGTGGCTTCAAGGTTTCCGCGCAGGCCGGTCAGCCGCCGGGCCGGCAGGTCACCGACGGTCTCGTCGGGCTCCTCGGCGCGCTGCTATTGGCGATGCCGGGCCTGCTCAGCGGCCTGGTGGGGGTGTCGTTGCTGGTGCCGCCGGTGCGCCGGCTGGCCCGCAACGGGGTGCAGCGGGCCGCGGAGCGGCGGGTGTCGTCGATGGTCGCCGGTGACCTGTTCGGGCCGCGCCGGGTGCGGGTGCGTCGGGGTGCGCCGCAGCCGCAGCCGCAGCCGGCTGCCGAACCGACCGTCGTCGTCGACGGGGGTCGCGCCATCGAGGGTGAGATCGTCGAGCCCGGCCGGAACTGATCCGGACACGACGGCGCCCCGGGAGCGGATGCTCCCGGGGCGCCGTGGCGTCCAGGTGCGGCTCAGGCGCGGCCGCGGCGGGTGCGGACCTCCTGCAGCCGCTCGGCGAGGATGTCCTCCAGTTCGGCGATGGAACGCCGCTCCAGCAGCATGTCCCAGTGGGTGCGCGGCGGCTTGGCCTTCTTCTGCTCCGGCTCGTTGCCGTCGACCAGCCGGGCCACGCTGCCGTCGAACTTGCACTCCCAGGTCGTGGGGACCTCGGCGTCGACGGCGAACGGGACCTCGAACTGGTGGCCCTTGGCGCAGAGGTACTCGCGGGTCTGACGCGGCGCGAGCTCCGTGTTGCGGTCGGATTCGTAGCTGACCGCGCCCAGACGGCTGCCACGCAGCATACGCTCGCCCATGATCGACTTCCCCTCGTTCGTGGTGCTGGTCTACTCGGTGTAACGGTCCGTTCCCGCCGGGCCATTCCCGCCCGGACGCCGGGCGGGCCTGCACAAGGGTAGCCGGCCATGCCAGCCGCCCGACGGGGTCGCCCCGGGCCGGGTCGGACGGGTGGAGTGTTTCCGCTGTGCCACCGGCGATGGTAGCCGTCCCGAGGCGGCGCAGGTCGCGGCGGCCGGTGACGCGCCGGCCGCGCCGCGCGGATACGCGCCCCGGCCCCCGCCGCCGCCCACCCGAGAGCCCGGTCCGCTCCTCCTCGCGGGGAAGGGCAGCGACCCGGCGCGGGGAACGGCACTGCGACGCGGCGGCCGGCTCAGGTCGCCGGGGTCGGTGGCAGCGGCAGCGGCAGGCCCGGCAGCCCGTCGATGCTGCGGGCCACGTGGTCCTTGCCGGCGAAGTAGTCGCTCAGCGACGCGTCGTCCTCGCGGGCGAAGCGCCGGGCGTGCAGGTCGCGGTCGGCGTCGTAGGACATGAACGGCACCGCGTAGCCGCAGGTGTCGCGGATGAGCTCGGCGCGCACGACGATGATCGCCCGCAGGCCGTGCACGCTGGTGTCGATGTCCGGGAAGTGGCCCGTCAGCTCACCCCAGCGGGGGTCGTCACGGAACACCGGCTCGCCGCGCCCGTGCACCCGCACGATGTTCGGCGGCCCGTCGAACGCGCACCACATGAGCGTGATCCGGCCGTTCTCCCGCAGGTGCGCGATCGTCTCGGCGTTGCTGCCCGCGAAGTCCAGGTAGGCCACGGTGTGCGCGTCGACGACCGCCCACGAGCCACGCAGCCCTTTCGGCGACAGGTTGATGGTGCCGTCGCCCGACAGCGGGGCGGTGGCGGTGAAGAACAGCGGCTGGTCCTCGATGAAGCTGCGCAGCCGGCCCTCGATGCGCTCGTATGTCTTTCCCACCTCCGCATCATGGCCCGGTAGGGGTCTCCCCACTGCCCCGGGTGGTGCGGCGCTCAGGGCGTGGACGCGGCGATGCGTACGCGGTCGCTGTCGTCGTCGGAGAGGAACGACGCCAACGCCCGTCCCCGCTCGATTACGGCGGCGCGCTCCGCGCGGGAGAGGCGGCGCAGCGGGGTGACGAGCACGGTGTCGGCCGTGCCGCTCCAGGTAGCGGCGACCCGGCCGTCGACCAGGACGACGCGGGTGCCGGCGACGGACAGGCCACGGTGGGCGTCGTCGACGATGCGGCTGCGGTCGTCGTAGCCGAGCAGCGCGTTGTCGAACGCCGGCAGGAACCGCACCGGGGCGGGTGTGTCGGGGCCGGGGCGCGGCGCGTCGGGCAGGTCCCACAGTTGCCGGCCCCGCTCGTCGCGGAAGGCGACCAGTTCCTCGCGGATCGCGGCCACCGCGGCCGGCAGCCCGGCGAGGCCACACCAGGCGCGCAGGTCGGCCGTGGCGGCCGGGCCGTACGCGGCCAGGTAGCGGCGCACCAGCGCTTCGCCGACGGGATCGCCGCCCTGCGGTGCCGGCGGGTCGATCTCGCGTCCCAGCCAGGTGGAGAGCAGGACGGTACGGACTCCCGCCCTCGTGCGCCACAGCCCGCGCGGCGGCAGCTGCACCACCGGGACGAGGGCGGCGAGCAGCATCTCGCCCAGCGCCCGCGGTCCCGGTGCCGGCCAGCGCTCGGCCAGGGCCCGCGCCACCTCGCTCGGCGAGCGGGACCGCTCGCCGGCCAGCACCGCCCGGCCCGCCGCCGCGAGTTCGTCGAGGTCCACCCCGGCGAGTTCGCTGCGGAAGACGCCGAGGACCCGTTGGCGCAGCATGCCGTCGTGGCGGGCCCGCCAGGCCAGGGCGTCGTCGGCGGTGACGAGGTGCACGGTGCGGCGCATGAGGTGCATCCGCACCACGGCGCGTCCCGTCAGCAGGTCCGACAGCGCCGCCGGGTCGAACGCGCGCAGCCGCGACCAGAGCCCGACGAACGGCTCCTGCGGTTCCTGCGCCTGTAGGCCGCCCAGGTGCGCGACGGCGTCGAGGACCGGCATGTCGGCGCGATCGAGCAGCAGCTGCCGGGCCAGGGTCGCGCGGTTGAGTGCCCGGTGGTCGAGAACGGTCATCGGCTCACGCCTCTCCTGCGGGTCCCCCGGGTGCGGGGGACGGGACCTGCCTGGGGGACGAGTGCTCGGGACGCCGGTCGGCGCCCGAGTACTCAGGTGGTCCGCTGCCCGTCGAGGGTCTCGCGCAGGATGTCGGCGTGCCCGGCGTGCCCGGCGTGCTGGGCGGTCTCGGCGATGAGGTGCGTCAGCACCCGGCGTACGCTGCGCACCGCTCCCGGCTCGTGCCACGGCGCCTGCGGCAACGGGTGGGTCGCCGACAGGTCGGTGACGGCGGCGACGATCTCCTCGCTGCGGGCGGCGACCTGCTCGTAACGGGCGAGGATCCCGGCCAGGGTCTCGCCGGGCAGCATCCGGAAGTCGGTCTCGTGGTCGATGGCCCACTGCGGCACCTCGCGTGCCGTACCGGCCGCGAGGTCGGCCCACGTGACCCCGTCGGGCAGGTCGTAGCGCATCGCCGACGGGCCCTCGGCCACGAAGCGCATCCACCCTTGCTCGACGGACGCGACGTGCTTGATCAGCCCGCCCAGGCACAGGGAGCTGGCCGTCGGGCGCTGGCCGAGTTGCTCGTCGCTGAGGCCGCGGACGGTGCCGGTCAGGGCGGCTCGGGCGCTCGCGAGCGCGGCGAGCAGGTCGGCCCGTTCGGCGTCGAGGGTCGACGGGGGCGTGGTGGTGACGGTCACGGCGTTCGGCTCCCTGTTGTCGTCGTCGGTTGGCACGTGACAACGTTCGCAGCCGAAGAGGACAGGGAGTGTCCGCTTCTGTGGGCATCATGGGCAGGTGCCGAAGACCTCCGCGCGCCTGCTGGCGTTGCTCTCGCTGCTGCAGGCGCGCCGGGACTGGCCGGGGGCGCTGCTGGCCGCGCGGCTGGACGTCAGCGCGCGCACCGTGCGGCGGGACGTCGAGCGGCTGCGGGAGCTCGGCTATCCCATCGCCGCCTTCAAGGGACCCGACGGCGGCTACCGGCTCGACGCCGGCACCCAGTTGCCGCCGCTGCTGTTCGACGACGAGCAGGCCGTCGCCCTGGCCATCGCCCTGCAACTCGCCACCACCGCCGGCGCCGGCATCGAGGAAGCCGCGGCGCGCGCACTGCACACGGTGCGGCAGGTCATGCCCGCCCGGCTGCGCCGCCGCATCGACGTCCTTCGGGTCACCGCCGTCGAGCCGTCCGCGTCCCGGGCGCAGCCGCAGGTCGACAGCGGCGTGCTCATGGCCCTCGGCGCCGCCGTGCACGCCCGCGAGGTGCTGCGCTTCGACTACACCCCCGTGTCCCCACCGGAGGCCGGCGACGACGGTGGGCGGCCTCCGCCGCGCCGGGTGCAGCCGCACCACCTCGTCACCTGGGGCGGGCGCTGGTACCTCGTGGCCTGGGACCTCGACCGCGAGGACTGGCGTACCTTCCGTGCCGACCGGATCGCCCCGCGCACCCCCACCGGGCCCCGGTTCACGCCGCGCGAGCTGCCCGGAGGTGCGGTGGCCGCCTTCGTGACCAGCAGGTTCCGGGGCTCCGACGGCTCCGGCGACTGGCCCTGCCGTGGGGAGGTGATCCTCGACCTGCCCGCCGCGGCGGTGTCCGGGTACGCCCGCGACGCGGTCGTCGAGGAACTCGGCCCGCACCGCTGCCGGTTCGTCCTGGGTTCGTGGTCGTGGGCCGGCCTGGCCGCCTCCATCGGCCGCTTCGACGCCGACATCGAGGTCGTCGGCCCGGCCGAGCTCAGGGACGCCTTCGCGCAGCTGGCCCGCCGCTACGCCGACGCCGCCACCGACGCACCCGCCGGTCGTCGCCGACGGGAGGAGCCGGGTGGACGCCGGGCACAGCAGCAACCGAAGGAAGTGCGATCTCAAGAAAATTAAGGTCAGACTCTAGGAATTTAAAGATTTGCCGGTTAGAACTTCGGATATGACAGAGCAGGCGATGGACTGGCAGGAACTCACGAATCTGACCCGGGGCCAGCCGTTCGTCGTCGAACGGGTGCGCCTGGCGAGCGGCGGCGTCGCGATCGAGGGCGAGTTCGCGCTGCCGCAACTGGCCCAGCTCAACGCCGAGGATCAGGTCTTCGTCACGGCGTTCGTGCGGTGCCACGGCTCCATCAAGGAGATGGAGCGGATCTTCGGGGTGAGCTACCCGACGGTCAAGTCACGACTGAACCGGATCGCGCAGATGTTCGACTTCGTCGAGACCGATCCGGCGCCGTCGCGGGCCGACGTCATCGAGCGGCTGCGCCGCGGTGAGCTCACCGCACAACAGGCGGTGTCCGAACTGGAGGGCCGCGCGTGATGCCACGCTCGCTCACCGTACGGGTCACCCGTTCGGACAGCCGTCCCGTCCGGATCTGGATCCCGGTGCTCCCCGTCGTGCTCGTGTGCTCACCGGTCGCGGTTCTGGCCGTGCTGGTGGCAGCGGTGGCCTGCCTCGCGTACCGCGTCAGCGTGGTGGGCGCGCTCGGCACGGGTTGGCGCATCGTCTCCGCGTTGCCGGGCACCCGGCTCGACATCGAGCAGGGCCGTACGGCCGTGCTCGTCACCGTCCGATAGGAGAGCTTCTGATGAACGAACAACGCAGGGACATCCTCGACATGCTGGCCGAGGGAAAGATCACCGCTGAGGAGGCGGAGCGGCTCATCACCGCGCTCGAACGGACCCAGCCGCCGGCGGCGTCGAGCCTCGGCACCCGGCCGAAGAACAGGGCGAAGTACCTGCGGGTGGTGGTGGACACCGTGGAGAACGGCGAGCCGGGGCGGGTCAACGTACGGGTGCCGCTGCAACTGCTGCGAGCCGGCGTTCGGCTGGCGGCCCTGATCCCGCCGCAGGCACTGGGCCAGGCCAACGCCGAGCTGAGCAAGTCGGGCGTGCCGTTCGACCTCACGCAGCTCAAGCCCGAACAGCTCGAGGCGCTCGTGGAGCACCTCGACGAGATGACCGTGGAGGTCGACCAGCCCGATGCCACCGTGCGTGTCTTCTGCGAGTAGCCGCCGTCGGGGTGGGACGGACCCTCGGAAGGGTGCGGGAACACCCTCCCGAGGCCGCGTCCGCTATCACAGAGCACGGTTGAACTGCGAATCTGGATTCTAGCCGCGCAGCCGGCCGGGTCGACGTCGACAGCGGCGAGGCCCGCGTCGGTCGCCGTCCGGGGCGCTCAGGGGGCCTGCCGGGCGCGGCCGGGGGTGCCGAGGTTGGCCAGGGCGGCGGCGAGGTGGCTGACCTGGTCGGCGAGCTGGGCGGTGCGCCGCTGCGCCTCGTCGCGGTCGGTCTCGGCGGCGCGCAGCCGTACGGTCAGGTCCTCGACACGGCCCTCGGCGGCGCTCGCGGCCTCGCGCGCGGCGGCCAGGTCGGCGCGCAGCGTGTCGTGCCGGCCGGCGAGGTCGGCCAGCTCCGCGCGGGCCTGCTCGGCGGTCGCCTCGGCGCGCTGCCGGGCGGTCTCGGCCTCCCGGCGGGCGGCTTCGGCGCGCTGGCGGGCCGTGTCGGCCTCGGCGGCGGCCGTGCGGGCAACGTCGGCCTCGGTGCGCGCCCGCTCGGCCTGCTCGCGGGCCCGGGCGGCGTGCTCGCGGGCCTGCTCGGCCTCGGCGTGCAGGCGCTGCGCGCGGTCGAGGGCCTCGGTGGCGGCGCGGGTCGCCCGGTCGGCGTCGGCGCGGGCGGCGTCGCGTTCGCCGGTGAGCTCGGTGGCGCGGCGGCGCTCGGCGTCGGCCTCGGCGCGCAGCGCACGCAGCTCGTGGCGGGCCGTGTCGCGGTCGCGTTCGGCCTGGGTGCGCAGGGCCTCCGCGGCGCTGGCCTGCCGGCGGGCGTCGTCGCGGGCGGCCTCCGCCCGGTCGGCGCGTTCGACCGCGGCCGTGGCCCGCTCGGCGGCGCGCCGGGCCTCGTCGTGGGCGGCGTCGCGTTCGGCAACGGCGGACCGGGCCTCCTCGCGGGCCCGGACGGCGGCCGCGGCGGCGTCCTCGGCGTCGCGGCGGGCGTCGTCGCGCTCGGTCTGGGCCGCCGCGACCTGCGTCGCGGCGTCGGCGCGGGCCTGCGCGAGCTGGCGTTCCACCCCGACCGGGGACAGCTCGGCGTGCAGGGCGTCGGCGAGGGCCTCCGCGACCTGCTCCAGCCGGTCCACCGCCTCCCAGGTGCGGGCCACCTGACCGGGCAGGCCGGGGGCGTTGCGGTGCCGCATCCGGCTGTTGCGTGAGGCCCGTTGGCAGGCGCCGTCGTTGTCGCGGCAGTAGCGGAACGGCCGGCCGGCGCCGACGCGCTGCGGCACCTGGCGTCCGCAGTGGGCGCAGGGGCGGGTCTCGGCGGGGGCGGGCTCGGCGTCCATCGAGGGCGGAGTCTACTGCCGGGCCCGGTGGCCCCCGGCGCAGCGCCCCGCGCCTCCGGGCCGGAGCGACCCCGGTCCGCCCGCCGCGCGGCGGACCGCCTGCGGCGTGGGCGGCGCGTGCCGCCGGCGGCGCGGGGGCGAACCGGCAGCCGGTGTGCACCGCGCGGACCTGTGTGGGGGCTGCTCAGCCGGCCGTGCGGGCCGTACGGTCCAGGGTGTAGCGGCGTTGCAGCAGCAGCGCGACGAGCATCGCCGCGGCGGGCAGCAGCCCGAAGCCCCAGCGGATCGCGGTCAGCGCGCCGTCGGGCTGCGTGACGCCCTCACCGGCGGTGGAGGCGACGAACCCGCCCGCGGCCAGGCACAGCGAGTACGCCCACGGGCCCAGCGCCGCGCCGGTGGCCTCGGTGGCCGTCCAGACCCCGGTGTAGGTGCCGGCGGCGCCGCCGCCCGCCCGGATGACGTCGGGCACCATCGAGAACGGCAGCAGTTGCATGCCGGCGAAGGCGACGCCGAGCACCGCCACGGCGGCCACCAGCACGGGCAGCCCCGCGGGGCGGCCGACGGCGAGGACCAGCGAGCCGACCGCGAAGGCGCCCTGGGCGCCCAGCAGCGCCCGCTGCTTGCCGACGCGGCGGGCCAGCGTCAGCCAGGCCGGGGTGACCATCAGCGCCGGGGCGACGAAGGCGGCCACCAGCACGGTGGTCAGTCCGGGGCGGCCCAGCTCGTACTCGGCGTAGTAGGGCACGGCGGCCAGGACCAGGTGGGTGGTGGTGGACATGGCCAGGTACGCGGCGACCAGCCAACGGAACTGCCGGTCGCGCAGCGCCACGACGAGCCCTCGCCAGCCGCCGCCGTGCGGTGCGGGCGTCGCGGCGGCGGCCCGGCGCAGCCGGGCGATGCCGGCCACGCCGACCAGCATGGCGGCCAGCATCCCGACGGCCAGCAGCACGCCCATCCGCTGGTAGCCGGCCCGGGTGGCGTCCTCGCCGCCGGCCAGCAGGGGTGCCAGCAGCCCGGAGGCGAGGATGCCGAGGGTCAGCACCACCATCCGGAAGGCCATCAGCCGGGTGCGCTCGTGGTAGCCGATCCGCAGGTCGGCGGGGGTGGCCAGGTAGGGGACCTGGTAGGCGGCGAAGAGCAGGTTGCCGACGACGAAGGCGAGCGCCACCCAGGCTGCGGCCGGCGCGCCGGTGAGCGCGCCGGGCACGGCGAACAGCGTGGCGAACGCCAGCGGCAGGGCGCAGCCGAGCAGCAGCAGCCGACGCCGGTCGCCCCGGCGTGCCTGCTCGACGTCGCAGCGGTGCCCGATCCAGGGATGCAGCAGCACGTCGGCGACCTTCGGCAGCAGCAGCGCCAGGCCGGCCAGCCAGGGGGCGACGGCCAGCACGTCGGTGAGGAAGTAGAGCAGCAGCAGGCCGGGGACCGTCACCCAGACGCCCATGCCGAGGGAACCGGCGGCGAAGCCGAGCAACGGCCCACGCGGCAGGGCGGTGGTGTCCGTGCCGGCCGGCTGCTGGTCGAGCCCGGTCATGGCGGCCTCCTCGGCGGGCGCGCAGCCCGCAATCCAACGGATGCTGGATTGTAGGGGCAGAATGGCGGCCATGACCATGCCCCGCCGTCGACCCGGGCGGCCCCGCCGTGACGAGACCCGACCGACCCGGGAGGTGGTGCTGACCGCCGCGACCGCGCTGTTCGCCCGGCGGGGCTTCGACGCCGTCGGGCTGCGGGAGGTCGCGGCGGCCGCCGGCGTCGACGTGGCCACGGTCTCGCACCACACGGGTACGAAGGCGCAGCTCTACGACGCCTGCTTCGCGCGGGTCTTCGCCGCCGAGCGGGAGGCGCTCGAGGCGGCGGCCGGGCGCGCCCGGCAGGCGCTGGACAGCGGGCCGGCCGAGGTCCGGCGCGCGCTGCACGACCTGGTGGACGTGTTCGTGGACTTCCTGGAGGACCGGCCGGAGACCACCGCGTTGTGGCTGCGCCGCTGGCTGGAGCCGCAGCGGCACGCCGAACTCGACGAGCGGTACGCGGCCCCGCTGTACCGGCTCGTCGCCGACCTGCTCGCCGCCGCCGCGGCGGCCGGGGCGCTGGTCGAGCCGACGCCGCACGTGACGGTGCGCAGCCTGGTGTGGGCGGTGCACGGGCACGTGGTCGCCCTGGCCGCCGGCGGGGGGTCGCAGGCGCGCGAGCGGCGGGAGTTCCGCGCCTTCGTGCACCGCTTCCTCGACGGGCTGTACGGGCCGGCGACGCCTTGACGTGCCGAGGCGTAGCGGGTCATTATCCAACGCACGTTGGATAATGGGAAGGAGCCGGCGATGGGTACGCAGCCGTCCGTGGCGGTCATCGGCGCGGGCGCGGCCGGGCTGGCCACCCTCAAGGCGTTCGCCGACGCCGGCGTGCCCGCCGTCTGCTTCGAGGCGGCCGACCGGGTCGGTGGTCTCTGGGTGTACGGGGCGCCCGGCTCGCCCGCGTACCGGACCCTGCACCTGAACACCAGCAAGGCGCGCACCGAGTTCGCCGACCACCCGATGCCGGCGCACTGGCCGGACTACCCCGACCACGGCCGCGTCGCCGGCTGGCTCACCGGCTACGCCGACCGGTTCGGGCTGCACGACGCGGTGCGGTTGCGGCACACCGTCGACCGGGTCGTCCCCGCCGGCGACGGCCGGTGGACGGTGCACGCCGACGGACCCGACGGCGGCGTCGAGGTCACCGTCGACGCCGCCGTCGTCGCCAACGGCCACAACCGGGTGCCGAAACCGCCCACCCCCACCCCACCGGGCACCTGCACCGCCGAGCAGCTGCACAGCCACGCCTACCGGGGGCCCGAACAGCTCGCCGGCCGGCGGGTTCTGGTCGTCGGCGGCGGCAACTCCGCCATGGACATCGCCGTGGACGCCTCGTACGCGGCCCGGCGCACCCTGCTGTCGCTGCGCCGGGGCGTCTGGGTGGTGCCGAAGCACCTCCTGGGCCGCCCGTCGGACACCCTCAACGGCGCCCTGGCCCGGCGGTTGCCGTGGCGGCTGCGCCAGCGCATCACCCAGCGGCTGCTCACCGCGACCGTCGGCGCGCCCACCCGCTACGGCCTGCCCGCCCCCGCGCACGGCTTCCTCCAGGACCACCCGACGCTGTCGGACGGGCTGCTGTCGCGGCTGACCCACGGCGAGATCGAACCCCGCCGCGGCATCGCCGGCTTCGACGGCGAACGCGTCACCTTCGCCGACGGCCGCGCCGACGAGGTCGACCTGGTGATCTGGTGCACCGGCTACCGGGTGGAGATTCCGTTCCTCGACCCCGCGCTGCTCGGCGACGGGGCGGACACCATGCCGCTGTACCGGCACGTGTTCCACCTCGACGCGCCCGGGCTGGCGTTCGTCGGGCTGATGCAGTCCACCGGCGCCGCGTTCCCGCTGGTCGAGGCGCAGGCCAAGCTGGTCGCGGCGCAACTGTCCGGCCGCTACGCGCTGCCCGAGCCGCACGCACAGCGCGCCGCCTGCCGGGCCGAGCTGCGCGCCGCCACCGCCCGCTGGGGACAGCGCCGGCCCGCCATGCGGGTGGACTTCGACGCGTACCTGGCCGAGCTGAGGCGGGAACTGGCCGCCGGCACCCGCCGCGCCCGCGCCACCGGAGCCACGGCATGAGTGCGCTGGAGCACCGCCGGGTGCTGGTCACCGGGGCCAGCGGCACCTTCGGCCGGCACCTGTGCGCCGCGTTCACCGCCGCCGGGGCGCGGGTCGTCGGCATCGACCGCCGGCCGGGCACCGTCGGCGGCGTGCCGGTGCTCGGCTGCGACCTGACCGACCCGGCCGCCGTGGCGCCCACGGTCGCCGCCGCCGTGGACCGGCTCGGCGGGCTGGACCTGCTGGTCAACAACGCCGGCGTCGGCGGCCCCGCCCCGGCCGAGCTGCCACCGGACGCGGTGGTGCGCCAACAGCTGGAGGTGAACCTGCTCGCCGCCTGGCGGACCACGGCCGCCGCGCTGCCCGCCCTGGAGGCCGCCCGCGGCCGGGTGGTCTTCGTCGCCAGCCGGATGGCCCTGCTGCCGCTGCCGCTGGCCGCCGCGTACGGGGTCAGCAAGCGGGCCCTGGTCGCCTACGCCGACGCGCTGCGCCACGAGGTGGGCACCCACGTCGGGGTGAGCGTCGTCTACCCGAGCATGGTCGCCTCGCCGATCCACGACAGCACCGCCGACGCCGGCCTGTCCCTGCGGGCAGTGTCCCGCCCGGAACCGGTGCAGGGGGTCGTCGCCGCGATCCTGCGCGCCGCCACCGCCCGGCGGGCACCCCGGGACGTGGCCACCACCCGGCGCGGACGCCTCGAACTGGCCCTCGCCCGGCACGCCCCGACGCTGGCCGACCGGCTCGTACGCCGTACCGTCGCCGCCCGGGTCGCCGCCGGCGACCTGGACGCCGCGCCGCTGGCCGCCGGGATGCTGCGCCGGCACCGCGACGCCACCGGCTAGCCTGGCCGGCGTGGCCGTGTCCCCGTACGTCGCCCGGCTGCGCGCCCACGTCGGTCACGACCTGCTCCTGCTGCCCGGGGTCAGCGCGGTCGTGCGCGACGACGCCGGGCGGGTGCTGCTGGCCCGGCGGCATCCGGCGCTCGGCCGGCCCGACGCGCTCTGACCGCCCGTCGGCGCAGGGCGTGCGCAGGCGGCCCCGGCCTCGACGTCCAGCGCCGCTCATCCGGGGGCGGCGAAGGCCACCTCGGCCGGCGTCGCCGCGGCCAGGTCCACGTCCCGCCCGCCGTACGGGCTGCGCACGCTGATCCGCTGCGCGACGGGGGAGAGCAGGCGGGCCCGTAACCGCCCCGGCGACCAGGACAGCTCCTCGACGGTGACGCGCCCCCGGCAGGCCACCCCGCGCAGCGCCCCGGCGTCCAGTCCCGGCAACACGGCCGGCAGCAGCCGCAGCTGCCCCGGGCGGGACTGCACCAGCGACTCGGTCAGCACCGCCGGCAGGGTGTGCGCGGCGTCGGCGTTGTACGTCACCAGGCCCGGGTTGTGCGCGCTCATCAGGGACCGGAAGAACATGTCGTTGCCGAGGATCTTCAGCAGGTTCCCGGCAGTCAGCGCGCCGTCGTGCAGCCGGGCGGCGGCCAGCGCCCGGTGCAGGCTGCCGTGCGCGGAGAGGTTCTCGTCGCCGCGCAGCGTCAACGCCCGGTGCGCGGCCCGGGCCAGCTCGGGGGTGTCGTCCGGGTCGATCTCGTCCAGCGGCCACACCGGGTAGAGGTGGCTGACGTGGCGGTGGTCGTCGTCACCGTGGTAGCCGGGCCAGGCCCACTCGGCCAGCGCCCCGCGCCCGTCCACCCGGTACGCGGGCAGCCGCGCGAGCAGCCCCGCCCACCGGTCCGAGCCGGTCACCTCGGCGGCGGTACGCAGGGCGTGCCGGGCCGCGGCGATGTCCATCGTGGCGTTCACCGCCACGTGCACCGCCCGCCCCCGCTCGTCGTACGGGCCGGTCTCCGCCGAGTACGAGGGCACCACGACCACCCTGCCCGCCTCGTCGGTGACGGTGAGCAGGTCGGCGAAGAAGTCCGCCACCTCCGCCAGCCAGCCGGCCACCTCCCCGAGGGGCGCGCCGGTGACCAGGTGGTGCTCGTGCAGCGGGTGCAGCAGCCAGTCCGCGCCGGGCAGCCACGCGGCGAAGGGCCAGTCCTCGTGCAGGTGGAACAGGTGGCCGTGCTCGCCGTCGGTGCGGCTGGGCGCCAGCAGGCCCCGGGCCCCGTAGACCGCCCGCGCGTTGCGCCGCCAGTCGTCGACCTGGCCGCGCACCAGGTTCGCGTGCGCGGCGGTCACCTCCGGCAGGGCGCCGACGTTCGCGCCGGCCAGTTGCAGGTTGAGGTTGGCGTCGGTGGTGAAGTCGCCCGCCCAGGCGGCGTCCCACGAGCCGAGCCACAGCCCGGTCAGCCGGGGCGGCAGGACGCCGCTGGCGCTGAGCAGCAGGTACCGCCCGGCGTGGAACAGCCGCTCCAGCAGGGCCGGGCGCAGCGTGTCCGGGTCGGCGTTCTGCGCCGCGATCAGCTCGCCCACGGGCAGTTGCCGCTGCGCCGCCGGCACCCGCAGGTCCAGGCTCACCCGCCGGTAGGCGCGCCCGTGCAGGGCGGCGTGCCGTTCCAGCAGGGTCTCGTAGTCGTCACCGGCGTGCGCCGCCAGCCGGTCCTCCAGGTCGCCGGTGCGCCACGGCGGCGTGTCGGGGCGGTCGAGCACCGTGGTCAGCAGCGCCGGGCCGCGCACCGCCACCCGGTCGTCGCCGACGACCGCCACGTCGCCGCGCAGCAGGGTGAGCCCCTCGAAGCCGTACGCGCCGCCCGCGTCGGGGTAGCGGCCCCGCACCCGTAGGAAGACCAGATCCCCCCGGCGGTACGCGGCGGCGCCGTAGCGCACCGACTCCGGCCGGCCGGGCAGGTCCCCGGTGACGCCCACCTCGCAGGGACCCGCGTCGACGTGGGTGACCACCAGCGCGTCGGCCCGGGAGACGAACGAGCGCCGGCGGCCGCCCGACCATTCGACGACGACCTCCCCGGTGGTGAACTCGGTGCGGCGCCGGTAGTCGTCGACCGGGCCGGGCGCCACGGCATCGACGGTGAGGGCGAAGCCGGGGTGGAACGACTGCGTCCAGCGCAGCACGCCGTCGCCGGCGAGCAGCCGGCTGGCCTCCGTGCGCCGGCCGTCGAGGATCAGCTCACGGATGCGCGGCAGCAGGGCGGCCAGCTCGGGCGGTCGGGCGTCGCGGGTGCCGTTGGGCAGGACGAAGCGGTGGTGGTTGACGATGATGCGTTCGGCGTGCGGCCGGCCGTACACCATGATCCCGGCCTCGCCGTTGCCGGAGAGGAAGGCGTCCTCCCAGCGGGCGGCGGGGGCGGTGTCGACGATGCGGTGCGCGGCCGGGGGCGGTCCGGCCGTCACCGGCCGGCCCTCGCCGTCGAAGCGGGGGCGGCGGTGCTGCCGCGTACGGTCAGCCGGGGTGGCAGCAGGGTGACCTCCGGCACCGCCTCGCCGTCGAGCTTGGCCATCAGCAGCGAGACGGCCTGCGTGCCGATCTCCTCGGCGGGGACGGGCACGGCGGTGAGCATCGGGCTGGCCTGCTCGGCGAAGCGGTCGGGGCAGACGGCCACCACCGACACGTCCCGTGGCACCCGCCGGCCCAGGGCGGGCAGCGTGGCCAGCACGGGGTCCACGGCGGCCTCGTTCTGCACGATCAGCCCCGACACGTCCCGGTGGCGCTCCAACAGGTCGGTGAGGGTCCGGCGGACGGCCACCGCCCCCTCCTCGCAGGGCAGCGCCACCGCGTCGACGCCGTGGCCGACGGCGGCCTCGACCACGCCGGCGCGGGTGCGGTGCGCGAAGCCGGTGCCCCGGTCGTAGACGGCGGCGGGCGCGCCGAGCAGGGCGACGCGCCGGTGCCCCAGCCCGGCCAGGTGCGCGACGCAGGCCCACCCGGCCCGGTGGAAGTCCAGGTCGACGCAGGTCAGGCCGGTGGCGTCGGCGGGCAGGCCGATGAGCACGCTGGGCCGGGCCAGCTCCCGCAGCAGCGGCACCCGCGGGTCGTCCAGCTCCACGTCCATGACCAGGACGCCGTCGACCAGGGCGGTGGCGGCGACGCGCCGCAGGCCGGCGGGCCCCTCGTCGGAGGTGACCAGCAGCACGTCGTGGTCGAAGCGGCGGGCGGTGGTGACCACGGCCATGGCGAACTGCATCACCACGGGCACCTGCATCCCCGCGCGCAGCGGCAGGACCAGCGCGATCACGTTGGCCCGCCGGCTGGCCAGGGCCCGCGCGCCGGCGTGCGGGTGGTAGCCGAGCAGGCGGATGCTGGCGAGCACCCGGTTGCGGGTGACCTCGGAGATGGCGCGCTTGCCGCTGAGCACGTACGACACGGTGCTCACCGCGACCCCGGCGTGCCGGGCGACGTCGGCGATCGTGGGCTGCTCGGGCGACGTGCGCCCCCGCGCCCCGCTCACCGCGCCCGCCCCGACGCCGGCAGGGCCGCCCGGCCGTCGGTCGCCTCGTCGCCGCGTACGGCGAGGGCGCCGACCAGCCGCACGTCGCGCGCGGAGCGTCCGACGAGAACGGTGTGGGTGGCGTCCTCCACCACGCGGCGGCCCCGGGTCTCGTCCCACCAGCTCAGCTCGGCGGTACGCAGCCGCAGCCGGACCACCTGCCGCTGCCCCGGCGCGAGGCTGATCCGGGCGAAGTCCCGCAGCTGGCGCAGCGGCTGCTTGACGCGGGAGCGGCGCTGGCGCGTGTAGAGCTGCACCACCTCCTCGCCGGGGCGCTCGCCGGCGTTGGTGACCTCGACGCTCACCTCGACCTCCTCGCCCGCGCGGGCCTCGGCGACGCTCAACCGCAGGCCGGCGTAGTCGAAGCGGGTGTAGCTGAGCCCGTGGCCGAACGGGTACAGCGGATCGCCCCGGTGGTACAGGTAGGTCGCGTCGGAGCCGATCACGTCGTAGTCGAGCAGGTCGGGCAGCTCGGCGGCGTCGGCGTACCAGGTCTGGGTGAGCCGGCCGCCGGGCTCGGCGTCGCCCAGCAGCACGTCGCCCAGCGCGGTGCCGTGCTCCTGGCCGCCGTGCGCGGACCACAGCACCGCCGGCAGGTGCGTCCCGGCGTCGCCGACGGCGTACGGGTAGCTGCTGGTCAGCACCAGCACGGTGCGCGGGTTGGCGGCGTGCACCGCCCGCAGCAGCGCCTCCTGACCGGCGGGCAGGGCCAGGTCGACGCGGTCCTCGGTCTCCCGGCCGTTGACCATCGGGTGGTTGCCCAACGCCACCACTGCCACGTCGGCGGCGGCGGCCAGGGCGGCGGCCCCGGCGGCCCCGTCGACCAGCAGTTCCACCGTGAACCGGGTCGCGTCGCCCGGGGTCGGGGCGTCGGCGCGCAGCCGCCCGTCCGCGTCGACGGCGACGTACCGGTCGGTGGCGAGGTGGTGCAGCAGCGCCGTGCCGTCGGGGCCGTCGTGGAAGCGGAAGGTCTCCCGCACCACCCAGCCGCCCGGTCCCGGGCGGTCGTTGGCGAGCGTGCCGGCCTCGTCGGCTCCGACGTGCCGGCCGTTGCCCGCGGCGCGCAGCGCCACCACGTCGCGTCCCCAGTCGAAGACGTCGAACCCGGTGGCGTCGGCGCCGACGGTCAGCGGGCCGCCGTCGGGGCTGTCCGGGCAGCCGACGTACTTGCCGCCGACGCGCAGCGTGATCCGGTCGGTGCCGGGGTGGGTGGTGACCGTGGACAGCCGCTCGGCCAATCCCTGGTACGCGGTCACCGCGTACGGCAGGCTGCCGCTGTACCAGTCGGTGTGCACGGCGTCGGCCAGCGGGCCGAGCACGGCCACCCGCAGCCCCGCGTCGGTCAGCGGGAGCAGCCCGTCGTTGCGCAGCAGCACGATCGACTGGCGGGCGGCCTCGCGGGCCAGGTCCCGGTGCGCAGGGCGGTCGACGACGTCCGGCGCGACGCCGGCGAAGGGGTCGTCGCCCGGGGGGGCCAGGTCGCCGAGGCGGACCCGGACGGTGAGGATCCGCCGGACCGCGCGGTCCACGTCGGACACGCTGATCAGCCCCCGCTCCAGCGCCTCGGTCAGCCGCCCGACGGTCGGGGCGCTGTCGGCGTCGTCCTCGGTGAAGCTGTCGATCCCGGCGCGCAGGGCGGCGGCGAAGCCGCTGACGTGGTCGGGCAGGTGGCCCTGCACCCCGGCGATGTTGGTCACCGCGCCGGCGTCCCCGACCACCATCAGCTCCGCGGGCGCCCACCGGCGCAGCTCGTTCTCGATGAGCGGGCTCAGGTGCGCCGGCACCCCGTCGACGAGGTTGTAGGAGGCCATCACGGCGACGGCAGCGCCGGCGGCCAGCGGGGCGCGGAAGGCGGGCAGCTCGTACTCGTGCAGCACCCGGGGGGACAGGTCGCTGGAGGTGGTGGCCCGGTCGGTCTCGTTGTTGTAGGCGAGGAAGTGCTTGACCGTCGGCGCCGTCCGCAGCCGGTCCGGGTGGTCGCCGCGCAGTCCCTGGGCGTACGCGGTGGCGAGCCGGCCGGTCAGCCACGGGTCCTCGGACCAGCCCTCCTCGTTGCGTCCCCAGCGGGGGTCGCGCAGCGGGTTGACCACCGGCGCCCAGACGTTGAGGCCGACCCGCTCGGGGTCGGCGTGGTGCTTGGCGCGGACCTCGTCGCCGACGGCGGCGCCGACGGCCCGGACCAGCTCGGGGTTCCAGCTGCTGGCGAGCCCGACCGCCTGCGGGAAGACGGTGGCCTTCCCGAGCCACGCCACCCCGTGCAGCGCCTCGGTGCCGGTGCGGAACGGGGGCAGGCCGAGCCGGGGCACGGCCGCCTGCCACTGGTGCAGCAGGCCGAGCTTCTCCGGCAGGGTGAGCCGGCCCAGCAAATCGTCGACGAGGTCTTGCGGACAGGGGGCGGGGTGCTCGGTCATGGTCGGTGTCGCCTTCCGTGGGTCCGCGTCGCGACCGTGTCGAAGCGCTTCGACGAACGGTGGGGCGAGCGGCGTCGCGGTGGGGGGTGGCGGTCGCCGGCCCGGAAGCGTTGAAGCGCTTCGACGACTGCGCGAGACATGCCGCCCCGGGTGCCCGAGCCACAGGGCGGCGGTTCGAGGTTGGCACCACCGGGCCGGTCCGGTCAAGGCCCGCCGGTAGGGCGAGGTCCTCCGCCTCGCGCACCCCGAACGGCCCGGGGTCACGCCACGGGAAGCCGGCCCGACTCGACGGCGGCGAGCGCGGCGGTGGCGCCACCGAGCGCGGTGGCCGCCGAGTCCAGGGTGGAGGCGTCGAGCAGGCAGCCGCCGGCGCCCGGGGCGTGGGTCCGCGCGGCGAACTCCGTCCGGGCCGCCGGCAGCAGCCACGGTGCCAGGGTCGCGAAGTGCCCGCCGACCACCACGGCCTCGGGGTTGAGCAGGTTGGCCAGGACGGACGCGGCGTGCCCGAGCCGGCAGCCGATGTCGGCCAGTCCCGCCAGGACGGTGGGGTCGTCCTGGCGGGCCAGCGCCTGGATCCGTTCCATCTCCGGCAGGAAGTCCGTGACCGGCCCGTCCTGCTGCGTGTCGGGCAGGAGGCGGCCGACCACCGCCGGCAACCCGGCGTACGCGACCAGGCAGCCGCGCCGCCCGCACGCGCAGGCCGGACCGGCCGGGTCGAGCGTCAGGTGCCCGATCTCGCCCGCGAATCCCCGTCCGCCGCGTAGTAGCCGCCCGCCGGCGACGATTCCCGCGCCGACGGAGGCGCCGCCGGTGAGGTGGACCAGGTGGGCGGCCCCGGCGTACGCGCCGTGGCGGTGCTCGGCCAGGACGGCGAGGTTGGCGTCGGTGTCGACGTCGACGGTGAGGCCGGGCTCGCGCAGTGCGGCGCGTAGGTCGGCGGCGAGGGCCACGTCCCGCCAGCTGAGCGCGGTGGCCCGGGGGACGGCGCCGTCGGCGTCGACGAGGCCGGGCACGCCCACGGCCAGGCCCAGGACGCGGCGGTCCTGCCCGGTCAGCCGGGTGATCGCCCGCCGGGCCAGGGCCGCCAGCGCGCGGACCGTCTCGGCGGGGGAGGACGACGGCGCGGCGAAGGCACGCCGCCAGGTGAGCAGCCGGGTGCCGGCCAGGTCGACGGCGACCACCACCAGTTCGTCGGCGGCGATCTGCATGCCCAGGGCCGCGTACGGGGCGCCGTCGAGGACGAGCATGGTCGCGGGGCGGCCGACCCGGTTCTCGGTCAGCCCGGTCTCGCGCAGCAGCCGCCGCTCGATCAGCTCGCCGACCAGGCTGGACACCGTGGCCTTGTTCAGCCCGGTGTGCGCCGCGATGTCGGCCCGGGAACAGGGGGCGTGCCGGCGGACGTGCCGCAGCACGACGGCCCGGTTGGCCGTCCGGACGTCGCCGAGGTCGCTCGGCCGCGGTTCGTTGTGGCTGCTGATCACGATCTGTCCGCTCCCTGGGCGACGGTGCGCGTTCCCGGTGCTGCCGCGCGCCCCATCATCGCGTACGTCGCCGGGGCCGCTGTCTTGTGGGACGGATCACCGTCGATTAGTTTGTTCGGCTAGAACCCCAACTAATTCTAGCCGGACACGCGCGGTCCGCGAAACCGCCACCGAAGACGAAGGGAGTGCGCCGTGAAGCCGTCCCTGCCGGGCGCATCCACCGACCGCCGGTCCCTGCTGCGCCTGCTCGGCCTCGGCGCCGCCGCGACGATGGGCGGCACCACCCTGGCCGGTTGCAGCAAGGAGGCCGGGAGCAAGGGCAGCGCCACGAAGGCCGACGCCATCCGTTCGGTGCTGCCCACCCACAAGGCGGCCGAGCTGCTCCCGCCGGACATCCCCGGCGAGGGGCCGATCCCCGACGGCTACCTCAGCTACCCGCGCAGCCTCGTCGACGCGGTCACCGAGCAGCCCGGCCGGGGCGGGCCGCCGATCCGCACCATGAGCCCGTGGTGGGGCCCCGCCCCGCCGACGGCGGGCCGCAACTCCTACCTCGCGGCGGTCAACGCCAGGCTGGGCGTCGAGGTGCACCCGAGCCTGCAGGACGGCACCACGTACGCCGACAAGCTCAACGCGATGCTCGGCGCCCGCGACGTGCCGGAGCTGCTCAGCGCCCCCAACTGGGAGGTCGACAAGGTCGCCCGGTTCTCCGACGCGGTCAAGGCGCTGTTCGAGGACCTCACCGACCACCTCAAGGGCGACGCCGCCGCGAAGTACCCCTACCTGGCCGCGCTGCCGACCGGCGCCTGGGAGTACTCGGTGTGGGGCGGGCGGCTGTACGCCGTGCCGTTCCCGACCGACGGGCCGTTCGCGTACGCCCTGTTCTACCGCGCCGACCTGCTGGCCTCGGCCGGCCTGGCGGCCCCGTCGTCGCCGGAGGAGCTGCACGAGTTCGGCCGCCGGGTGACCGACCCGGCCAAGGGGGTGTGGGCCTTCGGCAGCGTCTTCGAGATGGTGCAGCAGTTCTTCGGCTGCCAGCAGACCTGGCGCAAGAAGCCCGACGGCGGCCTGGAGCACAAGTTCGAGAACCCGGCCTTCGCGGCCGCCCTGGAGTTCACCGCCAAGCTGTTCGCCGACGGGCTGGTGCACCCCGACACCGTGGCCAGCAAGGGCGCCGACGAGAAGCAGTTGTTCAAGGCCGGCAAGATCCTCATGTACCAGGACGGCCTCGGCGCCTGGCAGGGCATGCAGGGCGAGCGGGTCAAGGAGCTGCCGAGCTTCGACATGCAGCCGCTGCCCGTCTTCGGCGCGGCCGGGGCGCAGCCGGTCATCTGGGGCAGCGAGAAGCCGGTGTTCTACACCTTCGTCAGGAAAGGCCTGGGCGCCGAGCGCGTCGACGAGCTGCTGCGGGTGCTCAACTGGTGCGCCGCGCCCTTCGGCAGCCGGGAGTTCGAGCTGCGCGAGTACGGCGTGGAGGGCAAGCACTTCACCCGCTCGGCCGACGGCAGCCCCATCCCCACCGAGCTGGGCCGCAAGGAACTGGGCGCGCAGTACACGCACATCGGCGGCCGGGTCCCGGTCAAGGTGCGCAGCGGGGACACGCCCGACTACGTGCGCGACTACCTGGGCTACTACCAGAAGAACATCGCCCGGATGGAGAAGGACCTGTTCGCCGGCATCAAGCTGGAACTGCCGGCCAACTGGTCGAAGATCATCCAGCCGACCGACGACAAGATCCGCGACATCCTCCGGGGCCGCCGCCCCGTCGGCGACCTGGAACAGGTCCGCAAGGAGTTCCTCGCCTCCGGAGGTGAGGAGGGGCGCGCGTTCCACGAGAAGGCGCTCGCCGACAACGGCCGATGAGCGGCCCGGGCACCGCCGGCGCGGTCGACGCGCCGGCGGCCACCGGCCCGGCCACAGCCGTCGGGCAGGATCCGTCCGCCGTCAGCCGGCCGCCCGTGCGGCCCCGACGCACCCTGCGGGACCGGCTGCGCCGGGACTGGCCGCTGCTGGCCATGACGGCGCCGGCCGCCGCGCTGCTGCTGGTCTTCCACTACCTGCCGACGCTGGGCAACGTCATCGCCTTCCAGGACTACAACCCGTTCGTCGGCGACGACCCCCTCGAGGCGTTCTGGTACAGCGAGTGGATCGGCTTCGGCAACTTCGAGGCGCTCTTCGGTGACCCGCTGTTCTGGGACGCGGTCCGCAACACCCTGAGCATCACCGCGTTCCAGCTCGTCTTCTTCTTCCCGCTGCCGATCCTGCTGGCCGTCCTGCTCAACAGCCTGGTCTCCGGGCGGGTCCGGGGCTTCGTGCAGAGCGTGGTCTACCTGCCGCACTTCTTCAGCTGGGTGCTGGTGGTCACCTTCTTCGTGCAGATGCTCGGCGGGGCCGGGCTGCTGGCCCAGGAGATGCGCGAGGCCGGCATGCAGCCGTTCGACGTGATGACCGACCCGGACACCTTCATCGTGCTGGTCACCGCCGAGGCGGTGTGGAAGGACATCGGCTGGGGCGCCATCGTCTTCCTGGCCGCGCTGGCCGCGATCGACCCCAATCTCTACGAGGCGGCGGCGGCCGACGGGGCCGGGCGGTGGCGGCGGCTGTGGCACATCACCCTGCCGGGCCTGCGGCCGGTGATCGTGCTGCTGCTCATCATGCGCCTCGGCGACGCGCTGTCGGTCGGCTTCGAGCAGTTCATCCTGCAACGCGAGGCGGTCGGCCGGGAGGCCGCGGAGGTGCTGGACACGTTCGTCTACTACCAGGCCATCAGTACGCAGCAGTGGGGCCTCGGCGCCGCCGCCGGGCTGTTCAAGGCCGTGGTCGGGCTGGTGCTCATCCTCACCGCCAACAAGGTGGCGCACCGGCTCGGCGAGCAGGGGGTGTACGCGAGATCATGACCGCGCAGCTCAGTGGCGCCGGACCGGTGCCGGCCCGCCCGAACCCCGACCCGCCGTCGCCGCGGCGGCGGCGGTCCCGGCGGCCCCCCTGGGAGGAGCCGCCCACGGTGCCGGGCACCGTGGCCAAGGGCGTTGTGCTCGCGCTGCTCGTCGCGGCCGTGCTCGTACCGCTGTGGGCGGTGCTGGTGACCAGCCTCGCCTCGCGGGACACGATCGACGACGCCGGCGGAATGGTGATGGTGCCCCGCGAGATCGACCCGTCGGCGTACGTGACCATCTTCAGCGGCGGGCAGATCACCCAGGCGGTGTGGATCAGCACCCTCGTCACGGTGCTCGGCACCACCGTGAGCCTGGTGCTCACCGTCCTCGCCGCGTACGGGCTGTCCCGGCCCGGGTCGGTGGGGCACCGGGGACTGCTCTTCTTCTTCCTGCTGACCTTCCTGATCTTCCCCGGCCTGGTGCCCAGCTACCTCGTGGTCACCGGCCTCGGGCTCAAGGACAGCATCTGGTCGCTGATCCTGCCCAGCGCGATCAGCGTGTTCAACCTGGTGGTGATCCGGGCGTTCTTCATGAACGTCCCCGGTGAGCTGCTCGACAGCGCCCGCATCGACGGCGCCGGGGAGTTCCACATCCTGGTGCGCATCGTGCTGCCGCTGTCCAAGGCGGTGATCGCCGTCGTCGGCCTCTTCTACGCCGTCGGCTACTGGAACGCGTACTTCAACGCGGTGCTCTACATCGACGACAACGACAAGTTCCCGATCCAGCGGGTGTTGCAGAGCTACATCCTCGCCGGGCAGTCGCCGAACGTGTCCGGGGCGGCGGTCAGCCTGCCCGGCGTCACCGCGTACCCGCCGACGCTGGCGGTCAAGATGGCGGTGGTGGTGGTGACCGTGATCCCCGCGGTGATCGTCTACCCGTTCGTGCAGCGGCACTTCACCAAGGGCGTCATCACCGGCGCGGTGAAGGGCTGAGCGGACCCGTGCGGCGCCCGACCCGTCGCGGGCCGGGCGCCGCGGCGCGTCAGGCCGGGTCGGGCAGCCATCCCTCGAAGGGCGCCGGGGTCACCGGCTCGCCGTTGAGCAGCAGCCGGGCGGGGCAGTCCGCGCCGACGACGCTGACGCGCGTCACCCGCAGCGGCCCGTCGGTGTCCACGCGCAGGGTGTCGCCGTCGCGGACGGCCGCCACGACCGTGTCGCCGTCGACGTCGTGCAGCACCCGGCGGGCGTCGACCCCGCCCCAGCTCACCAGGGTCACGTCACGGAACGGCCCGTCGCCCACCGTGTCGCCCGGCGCGACCACCGGCACGAGCGCGCCGTGCCGGACGTAGAGCGGCAGCCGGTGCGGCGGCACGTGGACCCGCAGGTGCCGCCCGCCGGGGTGCCGCTCGCCGGTGGCGGCGTCGACCCAGTCGTCGCCCACTGGCAGGTAGACGTCGCGCCGCCCGGACGGGTCCGTGACGGGGGCGACCATCAGGTCGGTGCCGAGGCGGTACTGCAGGTCCGTGGTCCAGGCCGTCGGGTCGTCGGGGGTGTCCACCAGCAGCGCGCGCATCATCGGCGCCCCGCCGGCGGCCGACTCCACCGCGGCCGACCACAGGTACGGCATCAGCCGGTAGCGCAGCCGCAGGGCGGCCACCGCGTCGCGTTCGGTCTCGTCGGGGAAGTCCCACGGCAGCCGGCTGGTGGTGCCGTGCAGGCGCACCAGCGGCGACAGCGCGCCGAACTGGGTCCAGCGGACGTAGAGCTCCGGCGTCGGTGTGCCGTGGAAGCCGCCGGTGTCGTGGCTCCAGAACGGCACGCCGGACAGCCCGTGCGACAGCCCGCCGCGCAGGGTGCTGGCCAGCCCCGGCCAGGTGGCGTTGACGTCACCGCTCCACTGGGCGCTGTGCCGCTGCCCGCCCAGGTACGACGAGCGGGCCCACACGGTGCGGTGCCCGGTCACCTCCTCGGTCACCTGGGCGACCACGTCGTTGAACAGCAGCGCGTACACGTTGTGCAGCTCGACGCCGGTCATCCCGTTGTGCGCGACGGCGTCGACGGGCACGCCCTCGGCGAAGTCGGTCTTGAACACCGCCACCCCCTGTTCCAGCAGGGGCCGCAGCAGCCCGGTGAACCACCCGACGGCCGCCGGGTTGGTGAAGTCCACGATGGCGCTGGCGGGGTGGCTGCCGTGCCAGACGTCGGCGACGTACGGGCTGCCGTCGGCGTGGCGCAGGAAGTAGCCGGCCTCGGCCGCCTGGGCGTAGAGCGGGCTGCCGGTCATCAGGTACGGGTTCATCCAGAGGCAGACCCGGAACCCCTGCCCGGCGAGGGTACGCAGCATCGCGGCGGGGTCGGGGAAGGCCTCGTCGTCCCACCGCAGGTCCGACCAGCGCCCGGCGACCTGCCAGTAGCAGTCCAGGTGCAGCACGTCGCAGGGGATGCCGCGCTCGCGCAGCAGGCGCCCCCGCTCGAGCACCCGCTCCTGCGAGTCGGGGAAGAAGCCGGAGGAGACCCAGGCGCCGAACGCCCACTTCGGCGGCAGGTACGGCCGGCCGGTGAGCCGGTCGAAGCGGTCGAGCACCTCGGCCGGTGTCGGGCCGGCCAGCACGTAGTAGTCGAGCAGGTCGTCGGGGACCAGGAGCTGCACGCTGCTGTGGGTGGACTGGCAGACGTCGAACTGCACCGGCAGCCCGCTGTCGACCAGCACGCCGTAGCCGCGGTCCGACAGGTAGAACGGCACGTTCTTGTGGGAGCGGTCCGACTCGCCGCCGAAGGCGTCGAAGTTCCACATCAGCGGCCGCTGCCCCCGCTTGTCCAGCGGGGTGAACTTCTCGCCGAAGCCGACGAAGCGTTCGTCGCCGGGCGCGACGAAGCTCTCGTGCCAGGCGACGGGCGCGCCGTCGACGGTGGAGCGGCCGAACGGCAGGGTGCGCCGCCGGCCGCTGATGTCGCGGGTGCCCGGGTCCTGGTCGAGCAGCAGCCGCCCGTCCGCGCCGAGGAAGCGCAGGTGCCACGGGTCCAGCCGGATCTCGGCGACCACCGCGCCGGCGTCGACCCGGACGTGGGCGTCGTCGACGGTGACGGTGGCCGGGTGGGCGCCGGGGTGCACCAGCGGCAGCGCCCGGGCGGAGCGGCTGCGGGCCTGCGGGTCGTCGGACAGGCGCACCCGGATCACCCCCTCACCGGCGGCGTCGACGCGTACCACCATGCTCGCGCCGTCGGAGAGGGCGGCCTTGAACGTCACCCCGTGCGGGTCGGTCGCGACGACCTCGGCCCGACCGACGACGGCGGCACCGTCCTCGCCGGGGCCGCGCACCGGCAGGTCGGGTGGGTCGGCCACGAAGGTCTCGTACGGGACCAACGGCGGTCGGTAGGGCATCGGCGTCTCCTCCGGGATGGTTCCGACGGTCCCGTCAGTTTCTTTGGCTTCCCAACTAACTGTCAACGATAACCTTCATTGGGCCGGCCGAAAGTGGGCGTTGACAGGCCGAAACCTGATCAATACTTTGGACGCCTCCCCAACAAACTGGCGGTGAACGATGTGGGGCGACGGCGCGCGGCTCCGCTACGGCGGCGACTACAACCCCGAACAGTGGCCGGCCGAGGTGTGGCGCGAGGACGTCGCCCTCATGCGTCGCGCCCGGGTCAACCTGGTCACTGTCGGCGTGTTCGCCTGGTCGCGACTCGAACCGGAGCCCGGCCGGTACACCTTCGACTGGCTGGACCGGGTGCTGGACCTGCTGCACCAGGGCGGCATCGGCGTCGCCCTGGCCACCCCGACGGCGTCGCCCCCGCCCTGGTTCTCGCTGGCGCACCCCGACGCGCTGCCGGTGACCGCCGACGGCGTCCGCCTGCACCACGGCAGCCGGGACACGTACTGCGCCGCCGCGCCCGCCTACCGGGCCGCCGCCCGGCGCATCGCCGCCGCCCTCGCCGACCGCTACGCCCACCACCCGGCCCTCGCGCTGTGGCACGTGCACAACGAGTACGGCACCACCTGCCACTGCGCGCACACCGCGCGGGCGTTCCGGGGTTGGCTGGTCGACCGGCACGGCGACCTCGACGCGCTCAACGTCGCCTGGGCCACCAGCTTCTGGAGCCAGCACTACACCGACTGGAGGCAGATCGACACGCCCCGCGCCACGCAGCACCTGGCCAACCCGGGGCACCTGCTGGACTTCCGCCGCTTCTGGTCGGACACCCTGCTCGCCGCGTACGTCGAGCAGCGCGACCTGCTGCGGACGGCCAACCCGGCGGTCCCGGTCACCACCAACCACGTCCTCGCCGACTGGGTGCCCGTCGACCACGCCCGCTGGGCCGCCGAGGTGGACGTGGTGGCGATCGACCACTACCCGGACGCGGTCGACGTCGGCGCCGAGGAACAGACCGCCCTCGCCGCCGACCTGGCCCGGGGCTGGGCCCGTCACGGCGCGGCTCGCCGCGCCGGCGACGTCGACCGGCCGGCGTCGTGGCTGCTGATGGAGAGCGCCCCCAACCAGATCCACAGCGGCGGGCGGATGCACGCCAAGGAACCCGGCCGGATGACCCGGCACAGCCTCTCCCACGTCGCCCGAGGCTCGCGGGGTGCCATGTTCTTCCAGTGGCGGGCCCCGGCGGGCGGGGCGGAACGCTTCCACTCCGCGCTGGTGCCGCACGCCGGCCCCGACACCCGGGTGTTCCGGGAGGCCGTCGACCTCGGCGCGACGCTGGAGCGGATCTCGGAGGTCGACGACGGCACGGTCGACGCCGCCGTCGCCATCGCCTGGGACGCCGCCAGCGGCTGGGCCCTGGGCCACCCGGGGATGCCGTCGCCGCACCTGCGCCACGGCGACGAGGTGGCCGCGGCGCACCGGGCGCTGTGGCACGCCGGGTTCGGCACCGACATGGTGCTGCCCGGCGACCGGATCGACGGGTACCGGCTGCTGGTGCTGCCCGCCCTCTACCTGGCCTCCGACGCCACCGCCGACTGGTTGGGCGGGTACGTCCACGGCGGTGGTCACCTGCTGGTGACCTGGCTCAGCGGAGTCGCCGACGAGCACGCCCGGGTCCGGCTCGGCGGTCACCCCGGGGCGTTCCGCGACGTGCTGGGCGTACGCGTCGAGGAGTTCCACCCGCTCGCCGACGGCGAGACGGTGCCCCTGTCCGACGGCGGGACCGGTCGCCTCTGGGCCGAGACGGTACGCCTCGCCGGCGCGGAGCCGGTGGTCTCGTACGCCGACGGCACGCTCGCCGGGCTGCCGGCGGTCACCCGCCACCGCAACGGCGCCGGCACGGCCTGGTACCTGTCCACCCGGCCCGACGACGCCACCTACCGCCGGCTGGTGACGGACGCGGCGCGGGCGGCCGGCGCGACACCCGTCTGCCCGGCGGCGCCGGCCGGGGTCGAGGCGGTCCGGCGACGCGCCGCCGGGGCGAGCTGGCTGTTCCTGTTCAACCACACCGACCGGCCGCAGCGCGTCCCGGCGGCCGGGGTCGACCTGCTCACCGGCGCGACGGCCGCCACGGAGGTGCACCTGCCCGCCGGGGGCGCCGCCGTGCTCCGGGAGACCGACGCCGCCGGCCGCCGTGGCGCCCCGGACCGCGCCGGCGGCTGACCCGCCGCCCTCGGCGAACTCCCGACACCGCCCGCCGCCGGTCCGGCGCGCAGACGCCGGCGGGCTCGCGGTCAGGGCATGGCGACGGCGGCGCGGGACCGGTCGGCGGCGATGCGCACCGCCAGCCCCGCCAGCACCGCGCCCATCACCAGGCGCTGCACCCGCAGCCAGAGCGGCCGGCGCGCGAAGAACCCGGCGAGCGCGCCGGCGCTGAGCACGATCAGCGCGTTCACCGTCAGCGCCACCGCGATCTGGGCCAGCCCCAGCAGCAGGCTCTGCGCGGCCACGTGCCCACGGGCCGGATCGATGAACTGCGGCAGCAGCGACACGTAGAGAATCGCGATCTTGGGGTTCAGCAGGTTGGTGACCAGGCCCATGGTGAACAGCCGCCGGGCCGGGTCGGGCGGCAGCGGCGCCGGGGCGAACGGCGACTGCCCGCCCGGTCGCAGCGCCTGCCACGCCAGCCACAGCAGGTACGCCGCGCCGGCCAGCTTGACCGCCGTGTACAGGGCGGGCACCAGCACGAACACCGTCGCGATGCCGGCGACCGCGGCGGCCAGGTAGACAGCGAATCCGGCGGCGACGCCGAGCAGCGACACCAGCCCCGCACGCCGGCCCTGCGTCACCGACCGGGACACCAGATAGACCATGTTCGGACCGGGGGTCAACACCATCCCCAGCGCCACCAGCGCGATGCCCACCAGCGCACCCGTACCGACCATGCCGTCCCCCCGTTGCACCCGACTCGCGCCGACCCTACGCCGTACGCCACCGCGCCGCCGGCCCGTTCCGGCGTACCGCGCGCCGACCGCCCGCCCCCACCGCCGACGCGGCGACGGGCACACTGTGCCGATGCTGCACGCCCCGGCCACCCCGACCCTGCCGGAACTCCTGCTGCGCCCGTGGCGCGACGACGACGCCGACGCCCTGATCGCCGCGTACCGCGACCCGGTGCTGCGGCGCTGGACCCGGGCGCCGGTGACCACGGCCGCCGAGGCGCGCCGGTTCCTGGCCGCGGCACGCCGGGACTGGGACGACGGCAACCGGTTCAGCTTCGCCGTGCTCGAGCCGCACCCGGCCGGCGAGACCCTGGTGGCCCAGGTGATCCTCAAGAACGTCACCGAGGGCGGTGGGGACGCCGAGGTCGGCTACTGGACCGCCGCGCCCGCGCGGGGCAGGGGCATCGCCCCGCACGCCCTGACCGCGGTCACCGACTGGGCGTTCGCCCGGCTCGCCGGCCTGCGGCGGTTGGACCTGCTGCACCAGATCGACAACCCCGCGTCCTGCCGCGTCGCGGAGAAGGCCGGCTACCTCTTCCAGGAGGTGCTGCCGGCCCGACCGCCGTTCCCCCGCGACGGCCACCGGCACGCCCGGGAATGCCCGGCCCGGTCGGGGCGCTGACTCCTTCCGTCGGCCCCGACGCGGTGGTCGCGTTACCGTGGGCCGGGGGAGGTGTCGGCAGGTGGACAGCTGGGAAGCGACGGTCGAGGCGCGCATCCGCGCGGCGCAGGACCAGGGGGAGTTCGACAACCTGCCCGGCATGGGCAAGCCCATCCCCGGTCGCGGCCAGCCGTACGACGAGTCGTGGTGGATCAAGAGTTTCCTGGAGCGCGAGAAGCTTCCCACCGATCTGCTGCTGCCGACGCCACTGCAACTGCGCCGCCGCATCGAACAGGTGCCCGACGAGGTGCGGGACCTGCCGACCGAGGAGTCCGTGCGGGCGTTCGTCGCCGACCTCAACGCCCAGATCCTCTCCTGGCTGCGTACGCCCACCGGCCCCCGGGTCGCGGTGCGCCCGGTCAACGCCGACGAGGCGGTCCGCCGCTGGCGGACCGAGCGGGAGGCCGCCGCCGCCCCGACCCCGGCTCCGCCCTCGGCACCGGCGGCCGCACCGCGCCGGCGGGGCTGGCGACCGCCCTGGCGGCGCCGGGCGGCGTAGCCGCCGTCAGTCCACCGCCGCCCGCCACGACCAGGACGTGCGCCGGGCGTGGCCGGGCAACTCGCCACGGCCGGTCAGCCACCGCAGCACCCGCGGCGCGGGCCCGGCGGGCGCGTCCGGAAACAGCCGCCGCACCACGGCGGCGCTGAGCCGCCCCGGCGGCTGCCAGGGCACCCCGAGCCCACGGGCGATGTCGTCGGTGTGCAGCAGCGTCTCCGCCACCCCCATCGCCGCGAAGCCCGCCGGGTCGCAGGGACCGTAGTGCCACGCCCGCGTGTCCGGCCCGGCGGCGTCGACGGCCGCCCGCAGCAGGCCACCGCAGGCGACGACGACCCGCAGCACCTCGGCCGGGCCGGCGGCGGGGGAGACGACCAGGTCGAACGGCAGGTAGCCGTCGTCGGGACGCCCGCTGACCTGGCCGGCGTACGCCAGCAGGTCGTGCGCGACGTGCGCGGCGGTGGTCCAGCAGCTCCACTTGAGCCCGCCGGCCGGCACGCCCCAGTCCCGCCCGGTGTGCGGGCCGAGGACGGCGGTCATCTCGGTCACCGCGCGGTCCACGTCGACGCCGGTCAGCTCGGGCATCTCCCGACCGTGCCATCCGCACCACGGCTGCGGCAACCGGATGACGCTTGCCCGTCGTGACCCCCCGGCACTAGGGTCGGATCCGTGACTGCCGGGTCGGCCATGGGCCACGAGCGGACAGGGCACCCGGCCGGCAGGTGAGCCGGGGGCGGGCCCGCGGCCCGCCGACGCCCCGCACCTGCCGGTGTCGACGCCACGTCCACCGCATCACGCTTGCCTCACCGTCCACGCCGGTCGTCCGCCGGCGTATCCGCATCCTCGCCGCCACCGGTCGCCGGGCGGGCGATCCACCGTGGCCGCACCCTCCTGCCCAGCAGAGAGCAGAGCATTGCCCAACGACTTCAACCAGCAGATCATCGACGAGTTCCGCGCCAACTCCGGCCGGGTCGGCGGCCCCTTCGAGGGGGCCAGGCTGATCCTGCTCACCACCACCGGGGCCCGCTCCGGCGCCCCGCACACCACCCCGGTCGGCTACCTGCCCGACGGCGAGGAACGCATCCTCGTCATCGCCTCGGCCGGGGGCGGCCCGAAGCACCCGGACTGGTACCACAACCTGCTCGCCGACCCGCTCGCCACCGTCGAGGACGGGGTCTTCACCTACCAGGCCCGCGCGGTCGTGCTGACCGGCGCCGAACGCGACGAGATCTTCGCCCGGGCCGTGGAGGCCGACCCCGGTTGGGCCGCGTACCAGGCGAAGACGACGCGGGTGATCCCCGTGGTGGCTTTGCACCAGGTGGCGGGCGGGCCACCGGAGGCGGCGTCCTGGGGCGCGGCGCTCAAGTTGATCCACGACGCGTTCCGTCGGGAACTGGCGTTGATCCGCGACGAGGTCGCCCGTTCCGGCCCGGGCCTGGGCGCGCAGTTGCGGGTCAACTGCCTGACCTTCTGCCACGGCCTGCACCACCATCACCGCAACGAGGACGACGGCATGCTCACCGGGTTGGAGGGGCAACGTCCGGATCTCGCCCCGACGCTGGCACGGCTGCGCGAGGAACACCGTCGCATCGCGGCGCTCGTCGCACGCCTCCAGCAGGTCGTCGGTGACCCCGACGCCGAGCCGGTCCAGGCCCGCCGGGAGGTCGAGCGTCTCACCACCGAACTGGAGGCCCACCTGACGTACGAGGAGGAGCAGCTCATCCCCGTCCTCGACGGCACCGGCTGACGGCGGCGCCCGCGACCGGATCCGGCACGAGCCGGCCCCGGTCGCGGGCGGAGCCCGGCGCGGGTGGTGCTACCCCGATTTGAGGGTTGACAGCGCAGGACCGACGGAAATCGGGCGTAAGCCTCAAGAAGCGCTTCAGTAAGAAACTTGAGGCATGGACGTTGAGGACATGAAGCGGTACGTCCGCGAGACCTTCGACGGGGTGAACGCCGTGGAGGCGAACGGGGACACCTTCTACATCTACGACCCGGGTCGGGACCTGCCCGCCGAGCGACAGCTGCCGTTCGCGACGATCGTGACCGGCGACCACTACGACGACGCCTCCGCCCTGGACAGGCCGGGTGCGTGGCGGCTGAACATCGGGTTGACCCGCTCGGCGTACGGGGCGCTTTTTGCGCAGCGGCACGGGCCGGGCGTCGACCACACGGTGCCGGACACCGTGCTGCCGCATCCGGTCTACGCCCCGCAGCACTGGGTGTGTGTCGTGAATCCCGGCGAGGCGAGCGTGGAAACGGTGCGGCGACTACTGGCCGAGGCGTACGACTTCGCGGCCCGCAAGCACGCCAACCACCGGTCCCGGCGGGCCTCGTCCTGAGCTGCGTGACGGCCGGCGCGTCCCACGGGCCGGCCGTCACACCCCGGGGTTAGCGTCGGCAGGTCTGCTGTGGGGCAGGCCCGCCGAGACGAGGGGACACCGCCTGATGTCGCGCAACACCCAGACCGTCGAGACCTACCTGGACGGCTTCCGGAAGAACGACCACGCGCAGATCCTGTCCTGCCTCACCGACGACGTCGAGTGGACGGTGTTCGGCGCCTTCCATCTCAAGGGCAAGCAGGCGTACGACGCCGCGATCGAGGGGCCGGGCTTCGTGCCGCCGCCCCACCTGGAGGTCGTACGCATGGTGGAGCAGGGCGACACCGTCATGGCCGAACTCGTCGGCTCGGTACGACGCGACACCGGCGAGGAGATGCGCATGTCGATGGCCGAGGTGTTCGTCCCGCGAGACGGCAGGATCGCCGAGCGGCGCGCCTGGGTCATCGAGTTGAAGGAGAACGACCACCGCTGACGCGCGACGAGGCGGGCGCGGTCTCGCGCCGCACCACGCGGAACTTGCTAGAGGCCGAGTTGGACCGGCTGGTCCGGCGTCCCCGCTGTGAGAAGCGCTGTCAAGGGTGTGGTGAGGTCGCGGGGCGAGAACAGCTCAGGTCCCGTGTGGCCAGCGATCTCCGAGAGCCGCCACCACCGGAACGCGGCGAGGTTCTCCTCCGCAGCGAGTTGGTCGTCTGTCAGCTCGCCACGGGGCTGGAAGTGGTTCGCGCGGATGAGGAAGTAGTCGTTGATGATGCCGTCGAAGCCCGGGGCATGGTCGGCGGCCACGACCTCCTGGTGCCAGACGTGCGGTGGATCGGCGGTGATCGCCAGACCGGTCTCCTCACGCAGTTCACGGCGCAAAGCCGTCAGCCGGTCCTCACCGGGTTCGATGCCGCCGCCCGGGGCCGCCCAGACGGCCTTTGCCTGCTCTGGCACAACCGGGTGAGGAAGGACGAACCGGCAGAGCAGGATGCGGTCGTCCTCATCAAGGATGATCGCGCGGACGGAGTGGCGCAGGTTCGGCGTCATGGCATGTCGGACGTGGCGGCGAGGCGGATGATGACCGGCACCGCCGCAGACTATCAACCGCCCGCTGGCACCTCGGCCAGCCGTAGCGGCCGGTAGCCGTCGGTGTCGAACTGGGCATTCATGCCAACGGCGCGGCCGGGCGCGATGGCCCTGGAGAGCGGTCAGCCGGGCTTGACCTGGCCGAGCTGCACGAGCAGCTGCACCCCCGAGCGCTCGTAGTCGTAGCCACCCGGATTCGTCCCGGTCGGGTGGACGATCCCCGTGATTCCCTCCATGTCGGCCGAGATCAGCACTCCGGGTTCCGTCGTCATCACCTCACCGTACCGACGCCGATCGGGCCGTTCATGCGAGCCGCAGCGGTCAGCTCTGCTGGTAGCTCACCGCCGCGACGCCGCAGGGCGCGTGCAGGTGCAGGTAGTAGGCGCCCTCACCGAAGTCCACGTCGGCTCCGCCGACCAGGCCGAGGTAGTCCATCGGCTGCCGGCAGGCGGGGCAGTCGACGTGCTCGGCGTCCTGGATCCAGTCGGGATGGCCGCCCAGGGTGGAGCCGCCTTCGTCCCACGCGCTGGCTTCGAACGGTGATGTCCGGCGGGGGCCGACGGCCGGAAGCACGGCCGGCGGGTCCTCCGGCTCGGTGGTGACCGGCGCGTAGTCCGGGCGGCAGTTGCCCGCCCACCAGACGGCGTCGCCGTCGGGCGTGACCTCGCAGCACAGCGTCGTGTAGCAGGCGCAGATGTGGCAGGTCACGATCCTCAGCCGGCCGGCCCAGCCGGTGTGGGCCAGGACCTCACCCACCTCCGGGGTGTCGGTGTCCAGGTCGGCGATGGTCCACAGCGGGGAGGCGCACCACGGGCAGGCAGGGCCGTCGGCGGGCCTTGGCACCTCGTTCGGAATCAACCGGTACGCCGTAGGTGCGCACAGCTCCCGGCGGCTGCCGTCGGGAGCGACCGTCCAACCGGCCTGGTGGGCGTAGGCCAGCGCCCCGACGTGCAGTTTGTCCGCACCGGCCGGCGGCTGCTCCTGCCATCTCCGCAGGGCCTGCTCAGCGCGCGGGTCGGAGGCGTGCGCGAGGATGAGCAACAGATGGTTGAGCCGGTGCGGCGCCCAGCCGGCATCGACGTCGTCGATGATCCGGCGGACCACGGCTCCGGTCGCGCCGCGATACAAGGTCGGCGGCCAGAGTACGCCCGCGTCGAGCAGTTGACTCAGGTGTCCGACGAGGCGTGCCGGCTCGGCGGCGGCGATCTCGATCAGTTCCTCGAGTGCGGCGTCGTCGCCGGCTCCGGCCGCCCGGACCAGTTCCTCGATCATGGCAGCATGGTAGCCAGGCGGTCCGTCGACCAGGCGTGGTGACCATCGGCCGCCGCTGGTCGGGTTCAGGTCCTCCAGCCGACCCACTGCCTACGCGGGCAATCCCCGGCTCAGCGGTTGTCGCCGCTGCCACCCAGCACGCCACGGCCCTGGCGGCTGGCCAGCTTGGCCAGGTTGGCGGTCGCGATGTCGTCCAGCGTGAGATCGAGGTAGTCGGCGAGTACCGCCACGTACCAGAGGACGTCACCGAGTTCCTTGGCGATGTCGGCCCGGTCGATGCGTGACTCGTCGCTGTCGAGGTCCCGGACCCACTTTTTGAACTTCTCGGCGATCTCACCAGACTCGCCGACCAGTCCGAGTACGAGGTGGAGCAGTTCGTTCTTCTTGTCACGCGAGGCGGCCGTGCGAAGGGCCCCGCGCTGGTACTCGTTCAGGTCCATCGCGGACCAGTATGAACCAGCCCCTGCCACTCGCCCAGCCGGCTCCCCCGACGACCACGGCAAGGCACAGCCTCAGCTCCCCTGAGACGAGACGGGCGCCTCCTCGTCGATTACTGGATTACCGGTAACTATAAACCGATAAAGAGCCCGCACGAAAGCCGCAAATCGACCGCACATCATAATGACTGTTATGTGCGGCTGACTGTTATGTGCGGCTGCTCAGCGGTTTGCGAGAGCTTGGATCAGGTGGCTTCGCCCGTCCCGGCTCCCGGCGGCGTGGTGCAGCCGGTGTGGTTCATCGGCATGCGGTGTGGGGTGAGGCGCGATCCGCACCCGGGACGCGAGGTGGACCCGGTACCGGACCTCACCCCATTACGCTCACGTCCATGACCGTGGCCATGATCGAGTTGGACGACGGGCACGGCTACGCACCTGGACCACAGGCGCGGCGATCCCGCAGACGTTTCCTCTGGTTCTGGTGCACGGCGGTCCTGGGGTCCCCGACTATCTGGGCCCGGTCGCCGACATCATCGACGACCTGTGCCTGGTCCATCGCTACGACCAGCGCGGCACCGGCCGATCCTGGTGGGAGGGAGAGCACACGATCGCCCGCCACGTTCACGACCTGGCGCTGTTGCTCGACGCGCGGGGACACGACCGGGTTGTTCTGGTGGGGCATTCGTTCGGGACCAATCTGGCCAGCTATTTCCTGCTGGCCCATCCCGAGCGCGTGGCCGGACTGATTCAGCTCGCCGGGCCCTTCCTAAATCCTTGGCGGAAAGCCGACCGAACAGCACAGCGGGCCCGACGCACCGACGAGCAGCAGGCCAGACACGATGAACTCGATGCGATCGAATCCCGCACCGACGCCGAAGAAATCGAGTACCTCACGCTGTCGTGGTTCACCGACCACGCTGACCACGCCAGAGCATGGGAATGGGCGCTGGCGTCAGCCCGTACGCTGCGGCCCATCAACTACGCGATGAACCGCCAGCTCAACGCCGAGAAGAAGACCGACCCCCTCGAATCACGCGTGGACGAACTCCGCGAGAACCTACCGGCAGGTGCGATGATCATCGGCGGGGCCGGCGACAGTCGCCCTGCCGGTGCCCTGCGGCGCCTCGGAACACGCCTCGACTGTGAGGTCGTCATCGTCCCGAACGCGGGTCACTATCCCTGGCTGGAAGCACCAGACCTCTTCACTGCGGCGTTCCGCGCCGCAGTGAAGAGGCAGTGGCGAGGGCTGCGACCCGTTCTGAGAAGGGAGTGCTGAAGTGGTCGCGCAACGGCTGCGGGTCGCCGCGTACGGGGTGTGTCTGCGGGACGGACGTCTGCTGCTTGCCCGGTACGTGTCGCCCGACGGATCCCAGCGGCACTGGACGCTGCCCGGTGGGAGGGTCGAGCACGCCGAGGATCCGTTCGACGCGGTCGTTCGCGAGGTGGCCGAGGAGACGGGCTACGACGTTCAGGTCGAGCGGTTGCTCGGTGTGGACTCGCGGGCGAGGTACGTCGAGTGGGGCGGCCCCGACGGCGCCGAGTTGCACAGCGTGGGCGTCTTCTATGAAGTGCGCGTCACCGGCGGCGAGCTCCGTGATGAGACGGGTGGCTCGACCGACCTGGCGCGGTGGATCCCGACGACGCGGGTCAGCGCCCTGGACCGCTCCGTCGTCATCGACGTCGGGCTCGAGTTGCACCGTCGTGCGCCGCTCACCGGGCACGTGGAGCCCATCGAGGTCACGGGACCGCTGCGGCATTGACCGCGGCCGTGCCGAGGAACCCGCCGGACTGCCGCGACCACAGCTCCGCGTAGAGACCGCCGCGTTCCAGCAGCTGCGCGTGGGTGCCCTGCTCGGCGATCCGGCCGGCGTCGAGGACCACGATCCGGTCCATGCGGGCGATGGTGGAGAGCCGGTGGGCGATGGCGATCACCGTACGGCCGGTCATCACCTCGCTGAGCGTGTCGTGGATGGCGGCCTCCGCCTCGGAGTCGAGCGCGGACGTGGCCTCGTCCAGGACCAGGATCGGCGCGTTGCGGTAGAACGCGCGGGCCAGGGCGATCCGCTGCCGCTGCCCACCGGACAGGCGTACGCCGCGTTCGCCGACATGTGCGTCCAGGCCGGTCCGGCCGTCCGCGTCCCTCAGCGTGGCGACGAACCGGTCGGCGGAGGCCCGCCGTAGCGCTGCCTCGATCCGCGCCTCGTCGGCGTCACCGGGGCCGGCGATGTTCTCCCGGACCGAGCGGTGCAGCAGGGTGGCCTCCTGGGCGACCATGGCGATCTGGCCGCGCAGGCTCTCCTGCGTCACGTCGGTGACGTCGGTGCCGTCGATCATGATCGTGCCGGACTCCGCGTCGTGGAACCGCAGCAACAGGCCGACCAGCGTGGACTTGCCCGCACCCGACCTACCGACGATGCCGACGCGCTCACCGGCGGCGACGTCGAGGCTGAGCCGGTCGAGCCCGCCCCCGCCCCGGCCGTAGTGGTGGCTGACCTGTGCGAAGGTGATCGCTCCACCCCGTACCCGCAGCTCGGTCGCCCCGGGTCTGTCCGCGACCGCGAGCGGTTGCGCGACGGTTCGCAGGGCCCGCCGCAGCGCGCCGACGGAGCCGAACAGCGACGACACGGCGTCCAGGAGCCACTCGGCCATCGCGGTGATCCGGAAGCTGAGCGCCAGCGCGGCCGCGACGAGACCCAGGGGCGCGGCATCGGTCCGCCACAGCACGATCCCGTAACCGACGAGTCCGACGAGCAGCGCGCTGCTCAGCGCCATCATGGTGCCGTTGATCGTCACCTCGACCCGCTGCAGGTCCAGGTGCGCGCGCCGGGACAGCGCGAACACCCGGCGGTCGTGCTCGGTGCGGGTGTCCCGGCCGCCGAGCAACGCGAGCGTGTCGACGTTGCCGTACGAGTCGACGAGCAGGCCGGTCAGCGTGGACTCCGCGTCCTGCAGCCGCTCCGACGCGCGCCGGTAGCGCGGCACCACCCACCGCATGAGCGTCGCGTACGCCAGTATCCAGGCGCCCAGCGGGAGCAGCAGGCGCACGTCGATCGTGGACATCAGCCACACCGAGCCGGCTGTGTAGGCCATCACGAACACCAGCGTGTGGACGACCGAGTACGCGGCGGTGCTGGCGGCATCGCCACCGTCGCGGACCGAGGTGGCGATGCGTCCGGCGAGGTCGTCGCGGAACCAGCCGACGGACTGCCGGGACACGTGCCGGTGTGCCCGCCAGCGGGCGAGGGGGCGGGCGTTGGCACGGAACGCGATGTCGTCGAGCGCCTCGCCGACCACGTGGACCAGTGGCCTGACCAGCAGCACGAACAGGGCGACGGTGAGCAGTTCGGTGCCGTGGTCGGCCCAGAGCCGCTGCGGGCTCGCGGCGGCGAGCGTGTCGACGAGGCGCCCGGCGTACCCGATGAGCCACACCTCGATCGCGGCCGCCAGGACGGTGGTGGCGACGGCCGCCGTCACGACCGGTCGCAGCGGTCGCAGCTCCTCCAGGAGGAACCGGCGGGCGCCGGCGGCCGGGGTGCGGTCGTCACCGGTCGGGAAGGGATCAACAGGGTTTTCGAACAGTCCGAACACGAAGTGCCTTTCCGGCGGGGGAGACGGACGGGGAGCCGGGGAAACCGCCGGACGTCCTCATGATCGATCTCCTCTTCGTGTCGGGTGGTGTCCTCACGAGGCTAGGCGACACCGCGAGGCGCCGCCTTCCATTTAGCGGCGGGAAAGAGCCCGGGTCAGGACGCCTCGGTGCGGGTGCGGCGGGCGTAGGCGCGGGCCGCACGGGCGCGATCGCCGCAGCGCACCGAGCACCAGTGCCGGCGGGCGTGGGTGCGCAGCAGGTAGCGGGTGCAGGGCGCGGAGCCGCAGGCGGCGAGGCGGTCGGCGTGGGGGCCGCTGAGCAGGTCGGCCGCGTCGGCCGCCAGGACCGCCATGGCGTGGTCGACGATCTGCGTGACGGGGTGTGCCGGGGCGCGGTGCAGGCCGCGCGCCTCGTCCCAGTGCAGCAGGTCGGCGGCGGGAGCCGTGGTCAGGGCGTCGTTGACCGCGCGCAGGGCGTCGACGGGGGCGGGGCGGGTGTCGATCCGGGAGGCGATCAGGGCTCGGATCTGATCGCGCAGCGCGCGCAACCGCTGCGCACACACCTCCCGCAGCTCCGCCTCGGGCGGGGCGAGGTGGCGTTCGGCCAGCCACCGCGCGGCGGCCTCGGGGGTGCCGAGGAGGTCGAGGGACTGGCCGCCGGGCAGCGTCGGGGCGCTGTTGGCGAAGTCCAGCGCGACGTGCCGTCCCGCTCCCGGCGCCGGGAGCGGGACAGCGGGGCCGGTGGCCTCGGTGGTCGCGGACTCCGTCACGGTTCTCATGGTACATCTTGCGTTTATCCGTGAGAGTCGATTACGGTTCCTCACGGCAAAGACAATCCCCAACCGTGAGGAACAGTGGTGACCGACACCGGCACGACGACCGTCCCCGTCCGCGTCTTCGGCGGGCCGACCGCCCTCATCGAGTACGGCGGGCTCAGGTTCCTGACCGACCCGACCTTCGACGCCCCCGGCGACTACCCCCTGGGCCCCGGCATGATCCTCACCAAGACGGCCCCCGCCACCGCCGGCGCGGCCGACCTCGGCCCCGTCGACGCGGTGCTGCTCTCCCACGACCAGCACCCCGACAACCTCGACCACGCCGGTCGGGCCCTGCTGGCCGACGTCGCCCTGACCGTCACCACCCCCAGCGGGGCGGGTCGCCTCGGCGGCACCGCCCGGGGCCTGGCGGCGTGGGAGTCCGTCGAGCTGGACCGCCCCGGCGGTGGCACCGTGACCGTGACGGGCGTGCCCGCCCGGCACGGCCCGGAGGGCTGCGAGCCGCTCACCGGCGAGGTCGTCGGGTTCGTCCTGACCGCCGCCGACCTGCCCACGGTCTACGTCAGCGGCGACAACGCCTCGCTGGATCTGGTCCGGCAGATCGCCGAGCGCTTCGGGCCGGTCGACACCGCCGTGCTGTTCGCCGGGGCCGTGCGTACCCCCATGTTCGACGGCGCGCTGCTCACCCTCGACAGCGTCCAGGCCGTCGAGGCCGCCCGCATCCTGGGCGCGCGGCGCGTCGTGCCCGTGCACGTGGACAGCTGGGCCCACTTCACCGAAGGGCGCGACGACGTGGTCGACGCCTTCACCCGGGCCGGCCTGGCCGACCGTCTCCAGCTGGGCTGAGAGCCGTCGGCGTCCGCTCGGCGGGCGGCCCGGGGCAGGTCAGGTCCGCGCGCCGCCGAGACCGAGCAGGACGGCGAGGCCCAGGGCGCTGCGCGGGGCGTACGGCACCCGCCACAGCCCACCGTGCGCTGCGCCGTACGCCTCGTCCTGCCACGGGTGCGGCAGCGCCGGGCCGCCCGTACGCAGGTGGTGCACCAGGAGCGCGGCCATCAGCGTGTTGCTGGTCGCCGGATCGAACACCTCGATGCCGAAGCGGTGCGCACCGGCGTACGCGGCGGCCAGCGCCCGGTTGCGCAACACCGAGCGGGTACGGGTGGGCGGGGCGACGGTGAACGACACGGTTGCCCCGCCGTCGCGGGCCACCGTCGCCCGCCACCGTTGCAGGCGTTTCGCCAGCGCGTAGTTGGGGCCCTGCTGGGGGACGAGGCTGTCGTTGACGCCGGGGTCCACACCCGGCGGGTAGTTGCGGTGCAGAAGCCTGCCGCCGGAGGCGACCCGCAACGACCGGCGGACGATGCCGCGCGCCGCGTAGCCGCGTTCGGCGTGGCGCACCGCGTCGCCGGGGACGGCGAAGACGTCGGTGGGGGTGGCCAGGAACGCGAGCGCCACGTCGTCGCGGCGGTCCTGCAACCGGAGGGTGAGCGCGTCGACCGCGGTGGCGACCCGGACGTTGGTCGCGCTGTCGGCGTAGACGTAGTTGCCCAGCACGAGCCGGCCGTCGACGCCCAGCAGCCAGTCGGCCACCTGCGGAAGGTTGTGCAGCAGGTCGGCGCCGGCGCGGGCGGCCAACGCGCCGTCGTCGGGCTCGGCGCCGGCGGGGACGGGCAGGTGGAGCCGGCCGCCGGAGCGGCGCGTGGTGTCCAACAGGCGCCGCCAGATCTCCGGGCGTGGCAGGTCGACCGCGACGACGTCGCCGCCCCAGCGCAGCACGGACGGCAGCGGGCCCATCTCCGCGCCCGCGCCGAGCACCACGATGCGCTGGTCGCGCAGGTCGAGCCAGTCCGGGTTGGCCATGACGGCGCGTACCGCGTCGGCGCAGGACGGCTCGACGACGCCGGCGCCCACCCACGCGTCGAGCCGGCGGTGCAGGTCGTCGCCGCGCAGCCGCCGGCCCCGGTACGGCAGGGACAACTCCCGGTCGACCTCGCCGGTGCCGGCGACCGTCGCCGTCCGCAGCGGTGCGGCCTCGGTGGGCGTGCCGAACGCGTCGGCGAGGCCGATCTCGGTGCCGTCGGCGCGCAGCACGGTCATCCGGCGGTGCAGCGAGGCGAGCCCGTCGCGGGCGATCGTCACCGCGGCCTCGCGGGAGAGCAGTCCGGCCTCGACGAGCCGTCGGAAGTGCCCGAGGTAACCGTGGCGCCAGTTCGTCTCGTGTTCCGCCGAGCGCGCGCCGACCGGATCGACGGCGCGCAGCGCGTCGGCGACGACCGCCCGCCCGAGCGCGGACGTACTGCGTCCCGCGTCGGTCTTGGGAAACACCACCCCGGTCGGACCCTCCACGCGCACCGCCCTTCCTCGAACTGCGCCAACGGTGTCACTCTGCCGCACCGGGCGGTGCCGTGCAGAGCCGGACCTCCGGCCCGGCGTCGGGCCGGGTTCGGCCGCTTCAAGGCAGGCCGTGCCGGGCCGGTCACGCGCTCGACGCGTTCACCGCGCGGCGGCTCGCCCCGTCGGCGGGCGGCACCGGTGCCGAGGTGAGCCGCCGCACGCCGGGCACGGCGGCGGTGCCGGCGCAGGCGACGAGGACCAGAGTGCCTGCCGCGAGCAGCGGCGCGGGCTCGCCCCAGGTCCGGGCGGCCATCGGCGCGAGGACGTAACCCAGCGGCATCGCGCCGAGGGAGACCAGCCAGTCGTACGAGGTGACCCGGGCCAGGACGTGCGGCGGGAACTGTCCCTGCACGACGGTCTCCCACACCGGGTTGAGGTAGCCGATGGCGCTCAGCGCGATCCCGTAGGCGGTGATGACCAGCGGGGCGGGCGCGGCGACGGCGAGCAGGGCCAGCGGCGCGGCGTAGCTGGCCAGCCCGAGGTTGGCCGTCAGCACCGGTCTGCGGGGGTGGATCCGGGCGGCAAGCAGCGAGCCGGCGAGCATGCCGACCGCGCCGGCCTGGAGCATCAGCACCCAGACGCCCTCGCCGCCGAGGCGACGCACGGCGACCGCCGGGCCGAGGGTCATGAGGACGGCGGCGGCGCCGTTCCACACGCCGTGACCGAGCAGGCTGGTCCAGAACCAGTCGCGGCGGCGGACCTCCCGCCAGCCGTGGGCGAGGTCGGCGAGGACGCTCCGTCGCGGCATCGGGACGTGGCGGACCCGGACGACCGCGAGCAGCAGCGCGCTGAGCGCGAACGTCGCGGCGTCGAGGACGAACGCCCAGCCGGGCCTGGCGGCCCAGATCAGCGCGCCGGCCAGGGCGGGGCCGGCGAGGCGGCTGGTGTTGGCGGTGACGCCCATCAGGGCGTTGGCCTGCTGCCGTTGGGCCGGCTCGACCGTGCCGGCGACCAGGGGCGAGGCGGTGGGCAGGGCGAACGCACCGACGGCGGCCGCCACCGCGATCACGTCGAGCGACGCGGCGCCGAGGAGTTCGACGCCGACGGCGAGTTGCGCGAGGCAGCGTACGAGGTCGGCGAGGATCGCGACGCGGCGGGCGTCGAGGCGGTCGGCGAGCACGCCGCCGAGGGGCAGCAGGAGCAGGCGGGGCACCAACGCGCAGACCGGCGGCGCGTCGACGTGGAACTGACCGAGGCGGGGCAGGCGGCCTGGCACGGGGCCATGGACGTCCGGGGCGCCGAGGAGCACCGGCTGCTGGCCGCGCTCGCCCCGCACGAGCGGCGGCAGCTGTCCGACCTGCTGCGCCGGGTGGTGCTGCGCGCCGAGGCGGTCGGCGGGTAGACCCGCCGGGCCCGCCTGTCGGGCGGAAATGGGGGTGCGGCCCGCGTACGCCGGCTGGCAGGGTGGCCGCATGACAGCGCAGGCTCTGGCGGGGGCACTCGCCGACGACGTACGGCGGCAGGTCTTCGCGGCGATCGTGCTGGGCGACGCCGACGCCCCGGCGGTGGCCGACCGGACGGGCCTGCCGGCGCGGCAGGTGCTGACCGCGATCCGCCGGCTCGTCGACGCGGGCCTGGTGGCCGGCGGCGACGGTGACCTGCGGGTCGACGCCGAGCGGCTGCGCGAGGCGGCCCGTACGCCGGCGGCGCCCCGTCCGGCCGGCGACTCCACGGACCGCGTGCTGCGCACCTTCGTGCGCGACGACAGGCTGACCGGCCTGCCGGCGCAGCGCGGCCGGCGACGGGTGGTCCTGGCGCACGTGGCGAAGTCCTTCGAGCCGGGGGTGCGCTATCCGGAGCGGGAGGTGGACGAGGTGTTGCGGCGCTGGTGCGAGCGCGGCGGCTCCGACCACGCGGCGCTGCGCCGGTACCTGATCGACGAGCAGTTGCTGGCCCGGGAGCAGGGCGTCTACTGGCGCGTCGGCGACTGACCGTCCGCGTCGGGCCCGCCCCCGTCGTGGCGGCGGATATCCCGTTGACCCGACGGCGAGGATCGACGGGTGAACGCGACAGACTGGACGACTGTCCCGACCCGTCCCGACCGGCCCGAGGCGACGGCCCTGCTCGAGGAGTACTTCGAGGAGATGGTCCGCCGCTACCACGGCCGCCCGGTCAGGCCGGGTGAGGTCGCGGCGGCGATGGCCGACGAGCCGAGCGACGACCTGGCCGCGCCCACCGGGATCCTCCTGGTCGCGCACCGCGACGGTCGTCCGGCCGGCTGCGCCGGGCTGCGGTACCGCCCGGGCTGGGCGGAGCTGACCCGGGTGTACGTGCGCCCCGCGCACCGAGGCCACGGCGGCGGTGCGGTCCTGCTCGCCGCCATGGCGGAGCGGGCCCGTGCCGCCGAGGTCGACCGGATCCGGCTGGACACCCGCGGCGACCTGATCGAGGCCCGCGCCCTGTACGCCCGGCACGGCTACCGGGAGATCCCGGCGTACAACGACGGCCCCTACGCCGAGCACTGGTTCGAGAAGGTCCTGAGTTGACGACGCGGCCGCAACGCGCTAAATACAGAGGAGGAAGTTGAGTCGCATCGGCTCAACTCAGGGACCTTCGGCCAGGAGAACCGAGGAGGCAGGCCATGTTGATGCGTACCGACCCGTTCCGTGAGATCGACCGGATCACCGAGCAGTTCTTCGGCACCGCCGCGCGCCCCGCGGTCATGCCCCTGGACGCCTACCGCGACGGCGACTGGTTCTACGCGGCGTTCGACCTGCCCGGCGTCGACCCGGACAGCATCGACTGCACCGTCGAGCGCAACGTGCTGACCGTGCGCGCCGAGCGCCGCCGGCCCGCCGGCGACAACGTCGAGCTCGTCGCCGCCGAACGCCCGATGGGCACCTTCACGCGGCGGCTCTTCCTCGGCGACACCCTCGACACCGACAAGCTCGAGGCCGGCTACGACAACGGCGTGCTGACCCTGCGGATCCCCGTCGCGGAGCGGGCCAAGCCCCGCCGGGTCACCGTCACGGCCACCGCCAACGGCAACGGCCGCAAGGAGATCAACGCCTGATCCCGGCGAACGGGGGCGGGACGGCCGGTGCGGCCGCCCGCCCCCGTCGCGTGTCCGGGGTCGCGGGTGATCGGGAGCCGACCGCGACGACGGGGGTGTGCGCGGCGCAGCGGGCCAGAGGGGCAAATCGGTGGCGGGGGCCGTAGGCCGGTGCCACACTCGACGGCGGTCCCGCAGCCGAACCGTCAGGAGTCGACCGGACGATGTGATCCCGCAGGACGCGGCAGGGCAGCGCCCCGCCGCCACCGGTTCCGGCCGTCCGCCCGCCCGGGCGTCGACGGCCCCGCCCGTCGTCCCGCGCAGGAGCATCCCGTGTTGAAGGTCGCGTCCGTCAGCAAGCACTACGACACCGAGCCGCTGTTCACCGATGTCGAGCTGGTCCTGAACGCCGGCGACCGGGTCGGCCTCGTGGGCCCGAACGGGGTGGGCAAGTCCACCCTGCTGCGGGTGCTCACCGGCGAGGAGCCACCGTCGGGCGGGCACGTCGCCCTGGCTCCCGGCGTCCGGGTCGGCTACTTCGCCCAGCAGGTGCCGGACCCGGACGCCACCGTCGGGCAGTTCCTCGCCGCCGGGCTCGGCGAGCTGCAACCCCTGGCCGCACGGCTACGCGATCTGGAACGGCGGATGGCCGACGGCGACGGCACGGCGCTCGCCGAGTACGGCGACGCGCAGGAGCGGTGGGCGGCGCTGGACGGCTGGCGGGCGCAGGCCCGGCTGACGGAGGTCCGCCAGCGCCTCGACATCGACCAGCTGCGCGACGACACCCCGCTGCGTCGGGTCAGCGGCGGCGAGCAGGCCCGGCTCACCCTCGCCCGGGTGCTGCTGCACGCCCCGGACCTGCTGGTGCTCGACGAACCGACCAACCACCTCGACGCCGACGGGATCGCCTGGCTCGGCGACTGGCTGGCGGCCTTTCCCGGCGCGGTGCTGGTGGTCAGCCACGACCGGGCGTTCCTGGACCGCACGGTGACCAGGATCGTCGAGCTGGACGGCATCCACGAGGCGCCGCAGACCTACACCGGCGGCTACAGCGACTACCGGGCGGAGAAGACGCGCCGCTGGCAGCGGCTGCTGCTGGACTACGAGGCGCAGCAGAAGGACCACCGGCGCTGGCTTGCCGACATCGACCGCACCAAGGAGCAGGCCCGCGGAGTCGAGGAGTCCGTGCGCAGCGGCCTCGGCGCCGACCAGCAGCGTCGCTACGCCAAGAAGGTGGCGAAGAAGGCCAAGGCCCGCGAGCGGCGGCTGCGCCGGCAGATGGACTCGATCCGCTGGCTCGCCGAGCCCCGTACCCGGCCGCCGCTGACGCTGGCGTTCCCCCAGCAGGCCACCGGCGGGCGGGAGGTGCTGCGGTCGCGGGGCCTGACGCTGCGCGCCGGCGGCCGGGTGCTGCTCGACCGCGTCGACCTGAGCGTCCGCGCCGGCGACCGGATCCTGCTCACCGGCGCGAACGGCGCAGGCAAGACCACCCTGCTGCGGGCCCTCGCCGCCGAGGTCCACCCCGCCGGGGGCGAGGTCATGGCCGCGGAGCCGGTCGCCGTGCTGCCGCAGACCCACGACGCGCTGCGTACCGACGTCACCGTGCGCGACTACTTCCGCTCCCGGGTGCCGGTGTACGTCGACGACGCCGAACGGCTGCTCGACGCCCACCTGTTCGGCCCGGAGCGGTGGGACGTGGCGCTGCGGGTGCTCTCCGCGGGTGAGCTGCGCCGGCTGCTGCTCGCGGTGCTGGTGAACAGCCCGGCCGAGGTGCTGCTGCTCGACGAGCCGACGAACTATCTCGACTTCGACGCCCTCGACGTGGTGGAGGAGGCGCTGCGGCAGTTCCGGGGCACCCTGGTGATGGTCAGCCACGACACCTGGTTCGCCGAGGCGGTCGGGGTCGACCGGCGCTGGCGGCTGGCCGACCGGCGGATCGTCGAGGAGCCGGCGGTGGCCACGATCGCGTAGGGCGCGCCTCCTCCCGTTCCCGACCCGAAGCTGAGAACCTTTTTCACATGCTCTCCCCGAACGCTCCGGCGCGGCCAAGCCGGCCCACCCCGCTGGCCCTGCCCGGGGGACCCGTCGACTTCACCGAGGCGTGGCTGCGCAACCGGCGGCTGTCCGAGCACACCCGCGACGCGTACCGGCGCGACGTCGCCGGCTGGCTCGCGTGGTGCGCCGCCCGTGAACTGGACCCGTTGCAGGCGAACTTCCTGCACGTCAACGAGTACGGCCGGGCGCTGGAGGCCACGCTCGGCGCGCGTACCGGCAAGCCGCTCACCCCCGCCACCGTCGCCCGCCGGCTCTCCGCCCTGTCCAGTTGGTACGACTTCCTGGTCAAGCTGCGCGCGGTCGAGGCCAACCCGGTCGCCGGCGCCGACCGCCCCCGCATCGACCGGGACCACTCCGCGACGGTCGGGCTCACCCCCGAGGAGGTCGACGCGCTGCTCGCCGCCGCCGATGCCGACACCGGGCCGACCGCCGCGCGTAACCGGGCGGCGATCGCGTTGCTGGCCGACCTCGGACTGCGCGTGGGGGAGCTGGTCTCGCTCGACCTGGCCGACCTGGGCGCCGAGCGGGGCCACCGCAGCGTGCGGTTCGTCGGCAAGGGCGGCAAGTCGCGCCGCCGCGCCCTGACCCCCGGCACCGCGTACGCGCTCGACGCGTACCTGGCCCAGCGGGCCGCCGCGCAGGGCGTGGCGGTGCACGAGCTGACCGGCCCGCTGCTGGTCACCGCCAGCGGGGCCCGGCTGGACCGGCACGCGATGTTCCGGCTGGTGCGCCGGCTGGCCCGGACGGCCGGCATCCCGGCCTGGGCGAGGCTGTCGCCGCACTCGCTGCGGCACGCGTTCGCCACCACCGCCCGCGCCGAGGGCGTGCCCCTGGAGGACGTGCAGGACGCGATGGGCCACGCCGACCCGCGCACCACCCGCCGCTACGACCGGGACCGGCACAACCTCGACCGCGATCCCGCGTACGCCATCTGGGCCGCCCGGGCCCGCCGCCGCGGCTGAGCTGCGGTGGCCGGTACGCACGGCCTACGGGTCCGTGTGGACCAGCGCCCGGCTCAGCGCCTCGATGCTCTGCTGACCCCCGGCGACGATCAGGACGTCGCCGTGGGCGAGGACGTGCCCCAGCCCCGGCGCGGTGATGGTCCGCCCGTCGCGCGCGACGGCGACGACGCTCACCCCCTGGACGCGCGCGACGGCCTCGGCCAGGGTCCGGCCGTCGTACGGCGACGCGGCCGTGACCGGCAGCTCGACGACGCTGATCGCCCCCCGGTGCCGTTCCAGGTGCGTGACGTGGTCGATGGTGGCGACGGGGTGCAGCAGCTCGGCCACCTCCTGCGCCTCGGTCGCGCTGAGGGTCACGGACCGTTCCACGGTGTCCGGGTCACCGGGCGCGTAGACGACGACGTCGCGCCGGCCGCCGCGATGGCAGACGACCCCGATCACCTGTCACTCCCCGGTGTGCAGGGTGTAGCCGACGCCGATTCCGGGCAGCGGCACGCGTTCTATCTGCATCATTGCCTCCTGTCGTCAGGTGGAGCGAAATGGCCGGCCTCGCCGAACCAGGCGGCCAGCCGCCCGGCGCGGGAGACGGCCCGCAGGCGCCGTTCGGTGGCGTCGCGTACGGGTGGGGTGGTGAGCACGACCAGTTGGTCGCCGACGCGCAGCCGGGTGTGCTCATCGGGCACGAACGAGTCGTCGCCCCGCACGACGAGGGTGGTCGCCGCCGGCGGCGGCAGCCGCAGCTCGGGCAGGTAGACCCCGTGCAGGCGGGAACCGGGTTCGACGGTGACGTGGATGAGGTCGGCGTCCATGGCGTCCAGCGGCGCCAGCTCGATCTGCAGGTCGGGTCCCAGGTCGTGCGAGTCGAGGCGTAGCCGCCGTGCCAGCCAGGGCAGGGTCGGGGCCTGGATCAGGGTGAACACCACGACGAGCACGAAGACGATGTTGAAGACCTGTTCGCTGCCCGGCGCCCCGGCGACGACCGGGATGGTGGCCAGCACGATCGGCACGGCGCCGCGCAGTCCGGCCCACGACAGGAACGCCTGTTCGCGCAGTGGGATCCGGAACGCGGCCAGCGCCACCAGCACGGAGGCGGGCCGGGCGAGCAGCAGCAGTGCCGTACCGACCACGATCGCGGGAACGATCGCGGCGGGCAGTTCGCTGGGCGTGGCCAGCAGGCCGAGCATGACGAACAGACCGATCTGGGCGATCCAGCCCAGTCCCTCCGCGACCGAGTGGGTGGCCCGGCGGTGCGGCAGGCCGGCGTTGCCGAGCACCAGTCCGGCCAGGTACGCGGCCAGGAACCCGCTGGTCTGGGCCAGGCCGGCGACGGCGAAGGCCAGCACCCCGCAGGCGACCGTCGCGATGGGGTACAGGCCCGAGGTGGGCAGGGTCAGCCGCCGCAGCAGCCACACGCCGGTAGCGCCCGTCACCACGCCGATGGCGCCCCCGGCGATCAACTGGTAGGCCATCGTGGCGACCAGCGGCAGGGGCGCGACCGCGTCGAGGGTGGCGGCGCTGAAGGTGAGCACCAGGATCAACGTGGGAGCGTCGTTGAGTCCGGACTCCGCCTCCACCAGGCTCGTCAGCCGCCGGGGCAGGGGCACCGCCCGCAGCACGGAGAACACCGCCGCGGCGTCGGTGGACGACACGACGGCTCCCAGCAGCAACGCCATCTGCCAGCCGATGTCCAGCAGCAGGTACGCCGCCGCGGCGGTGACGGCGACGCTGACGAACACGCCGACGGTGGCCAGCACCGACGCGGGCGCCAGCACCTCGCGTACGTCGCTGAACCTGGTGGTCAGGCCGCCCTCGACCAGGATGACCGCCAGCGCGGCCAGGCCCAGTGCCTGGGCGAGGGCCGCGTCGTCGAACGGGAAACCGGCCAGGTCCTGGCCCAGCAGCAGGCCGACGGCCAGGTACGCCAGCAACACCGGCATGCCCAGCCGGGTGGCCAGCCGGGCCGCGCCGACGCTGGCCAGGACCACGCCGGCGCCGACGGCCAGCGTCACGTACAGCTCACCGAGATCCACGGCGGCCCCCTGGCTCGCGGGTCCCGGCTACGCCGCGACGAGGCGCGGCCACACGTACACCCGGGCGTTCACCGTGGTCATGACCGTCGTGAAGGCGCCGGCGACCGCCGAGATGACGGTCGAGGCGGGGGTGGGCCGCGCGCTCACGGGCATCCGCCCGGCAGGCCGTTCTCCGCGTCGGTGGACCGGTAGGCGCAGGCGCGCGTGTCGGTCTCCGGTGGTGTGGGCTCGACCACCATCAGGTGACGGTTCACAAGATCCTCCGGGGTCTCGGCGCGACGGGCGACGTCCGCGCGGGCGGCGGCAGGCGGAGCCGGGCAGCAGGAATCGGAGCCGCAGCGGCTCCCGGCCCCGGGCTCGCCTTCATGGTCATCGGAGCGGGCCGGGTCGACATCGGGGCTGACACCCATTTGCCGCCGGCGCTGCTGCGAAGCTCTGCGCCGGCAGCCCGGCGCGGTGCGCCCGCGCCCCCACCCCGGTCGCGGGCGCGACGGATAATGGGTGCGCGCACGCATTTACAGCACACACCCGGGCCGACAGGCTGACCATGATGAGGGTGATCACCGCCGCGGGGCGGGCCGGCCTGGCCCCTGGCGGGCCGCAAGGAACAACTGCCGACGCCGGGCGGAGCCGGGCCGCGAGGGGAGGAACCGTCGTGTCGCTGTTCTGGCGGATCTTCCTGCTCAACGCCGCCGTACTCGTCGCCGCCACGCTGCTGCTGCTCGGCCCGGTCACGGTGTCCACCCCCGTGCTGCTCACCGAGGCCGTCGTGCTGACCGTGGGTCTCGCCGCGATGCTGGTCGCCAACGCCGCGCTGCTGCGCGTCGGACTCGCTCCGCTGCACCGGCTGACCCGGGCCATGACCACCATCGACCTGCTGCAGCCCGAGCCCCGGCCGGTCCCGGCCGGCCAGGCCGGCATCGCGGACCTGATCCGCGCCTTCAACGCCATGATCGACCGGCTGGAGGCGGAGCGGGCCTCCAGCGCGGCCAGCGCCCTGTCCGCCCAGGAGGCCGAGCGCCGGCGCGTCGCCCAGGAACTGCACGACGAGGTCGGCCAGACGCTGACCGCGGTCCTGCTCGAACTCAAGCAGGTCGCCCGGTCCGCGCCCGAACCGGTCCGCGCCCAACTCGCCCAGGTGCAGGAGACCACCCGCGACAGCCTCGACGAGATCCGCCGCATCGCCCGCCGGCTGCGCCCCGGCGTACTGGAGGAACTCGGCCTGACCAGCGCCCTCAAGGCGCTCGTCACGGAGGTCACCGGGCACACGGACCTGTCCGTGCGCCAGCACCTCGGCGCGGACCTGCCCGCCCTCGACGGCGAGGCCGAACTGGTGATCTACCGGGTGGCGCAGGAGGCCCTCACCAACACCGTCCGGCACGCGCGGGCCGCCACCGTCGAGCTGTCGCTGACCCGCCGACCGGGCCACGTGCAGCTGCGGATCCGCGACGACGGCCGGGGCATCGGCGTACGCCGCCGAGGGCGCCGGCGTACGCGGCATGCGGGAGCGGGCCCTGCTCATCGGCGCCCAGCTCGCCGTGGGGCCCGGCCCGGACGGCGGCACCGAGGTGCGGCTGCGGGTGCCCGTCGGCGACTCCGAGGCCCGGCCGTGACCACCCGCATCCTGCTCGCCGACGACCACGCCCTCGTGCGCCGTGGCGTGCGCCTCATCCTCGACAGCGAACCGGACCTTACCGTCGTGGCCGAGGCCGGCGACGGCGCGAAGGCCATCGCCCTGGCCCAGACCGAGCGCCCCGACCTGGCCATCCTCGACATCGCCATGCCGCGGCTGACCGGCCTCCAGGCGGCCCGGGAGCTGTCCCGGCAGCAACCGGGCCTGCGCATCCTCATCCTGACGATGTACGACAACGAGCAGTACTTCTTCGAGGCCCTCAAGGTAGGCGCCAACGGCTACGTGCTCAAGTCCGTCGCCGACCGCGACCTGGTGGAGGCCTGCCGCGCCGCCGTACGCGACGAGCCGTTCCTCTATCCCGGCGCCATCAACGCCCTCATCCACACCTACCTGGAACGCAGCGCCCGGGGCGAGAGCCTGCCGGCCAGGGCCATCACCGAGCGCGAGGAGGAGATCCTCAAGCTCGTCGCCGAGGGCCACTCCTCCAAGGAGATCGCCCGCCTGCTGTTCATCAGCGTCAAGACCGTCGAGCGGCACCGGGCCAACCTGCTGCAGAAGCTCGGCCTCAGGGACCGGCTGGAACTGACCCGCTACGCCATCCGGGCCGGACTCATCGAGCCGTGACCGCGCGCGGCGGGGGTGGTGGTCGCCGGCGGCGACCGCGACCCGGCAGGCCGGCACGGGGGACGACAGGGCCGACTTTCCTGCGGGCGGGCCCGCCGGTTCTCTACGGTCGACGGGTGGGCGCTGAGCAGCCGTGGAGCCGGCCGGCCCGTCGGGGCCGCCCGGTGCGTACCGGGTTGGTGTTCGCGGGCGTGACCGTGCTGCTGTGCTGCGTCGGGGTGGCCGGGCTGGGCGCCTGGAACGTGCAGGTGGTCACGCAGGCCAGCGGCCCGGTGCGCGAGACCGCCGACGGGTTCCTGCGGTCGGTGGCGGCGGGCGACACCGACGGCGCGTACGACCGGCTCTGCGCCGACACCCGCACCCGGTGGAGCCCGATCGGGTTCACCAGCTGGCTGCGCACCCCGCCGGTGGTCGACGGCTACGAGATCGTCGACGTGTCGGTGGCGACCCGGGGTGGCAGCCCGCGCGGCACGGTGACGGTGCGGCTGACCCGCGACAGCGGCCTCACCGAGGAGCGGAAGCTGTCGGTGGTGCGCGAGGACGGCGACTGGCGGGTGTGCGGTGACCCGTACTGAGGCGTCAGCGGCGGGGGCCGAGTTCCCCCGCGCGGTAGTGCCGGCGGCAGAGCACCTGGTAGCGCACCTCGGCGCTGTCCACGGTGTCGCCGATGACGACCTGCAGGCCCTCGCGGACCACCCGGCCGTCGACGACGCGGGCGTTGAGCAGCCCTTCCCGGCCGCACCAGCAGAGCACCTCGACCTGGATGCGGGCCACCTCGTCGGCCAGTTCGAACAGCCGCTGCGCGGCCGGGAACAGGCACGAGCGGAAGTCGGTGGCCAGCCCGAACGCGTACACGTCGACGTCGTAGCTGTCGACCAGCTCGGCCATCTGCTCGATGTGCTCCAGGTTGTAGAACGACGCCTCGTCGCAGATCAGGTAGTCGACGCGGACGCCCTCGGCCCACGTGTCGCGCACGAGGGTGCGCAGGTCCAGCTCGTCGGTGACCTCGACGGCCTCGTGGGCCAGGCCGATGCGGGTGGTGACCTGCGGGCCCAGCGAGCGGTCGATGCGGGTGGTGACGAGGCCGCGGCGGCCCTGCCGGGAGTGGTTGTGGTTCATCTGCAACGCCATCGTGGACTTGCCGCAGTCCATCGGCCCCCAGAAGAACTTCAACGCCGCCGCGTGCAGCGGGCGCCCGTCCACGCCCCGCGCCGCGGCGCACTTGGCGGGGGACTCGTCGGGGCCCAGCGGCGGGCGCGCCAGGCAGGTCGGGGCGGCGGCGTGGTCGGTCACGGTCGGGCAGCCTAGCCGATCGACGTCGGCTGATCCGGCCGGTGCGGGCGGGCGCGGGTCGCTCAGAGCACCCGGGGCGGGGTGTTGCCGGCGGCGACGATCGCCCGCCGGATCGGCACGGCCAGCAGCAGCAGGAACCCGACGACGAAGAAGATCAGCAGGGAGACCAGGCCCACCCGGTAGGAGTTGGTGAGCTGGAACACGATGCCGAAGGCCAGCGGGCCGAGCCAGCTGGTGCCCTTGTCGCTGATCTCGTAGAAGCCGTAGTACTCGCCCTCCTTGCCGGCGGGGATGAGCTGGCTGAACAGCGACCGGCTCAACGCCTGGCTGCCGCCGAGCACCAGGCCGATGGCGGCGCCGAGGATCATGAACGGCAGCGGCGCCTCGGCGGGCAGCCGGAACGCGCCGAGGATCACCCCGGTCCACAGCACCAGGCTGATCAGCACGGTCTTCCAGGCGCCGATGCGCTTGGCGAGGGCGCCGAGCAGCAGCGCGCCGCCGAAGGCGAGGAACTGCACCAGCAGGATGGTGACGATCAGGGTGCTCTGCCCGAGCTTCAGTTCCTCGGTGCCGTACTGGCTGGCCAGCGCGATGACGGTCTGGATGCCGTCGTTGTAGACCAGGAACGCCAGCAGGAAGAACAGCGTCAGCGGGTACGCCTTGATCTCGCGCAGGGTGCGGCCGAGCTGCCGGAACCCGTCGGTGAGCGGGTTGCCGCCGGCCAGCGCGGCGGCCGTGGGGTGCTCGCGCAGCCAGCGCAGCGGGATCAGGGTGAACACCGCCCACCACAGGCCGGCGGACACGATCGACCAGCGGGCCAGGTCGAGGGTGCGCTGGTGGTTGCCCTCCTCGCCGAGCATGCTGACCGCGACGAGGTTGAGTGCCAGCAGCAGGCCGCCGCCCAGGTAGCCCAGCGCCCAGCCGCGGCTGGAGATGCCGTCGCGTTCGTCGGGGCCGCCGAGCCGCGGCAGGAACGAGTTGTAGACCACGACGCCGGCGCCGAAGGCGATGTTGGCGACCATGAACAGCGCCCCGCCGAGCAGGTACCGGTCGCCGGTGACGAAGAGCATGCCGACGGTGGCGCCGGCGCCGGTGAAGGCGGCGGCGGCGAGCAGCCGCTTCTTGTGCGCCGAGCGGTCGGCGATGGCACCGACGACCGGCAGCGCGAACACGGTGAGGAACACCGACAGCGACACCAGGTACGGGAAGTACGAGCCGGCGGCGACCTTGATGCCCAGCGGGTACACGTACCCGGAACAGGTGTCGGCGCCGAGTTCGCAGCCGGCGGCGAGTTTGGTGACGGTGGTCAGGAACGGGCCGAGGAAGACGGTGATGACGGTGGTGGAGAAGGCGGACATCGCCCAGTCGTAGAAGTACCAGCCGCTGCGTTCGCGGCGGGTGCTCGCCGGGGCGGGGGTGTCGTCCACGGCGGGGGTGACGGTCTCGGCCATCGGGGTCCTTCGAACGGGTTCAGGCGGCCCAGTGGCCGCGGCTGCGGTAGACGTCGCGCAGCACGCCGACGTGATCGGTCATGATGCCATCCACTCCGAGGTCGAGTAACTCGTGCATCTCGGCAGGTTCGTCGATCGTCCAGACATGCACGTGCAGTCCGAGCCGGTGGGCGTAACGCAGGAACCGGCGGTCCACCACGGGCACCCGCCCGTAGCGCACCGGCACCTGCGCGGCGACCACCGACGGTGGCAGCCGCAGCGCCCGCCCGGTCAGCGACGCCATCCGCAGCCGGGCCACCCCGCGCATGCCGAGGCTGCTGGCGACGCGCCCCTGCGTCAGGGCGCGCAGCCGGGCCAGCCGGGCGTCGCTGAACGAGGCCAGCAGCACCCGGTCGCCGGCCCCGACGCGGGCGACGGTGGCCACGGTCGGCTCGACGCCGCCGTCGGCCTTGACGTCGATGTTGAACCGCACCTGCGGCCAGGCGTCGAGGACCTCGTCGAGGCGGGGGACCACGGCGGCGCCGCCGACGCGTACCGAGGCCAGGTCGGCCCAGCGCAGGTCGGCGATGCGCCCCGGCTCGCCCGTGACCCGGGTCAGCGTGGCGTCGTGGAAGACCACCGCGACGCCGTCGGCGGTGCCGTGCACGTCGGTCTCGACGTACCGGTAGCCGAGCCCGATGGCCCGGGCGAACGCCGCGACGGTGTTCTCGTCGCCCTCGGCGGCGCCGCCCCGGTGGGCGAAGGCCAGCGGGGCGGCGCCGTCGAGGTAGGCGTGGGTCACGCGGGGAGTATGCCCGGCCCCGTTGGCCGCCGGGTGGCCGCCCGGTTGCCACCGCGTCGAAGCGCGGCTGGCGGATGTCGGACAGTGACGGCGGTGTCGCGCTGCGCTGCGGTGAAGATGTCCGGGTGATGTCTTGGATGCCTCCTCCCCGGTCGGGAGGGGCGGGGGAGCCGCCGGCGCCCGTGCCGGCGGTGGCGGCCCGGGCGTTGGACCCGCTGCCGGCCCGCATCGCGGTGCCGCCGCCGCAGCGCCCGCACCGGCGCGTCCCGCCGGAGGCCCGGCCGCTGCTCTGGCTGGTCCTGCTGGTCGGTAATCCGTGGGCCGCCCGGCTGATCATCGAGTGGCGCTACCGACTGCCCCGGGGCGACGGACCGGCGGGGCTGGTGGGGGCGCTGGGCGAGGCGACCCTGGCGGGGCTGGGCTGGCCGAGATGGGACGTGCGGCCGCTGCGGGCCGACCATGTCGCCTGGTGGCTGGCGGAGAACGCCCGCACCGTGCTGTTCGTCGTGATCGCGGTGGCGTTGCTGCGTCGGCTGGCCACCCCGGCGTCCGCGCCGCGGCGTACGCACCGGGTGCTCGCGGTGATCGGCGCGAGCGTGACGGCGGCGGTGCTCGCGGCGGTGTGCGGCGTGACGATCCACGTCCTCACCGACAGCGGCATGCTGCGCGGCGTGGACCTGACCTCGGCGGTGCTCGGCGCGATCTCCGGGGCGCTGTACTGCGGGTTCGTCGTGGGTGTCCTGCTGGCCTGGGCGGTGGTGCGCGGGCCGGGGCCGCGCCGTGGGGGATTCCCGGCGACCCGGCACGGAGGTGGCTGACATGGTGGTACGGCAGCACAGCGGCCCGCGCGACGAGGCGCCGTCGGCACGCTCGCACCCGGACGCCGGCAGCGAGGCCACCCGCTACCTGTGCGCGGCCGCGCACACCGACGACACGTTCACCGAACGGGTGCTGGCCGAGGTGTTCGACGACGACCTGCGCGCGGTCGCCCCGTCGGTGGGCTTCGACCTGGGCACGGTGCTGCGGCACTGCCTGGCCGCCCGCCGGCGGCGTCGTCTGCGTGACGTGGGGCTGCTGGTCGCCGGTGGCCTGGCGGTGCTGCTCGCCCCGCTGGCGACGGTGCTGGTCGGGGTCACGATGGCGGTGGGCAGCTCACTGGCCCCGCTGCGGCCCGGCCGCAACGGCCCGGTGGGCCCGTTCGTGTCGATGATCGCCATCGCGACGGTCTCGCTCGTGCTGGTCCTGCAGCTCGGCGCGGCCACGCCGGGCGACGACCCGGCGGGGCTGCCCGGTTGGGTCGTCGGCCGGCCGTGGCTGGCGTTGCCGGTCGGCCTGGTCGCCTACCTGGTGCTCGTGGGGCACCTGCTGGGCACCCGGCGGCTGCTGGTGACCCGGTTGCGCCGGGCCCGGTTCCGGCCGGAGCCGCCCGGCGTGGCGTCGCTGCCGGCGCGTGACGCCGAGCGGCTGGCCGCCGTCGACCGCGCCCAGGGCGGCAACGTGACGGTCTACGGCGGCTACACCCCGTTCGTCGGGCACGGCACGCCGGTGGCGGGGTGGTCGTTCGCCCTGCCGATCCTGGCGGACGCCCACGGCCCGGCCGGGTCCGCCCCCGCGCCGTTCACCGTCGTGGAGCTCATCGACCACGTGCGGGCCCGGCTGGCGGCGATCCGGCTGGACCAGGCCGGCGATCCCACCCCGGAGCGGCTCGCGGGGCTGCTGCTCGAGGACCGGGTGTTCGTCTGCGGCGACCGGCTCACCGGCGACGCGCGGTTGCTGCCGCACCGGGAGCGGATGCCGCGCCAGCGGTGGTCCGACGACGAGGTACGCGAGGTCGCCGGCCGCCCGCAGGGCGCGGCGCGGCACTACCTGTGCGCCCTGGTGCCGTCCTGGGGCGGGGAGGTCGTCGCCTCCACGTTCCTGCACTTCTCCACCGACGGACAGGTGCTCTACCTGGAGTGCGCCCGCACGGTGCTGGAGCCGCCGCGGCAGGGGTACCACGACGTGGACCGGCTGACCGAGTGGCTGCCGGTGGGTCAGCTCGCGCAGGTGCTGGCCACCGGCACCGAGCGGTTGCTGCCCACCGCGCTCGGCGCGCCGGTGCGGCTGCTGCGGGACCTGGTGCGCGGCGCCGCGCGCGGGCGGCGCCAGGCGCGGCTGCGGCAACTGGCCCGCGAGGACCTGGGCTACGACTACGGTGCCCGGGTCGGCGTGCGGGAGGTCGCCTCCGGCGCCGAGTACCACAACTACTTCCAGGTGCTCGACGCCGCCAAGCACCTGAAGGTCGTCGAGCGGCACGTGCTGGCCGCCATCATGGACTTCCTGGACGCCCGTGGGGTGGACACGGCCGAGTTCCGCAACCGGCAGACGACGATCCTCAACCAGGGCGTCATCCAGACCGGCGGCCTGAGCGTGGTCGGCAACCAGGCGGTGGGCCAGGGCGCCCGGGCCGAGCAGCAGGCCGAGGGGGCGCCGCCGCGCAGCCGTCGGCCGCGTGACGACTGAATCGAAGGGGAGGACAGGCATGCCCGAGGCGACCAACTACGGCATCCAGCAGTCCGGCGGGGTGAGTCAGGTGGGCAACCAGGCGGTGGGTCCGGGCGCGTACGCCAGCGGCGGCAGCCTGTGGGCCGCCGCGCCCGCCGGTGTCGACGCCACGGCGTTGGTCCGGCAACTGCTCGAGGTGCTCGACCGGCACCGGGGCGAGCTGTCGGAGCCGGCCCGGGTGACGGCCGCGCAGTTGCGCGCGGAGCTGGCCCGTCCGGACGCCGAACCGGGCCGGGTCACCGGGTTGTTGCAGCGGCTGGCGGTGGTGGCGGCTCCGGTGACGCCGGTCGCGACGGCGGTCGGCGAGCTGCTGCGGCTGGCGCAGGCGCTCTGACGGCGCGCGGGCACCGGCGGCCCGGCGGGTCAGCCGGGCGAGCGGTGCCGGCGGTGCGCGCGGCTGGTGTCGCTCGGGCGGCCGGGGTCGACGTGGCGGGGGCGCTCCGGTTCGTCGGGGCGCAGCGGCACGAGGGCGTCGGTGATGGCGTCGATGATCCGGTCGGTGGCCTGCCGGGCGGCGCCGGGCCCGCCGTGGGCGAGGTCGGCCAGGTCCACGGGCTCGCCGAAGTGCACGCGCAGCACCGGGCGGCGCCGCACGGCGCGGGCGATCCCGCGTAGCAGCCCCTTCGGGGCGCGGTAGGGCAGCACCTCGTGGGAGCCCCACTGGGCGACCGGGATCACCGGCGCGCCGCAGGTGAGGGCGAGGCGGGCGGTGCCGGTCTTGCCGCGTTCGGGCCAGACGCCGGGGTCCAGGCCGATGCGGCCCTCCGGGTAGACCAGGATCACCGAGCCGCCGGAGACCGCCGCGGCGGCGTCGTCGAGGGCGCGGCCGACGGCGGCGGTGCCCCGGTCGACACGCAGGTGCCCGGCGCGGCGCATCGCGGCGCCGAGGACGGGGGTGCGGAACAGTCCGCCGGTGGCCATGATCCGGGGGGCGACGCCCCGGGCGCGGCAGGCGGCGGCGAGCACGACGGGGTCGAACGGGCTGATGTGGTTGGCGGCCAGGATCAGCGGCCCCCGACGCAGCGCCTCGGGTACGTCGCCGCTGACCTCCAGGCGGGCCAGAAGCGCGACGACGACGCGGGCGAGCAGTTGCGCGGCACGCCAGATCAGCGGTGGCTGCCAGGTCGGGCGGGTGGTGTCCATCAGCGCGCAATGGTCGCACGCGCGGGCCGGCCGGCGGGGCGCGGGGCGCGCGCCGCCGGGCCGTCCGGCGGAGGTGATCAGGGTCATTGGTCCCGGGTCGCTTCGGGCCCCCCGCCCCTGCCGCATTCTCTACGACGCGCAGTAGTATTTACTACGTCTCGTAGTATGCGCAGCCTGGGGGTTACTGGTGGACGCGTTGGACGTCGCCCGCTGGCAGTTCGGTGTCACCACCGTCTACCACTTTCTCTTCGTACCGCTGACCATCGGCCTGTCCGTGCTGGTGGCGATCCTCCAGACGATGTGGCACCGCACCGGCGACGAGAAGTACCTGAAGCTCACCAAGTTCTACGGCAAGCTCTTCCTGATCAACTTCGCGATGGGCGTGGTGACCGGCATCGTGCAGGAGTTCCAGTTCGGCATGAACTGGAGCGACTACTCCCGCTTCGTCGGCGACATCTTCGGCGCCCCCCTGGCGATCGAGGCGCTGGTCGCGTTCTTCCTGGAGTCCACCTTCATCGGCCTGTGGATCTTCGGCTGGGACCGGCTGCCCAAGCGGCTGCACCTGGCCAGCATCTGGGCCGCCGCGATCGGCAGCAACCTCAGCGCGTACTTCATCCTCGCGGCGAACTCGTTCATGCAGAACCCGGTCGGCTACCGGATCAACCCCGACACCGGCCGCGCCGAACTCACCGACTTCGTGGCCGTGCTGACCAACAAGGTCGCCATGATCACCTTCCCGCACACCATCGCCGGCGCGTTCCTCGTGGCCGGCTCGCTGCTGGTCGCCGTCGCCATGTGGCACCTGGTACGCAACCGCGACTGCGCCGACACCCCGGCCTACCGCTTCGCCGCGAAGTTCGGCTCCTGGGTCACCCTGGTCTCCGCCGCCGCCGTGGCCATCACCGGCGACATCCAGGGCAAGATCATGACCCAGGTGCAGCCGATGAAGATGGCCGCCGCCGAGGGCCTCTACACCACCGAGAGCCCCGCCTCGTTCTCCGTACTCACCGTCGGCAGCCTCGACGGCAGCCGCGAACTGTTCGCCCTCAAGATCCCGCACCTGCTGTCCTGGCTGGGCACCGGCGACCCGAACGGCACCGTGCAGGGCATCAACGACCTGCAGGCCCAGTACGCCGCCCAGTACGGCGCCGGCAGCTACACCCCGATCATCCCGGTCACCTACTGGAGCTTCCGCTTCATGATCGGCTTCGGGATGGCCGCCGCCGCCATCGCCCTGCTGGTGCTCTGGAGCCAGCGCAAGGGCCGCACCCCCACCAGCAAGTGGCTGCTGCGCGCCGGCCTGGTCATGCCCCTGCTGCCGCTGGCCGCGAACTCCTTCGGCTGGATCTTCACCGAGATGGGCCGCCAGCCGTGGATCGTCTTCGGCGAGATGCTCACCCGCGACGGCGTCTCCCGCAGCGTCTCGCTGACCGAGGTGCTCACCTCCTTCACCGCCTTCACCCTCATCTACGCCACCCTCGCCGTCGTCGAGGTCAAGCTGCTGCTGCGCTACGCCAAGGCCGGCGTGCCCGACCTGACCCCGAACCCCGACATCGACGACACCCACGACGACGCCGAGCGCCCGCTCGCGTTCGCCTACTGATCACCGGAGACACACCGTGGAACTCACCACCATCTGGTTCCTGCTCGTCGCGGTCCTGTTCACCGGGTACTTCATCCTCGAGGGATTCGACTTCGGCGTCGGCATGCTGCTGCCCGTACTCGGCCGCGACGACCGCGAACGCCGCGTCCTGATCAACACCATCGGCCCCGTCTGGGACGGCAACGAGGTCTGGCTCATCACCGCCGGCGGCGCCATGTTCGCCGCGTTCCCCGAGTGGTACGCCACCCTCTTCTCCGGCTTCTACCTGCCGCTGCTGCTGATCCTGCTCGCCCTGATCATCCGCGGCGTCGCCTTCGAGTACCGCCACAAGCGCCCCGAGGCGTCCTGGAAACGCCGCTGGGACACCGCCATCTTCGTCGGCTCGGTGGTGCCGGCGGTGCTGTGGGGCGTGGCTTTCGCCAACATCCTGCGCGGCGTACCGCTCGACGCCGAGCACGAGTACGTCGGCGGCCTGCTCGACCTGCTCAACCCGTACGCCCTGCTCGGCGGCGCGACCACCGCGGCACTGTTCCTCACCCACGGCGCCGTGTTCATCGCCCTCAAGACCGTCGGCGAGGTCCGCGAGCGCGCCGCCGCCCTCGCGGTGCGCGTGGGCGTGGCCGCCGCCGCCCTCGCGGTGGCGTTCCTGACCTGGACGCTGAGCATCCGCTCCAGCACCGCCGCCGTCGTGTTCGCCGTCGGCGCGGCCCTGGCGCTGCTCGGCGGCCTCGCCGCCGCCCGCGCCCGCCGGGAGGGCTGGGCGTTCACCGGCACCGCCGTGGCGATCGCGCTGGCCGTGGCGACGCTGTTCGCGGCGCTGTTTCCGAACGTGCTGCCCTCCACCGGTGACGCCGCCGGCACCCTGACCGCCACCAACGCCGCCTCCACCCCCTACACCCTGAAGATCATGACCTGGGTGGCGGTGGTGTTCACCCCGATCGTGCTGGCCTACCAGGGCTGGACGTACTGGGTGTTCCGCAAGCGCATCGGGGTGGCCCACATCCCGCGGCACTGACCCACCCCCGCCGGGTGGCCGCGGGCCCCGCCGCCGCCACCGGCACCCACCACGGGGCCGACGCGACACACCTGCCGCGCCGGCCCCGTGGCCGTGTCAGTGCGCCTCGCGCAGCTCCGCCAGACGCGCCTCGATCTCCGCCAGCTCCGCGCGCAGCTTCTCCGCCTGCTGCTCCGCCTCGGCCCGCTCGGCGGCCATGATCTGCTCCACCGCCTCCTGCACCCCGGGCACGTCCACCAGCGCCACCATCCGCAGCGCCTCCGCCGGCTTCACCACGTACGGCTTCGCCAGGGACTTGCTGCCCTGCTGCGCGGCGACCGTCCACTCGCCGTCGGCGTACGCCAGCGTCACCGTCAGCCCCGCCGGGCCCTTCGGCTTCACCGCCTTCACCGGCCGCCGCGCCGGCGCCGGCTTCGCCTCCACCGCCTCCACCTTCGGCTCCTCCCGCCGCTGCTGCGGCACCCGGTCCAGCACGAACTCCGGCTCCGCCGGCACAGCCGGCACCTGCTCCTGCGGCTCCGGCTGCGGCTCCGCCGCCTTGCGCCCGGCACCGCGCGGCGCCACCGCCACGTCGGCGGGGGAGAAGGGCAACTCGTCGCGACCGAAGCGGACCACCACGAACTCGTCCGACACGGCCGGATCGGTCAGCCCCACCACCTGACCCACCTGCCCGGCGATCTGACCCGCCGAGGCGGTGAACACCACCTTCGGCTTGCGGCCCGCCGCCAGCGCCTCCCGGATGCTCTGCACCTCGTCAGTGGACAAACCCTGGCCAGCGGCACCCATCAGCAACCTCTTCCGTCGTACACCTGTTCAGATGCCTGCCTTGATACCAGCCCACGCCGACAAGCGGAAGATCAACCCCCCAGCGCCCGCAACGCCGCGTCCGCGTGGTCGTTCATGTTCAGCTCGCTGTGGACGACCTCCACCACCCGCCGGTCTGTGTCGATCACGAACGTCATCCGCCGCGTACTCAGCGCGCCCAACGGCAGCCGCCGCCGCACCCCGAACAGATCCGCCACGACTCCGTCCACGTCCGACAGCAACGGATAGTCGAACCCGTGCCGCCGGGAGAACTCCGCCTGCTTCGCCACCGGATCCCGGCTGATCCCCACCCGGGTCGCGCCCACCGCCGCGAACTCCGCCGCCAGGTCCCGGAAGTGGCAGCTCTCCGCCGTGCACCCCCGCGTCATCGCCGCCGGATAGAAGAACAACACCACCGGGCCGCCGGCCAGGAACTCCGACAGCCGCCGCGGCGTACCCGTCTCGTCAGGCAGCTCGAAGTCCCGCACCACGTCGCCGACACCCACACCCGCCACCGCGCACCTCCACGTCACCGTCCACCGACGCGCCCGAGCCTATGCGCCGGCCCACGAACCCGCCCCGGTAGCGTCTGCTACGCAGCCACGACAGGGGGAGAGGCACATGCGACCGGTCACCGTGATCACCGGCGGCAGCCGCGGCATCGGCGCCGCCACCGCCCGCCGCCTCGCCCACGCCGGCCACCACGTCGCCTTCAGCTACCGCCGCGACCACGCCGCCGCCACCGCCGTGCTCGCCGACATCGACGCCGCCGGCGTACGCGGCCTCGCCGTACCCGCCGACACCCGCGACCCCGACCAGGTCACCGCCCTGTTCGACGCCGCCGCCGACCTCGGCCCGATCACCGGCCTGGTCAACAACGCCGGCGTCACCAGCCCCATCGGCGCGTTCGTCGACCTCGACCCGGCCGACCTGCGCCACGTCGTCGACGTCAACCTCATCGGCTACGTCCTCTGCGCCCAGCAGGCCGCCCGCCGGATGGGCGCCGGCGCCGCCATCGTGAACGTCTCCTCCGTCGCCGCCACCCTCGGCAGCCCCGGCGAGTACGTCCACTACGCCGCCGTCAAGGCCGCCACCGACACCCTCACCACCGGCCTCGCCAAGGAACTCGCCCCGCGCGGCATCCGCGTCAACGCCGTCGCCCCCGGCATCATCCGCACCGACATCCACGCCCTCTCCGGCCAGCCCGACCGACCCGACCGGGCCGCCGCCCGCATCCCACTGGGCCGCCCCGGCGAACCCGACGAGGTCGCCGGCGCCATCGCCTGGCTGCTCGGCCCCGACGCCAGCTACACCACCGGCACCGTCCTGCGCGTCGCCGGCGGCCTCTGACCCCCGTCCGCCGCGCCCCCGAACCGTCGCCGTCCGTGCGACGATGCGCGCTGTGACCGGTGTCTTCGGCGACGTCGCCGACCTCTACGACGACGCACGCCCCGACTACCCGAGCGCCCTCGCCGACCTCATCCGCGACTACCACGGCGGCACCCCCGCCGCGGTCACCGAGATCGGCGCCGGCACCGGCAAGGGCACCGCCGTGCTGCGACGCCTCGGCGCGCCCGTCACCTGCGTCGAACCCGACCCCCGCATGACCGCCCGACTCACCGCCACCTTCCCGGAGATCCACACCGTCACCGCCACCTTCGAGCGGTGGCAGCCACCCACCGGCGGCGTACCCCTGCTCGCCTGCGCGCTGGCCTGGCACTGGCTCGACCCGGCCACCCGCAACCCACGCGCCCACGACGCGCTCACCCCCCGGCGGCACCCTCGCCGTGTTCGGCCACGAGTACGGCTACGCCGACCCCGAACACGCCCGCGCCGTCGACACCACGCTGCGCGGCGTCGACCCCACCGCCACCCGCCGCCGCACCGACTGGTTCCACCAGGACATCACCGACAGCGGCCTGTTCACCGACGTACGCGCCCACACCCTGCACCGCGACCTCACCCTGACCACCGACGGCTACCTGCGCCTGCTGCGGACCTTCGGCCCGTACCGGCAGCGCACCGCCGCGCAGCAGAACCGGGCCGACACCGCGATGCGCACCCTCGTTGACGGCTTCGGCGGCAGCGTCGTGCTGCGCCTGCGCACCACCCTCGTCCTCGCCCGCCGCCCCCACCGAGCCTGATGCCGCCGACCGTCCCACCCGGCACCCCGACGGCGCTCCTCTACCGTCCGCAGACCAGCGGCGGACCCGCACCCGGGCCGCCCGGGGCGTACGGCGTGCCGTCGCGGCGCCGCGACGGCACGCCGCCGGTCCTGCTGGGCAACCCCGGCGCCACGTGGCACGATCGCGCAGGTGACCAGCAGAGACGCCGCCGAACAGCACCTACGCGACCTCGCCCGGCTGCGCCGCGTCCGCGACCGCATCGACCGGGAGTACGCGCAGCCACTGGACGTCGAGGCACTCGCCCGGGGCGCGAACATGTCGGCCGGACACCTCAGCCGCCAGTTCCGGCAGGCGTACGGCGAGTCCCCGTACGCCTATCTCATGACCCGGCGCATCGAGCGCGCCATGGCGCTGCTGCGCCGTGGCGACCTCAGCGTCACCGAAGTCTGTTTCGCGGTCGGCTGCTCCTCGCTGGGCACCTTCAGCACCCGCTTCACCGAACTGGTCGGTGTGCCCCCGAGCACCTACCGCGCCCGGACGGCCCACGCGACGGCGGAGATGCCAGCGTGCATCGCGAAACAGGTGACCAGACCGATCAGGAATCGAGAAGCACGCCGCACGCAGCCGCAACTAGCCTGACCGCCATGGACATCACCATCCACTACGCCTTCCTCCCGCACACCGACGCGGACGCCGCCCTGAGCTTCTACCGCGACACCCTCGGCTTCGAGGTCCGCAACGACGTCGGGTACGACGGCATGCGCTGGCTCACCGTCGGCCCCGCCAACCAGCCCGGCACCTCCATCGTCCTGCACCCGCCGGCCGCCGAACCCGGCATCACCGACGACGAGCGCCGCACCATCCTCGAACTGATCGCCAAGGGCAGCTACGGCGCCATCACCCTGGCCACCGACGACCTCGACGGCCTCTTCGACCGGCTACAGGCCAGCGGCGCCGACGTCGTCCAGGAACCGACCGCGCAGCCGTACGGCGTGCGCGACTGCGCCTTCCGCGACCCCACGGGCAACCTCATCCGCATCAACGAGCTGCGCTGAGCCCACCGGCGCACGCAGACACCCGCCAGGCAACACCTCGACGCAGACCGCGACGCCGGCCCCCGCGCCACAGACGATGGAGACACGATGAGCACCGCCACGAGGACGGAAACCCAGGCACCCGCGCACGTCGCCGACAGCCACGACCTGATCCGCGTGCAGGGCGCCCGCGTCAACAACCTCAAGGACGTCAGCGTCGAGATCCCCAAGCGCCGCCTCACGGTCTTCACCGGCGTCTCCGGCTCCGGCAAGAGCTCACTGGTGTTCGGCACCATCGCCGCCGAGTCACAGCGGATGATCAACGAAACCTACAGCGCCTTCCTGCAGGGCTTCATGCCGTCGCTCACCCGACCGGAGGTCGACCTGCTGGAAGGGCTGACCACCGCGATCATCGTCGACCAGGAACGGATGGGCGCCAACCCCCGCTCCACCGTCGGCACCGCCACCGACGCCAACGCCATGCTGCGCATCCTGTTCAGCCGCCTCGGCCAACCCCACATCGGCTCGCCCAACGCGTACTCCTTCAACATCCCCACCGTCCGGGCCAGCGGCGCGATCACCGTCGAGCGCGGCAACAAGACCAAGGCCGAGAAGGCGACGTTCCACCGCCTCGGCGGCATGTGCCCCCGCTGCGAGGGCATGGGCACCGTCAACGACATCGACCTGACCGCGCTCTACGACGCCAGCAAGTCACTCAACGAGGGCGCCCTCACCATCCCCGGCTACAGCATGGACGGCTGGTACGGGCGCATCTTCCGCGGCTGCGGCTACTTCGACCCCGACAAGCCGATCAGCAAGTTCACCAAGAAGGAACTGCACGACCTGCTCCACCGCGAACCCACCAAGATCAAAGTTGACGGCATCAACCTGACCTACGTCGGAATCATCCCGCAGATCCAGAAGTCCTTCCTCGCCAAGGACGTCGACGCCCTCCAACCCCACATCCGGGCCTTCGTCGAGCGGGCCGTGACCTTCCAGACCTGCCCGGACTGCGACGGAACCCGACTCAGCCCGGAAGCCCGCTCATCGAAGATCAACGGCAAGAGCATCGCCGACGTCTGCGCCATGCAGATCAGCGACCTCGCCGAATGGGTCCGCGAACTCGACGAACCCTCCGTGGCCCCCCTGCTCAAGGGGCTGCAACACCTCCTCGACTCCTTCACCCAGATCGGCCTGGGCTACCTCTCACTCGACCGGCCCTCGGGCACCCTGTCCGGGGGAGAGGCACAACGCACCAAGATGATCCGCCACCTCGGCTCATCACTCACCGACGTCACCTACGTCTTCGACGAGCCCACCATCGGCCTGCACCCCCACGACATCGAACGGATGAACACCCTGCTGCTGCAACTGCGCAACAAGGGCAACACCGTCCTCGTCGTCGAACACAAGCCCGAGACCATCACCATCGCCGACCACGTCGTCGACCTCGGCCCCGGCGCCGGCACCCACGGCGGCACGGTCTGCTTCGAAGGCACCGTGGAAGAACTGCGGGGCAGCGACACCGTCACCGGCCGCCACCTCGACGACCGGACCACCGTCAAGAAGACCGTACGCACGCCCACCGCCGCACTCGAGATCCGCGGCGCGACCGAACACAACCTGCGCGACGTCGACGTCGACATCCCCCTCGGCGTACTCTGCGTCATCACCGGCGTCGCCGGCTCCGGCAAGAGCTCACTGATCCACGGCTCCGTCGCCGACCGCGACGGCGTCGTCGTCATCGACCAGGGCGCCATCCGCGGCTCACGACGGAGCAACCCCGCGACGTACACCGGCCTGCTCGACCCGATCCGCAAGGCGTTCGCGAAGGCCAACGGCGTCAAGCCCGCACTGTTCAGCGCCAACTCCGAAGGCGCCTGCCCCACCTGCAACGGCGCCGGCGTCATCTACACCGACCTCGGCGTCATGGCGACCGTCGAGACCACCTGCGAGGAATGCGGCGGCAAACGGTTCCAGGCGGCCGTCCTGGAATACACGCTGGGCGGCCGCAACATCGCCGAGGTGCTCGCCATGCCCGTCGCCGAAGCCGAGGAGTTCTTCGGCGCCGACGACGCGCGCATCCCCGCCGCCCACACCATCCTGAACCGCCTCGCCGACGTCGGACTGGGCTACCTCAGCCTCGGCCAGCCGCTCACCACGCTCTCCGGCGGCGAACGGCAACGCCTCAAGCTCGCCACCCACATGGCCGAGAAGGGCGGCGTCTACGTCCTCGACGAGCCGACCACCGGCCTGCACCTCGCCGACGTCGAACAACTACTCGCCCTGCTCGACCGGCTCGTCGACTCCGGCAAGTCGGTCGTCGTCATCGAGCACCACCAGGCGGTCATGGCACACGCCGACTGGATCATCGACCTCGGCCCCGGCGCCGGCCACGACGGCGGCCGGATCGTCTTCGAGGGCACACCCGCCGACCTCGTCGCCAAGCGGTCCACCCTCACCGGCGAACACCTCGCGGCCTACGTCGGCGCCTGACCGAGGCCGTTCGCGGACAGGCGATGAACCGTACCGCGCTACGCCGGGCCTGGCCCACCAACCGCAACGCTCCTCGCCCTCGTGGCGGCGGGGGAGCAGCGCCCGGTGGGCCAGCATCCGGCCGCTCGGCATGCGTACGCTCACGTCCATGCCGACCGCGATGATCGAGATGGACGACGGTGCACAGCTGCGCACCTGGACCACCGGCTCGCCGGAGCACGCCGACATCCCCTTGGTCGTCCTGCACGGTGGTCCAGGACTGCCCGACTGTCTCGGCCCGGTGGCCGCCCTGGTCGAAGACCTGTGTCCGGTCCACCGCTACGACCAGCGAGGCACAGGCGGATCGGCCTGGGAGGGGGAGCACACGATCGCCCGCCACGTCCAGGACCTGGCGCTGTTGCTCGACGCGTGGGGACACCACCGGGTCGTCCTGGCGGGGCACTCGTTCGGGACCAACATGGCCGGCTACTTCACGCTGGCGCATCCCGAGCGCGTGGCGGGATCGATACAGATCGCCGGGCCCTTCCTGGACCCCTGGCGGGACGCCTACCGGGCGGCGCAGCGAGCACGACGCACCGACGAACAGCAGCACAGGCTCGACGAACTCGACGCGATCGCATCGCGCACCGACGCCGAAGAGATCGAGTATCTCACCCTGTCGTGGTTCACCGACCACGCCGACCGGGTTCGGGCGTGGGACTGGGCGCTGGCGTCGGCCCGCGCGCTGCGACCCGTCAACTACGCGATGAACAGCCAGCTCAATGCCGCGAAGAGGGCGGACCCGCTCGAATCGCACGTGGACGAGCTGCGCGAGCGCCTTCCCGCCGGCACCGTGATCATCGGTGGGGCAGACGACAGCCGTCCCGCCGAGGCCCTGCGACGACTCGGAGCCCGCCTCGGGTGCGAGGTCGTCCTCATCCCGAACGCGGGCCACCATCCCTGGCTGGAAGCGCCGGACCAGTTCAGCGCGGCGTTCCGCGCCGCGGTGACGAGAGCGTGCCCGACGAAGCACCGGGACGACGGCGAAGGCGCGGCGCCATAGGCCTCCACAGGCAGGCCGACCGTGGGCATGGATTCGATAATTCACATTATGTCAAGTAGACCGGGTCGGGCACTCCCTCGACCCGCTCGGACGGCAGGTCGACGGAGGCGCCACAAGTGCGCCCCCATCGGCTCGACCAGGAACACCTGCCGCCGGCAGGCGCCGACGCGGAGCACCCGCCGCACCTTCTCGGTGAGTACGCGCCCCGGCGGGCACCCCAGGTACCGCGCGAGGGCCAGCGTGCACAGAGGCGACCGGCCGTGGACCCGCACCGGCCCGTACGACTCGGACGCCTCGCGGCGCCCCCGCTGGAGCCCCGCCACCGCGCCGACGAAGCCCGCCTCCCGCCACGGTTCGGCCACTCCCCGTTCCTGCTCCGCCGCGATGACGTCGGTGGCCGCCTCGGCCACGACAGGCCACCCGCGTCCGGGTAGCGCATCGGCGGGTGTCGCGGCCCACCCCCGGCGCACCCGTCAGTACGTACCGCCGCATGTTCTCCCCCCTCTCCCGCGGCTGTCGGCGAACCCGAAAGTCATGCATAATATCTCTTATGCATGACAAACAGGACGAATCGGTACAGCGGCTGATCGAGGAGTTCCTGACGGCCCGCGCGACCCGCAAGCCCTCCCCCCACACCCTGGAGGCGTACCGGCGGGACCTGCGCGCCGTCGCCGCGCTGGCGGCGCAGGAGAGCGCCCCTCCCCTCCCCCTCGACGCGCTGCCCGTCGCCGCCCTCACCGCCCGCGTCATGCGCGCGGCATTCGCCCGGTTCGCCGCTCCTCGCGCGGCCGCGTCGGTCCACCGGGCGTGGTCCACCTGGAACAGTTTCTTCTCCTTCCTGGTCGCCGACGGGGTGGTCGCCGGCAACCCGATGCCGGCGGTCGGTCGCCCCCGGGCGCCTCTCCCCCAGCCCAAGCCGCTACGCGGCGCGGACACCCCCGAGCAGTTGCTCGCCTCGGTGGCCCGGCAGGAGGGCCGGCAGCGCGACCCGTGGCCCGAGCGCGACCTGGCGGTGCTGGCGTTGGCGCTCTGCGCGGGGTTGCGGCTGTCGGAGCTGCTGGCGCTGCGGGTGGGGTCGTTGACGGGCCGCGCGGGCGAGCGGCGGGTCGACGTGGCCGGCAAGGGCGGGCGGCCGCGGGTGGTGCCGATCGAGCCGGAACTCGACGGGGTGCTGGTGGGCTACCTGGACAGCCGGGTGCGCCGGTTCGGGTCGCGCACGGTGCGCCCGGACGCGCCGCTGCTGGTGGACCGGCAGGGCGAGCCGCTGCGCCGGGGTGGGCTGCAGTACCTGGTGGAGTCCTGCTACCGGCGGGCGGGCATCACCGACCGGGTGCCGCGTGGGGCGCGGTTGCACGCGCTGCGGCACACCTTCGCGACCCGGTTGGCGGAGGACGGGGCGAGTGCGGCGGAGATCATGCGGTTGCTGGGTCACGCGTCGTTGGCGTCGTCGCAGACGTACATCGAGGTGACGGCCGGGCAGCAGCGCGCGGCGGTGCGGTCCAACCGCACCAATCGGGCGTTGGCGGGGTTGGTGGCGGCGGAGGGCGACGCGCGGTCGTGAGGCGCGGCGCCCGGTTGGCCGGCGGCTGGTGGGCCTCGCCGGAACGCGCGCCCGGCCCGCCGGTGCGGGTGTCGGGCGTGGCCGCCGAGGGGCGGTCGGCCCGGCGTCGGGGTTCTCGACGCCGGGCCGGGGACGGTCAGGCGTGGCCGGTGGCGCGGCGGGCGGCGTCGAGGGCGTTGCGGAAGAGCATGGCGACGGTGGTGGGGCCGACCCCGCCGACGCGGGGGGTGATGGCGCCGGCGACGTCGGCGCAGGTTTCGGCGACGTCGGGTAGGAGGCGTCGGCCTTCGTAGCGGACGCCGCCGCCGATGACGACGGCGCCGGGGCGGACGTGTTCGGGTTGGATGATGCCGGGGACGCCGGCGGCGGCGATGAGGATGTCGGCGCGTCGGGTGTGGGTGGCCCAGTCGGGGACGCCGGTGTGCACGACGGTGACGGCGGCGTTGGCGGTGGGTCGTTTCTGGGTGAGCAGCAGGGCGAGGGGGCGGCCGAGGGTGGCGCCGCGGCCGAGGATGACGACGTCGCGGCCGGCGACGGGGATGTCGTGGAAGGCGAGCAGGGCTTCGATGCCGGCGGGTGTGCAGGGCAGGGGTCCGGGCAGGCCGAGGGCGAGGCGTCCCATGTTGAGCGGGTGCATGCCGTCGACGTCGAGGTCGGGGTCCATGGTCTGCAGGGCGCGGTCGTAGTCGAGGTGTGCGGGGATGGGGTGCTGGATGAGCAGGCCGTGCACGTCGGGTGCGGTGTTGAAGTCGGCGATGGCGCGGTGCAGGTCGGTCTGGGTGGCGGTGGCGGGCAGGTGTACGTGGGGTGAGGTGAAGCCGAGTTCGCTGGCCTGGCGTTGCTTGATGCGGATGTAGCCGGCGCTGGCGTCGTCGTCGCCGACGAGGATGGTGGCGAGGCCGGGGGTGGTGCCGGCGGCGCGCAGTGCGGTGACGCCGGCGGCGACGTCGGTGAGGATGCGCTCGGCGACGGGGGCGCCGGGCAGGAGGCGGGCGGTGGGCATGGTGCTCCTCTGCCGGCGGGGCCCAGGCGGTCGACCTCCGCGCGTGGAGCTCCCCGATGGTTTGGTGCCCATCCTCTGGCCGCCAGTCGCGTCTGGGTTCAGCTTGCCACAGGGGTTCGGTGTGGTGTGTCCCGGTGTGTGGCTGGGGCGCTGACTGTGGGTGTCCCGTTGGTCACTGGTTCGGGCTACCCTGTCGGCCTGTCCGTGTCGGGCGGTCGCCCGGGGTGTCGTGAGTGGAGGCCATGGTGGCGGTGCAGGTCGGGGTGTCCTCTCCCCCGCCGGTGTGTGCGTGTCAGCCGAGGTCGACCAGGAGGGGGCGGTGGTCGGAGATGGTGGACACGGGGGTGTGTACGGCGGTGACGGGTGGCAGCTGGTCGAGGCCGTGGCGGTCGGCGAGGATGTGGTCGAGTTGGACGCGGGGTTGCCCGGCGGGGTAGGTGGGGCGGCGGCCGAGGGGGCGCCAGCCGGTGAGGAGTCGGGCGGGGCCGGCGGGCAGGTTGAGGTCGCCGAGGAGGATGCGCGGGGCGGGCAGGGTGCGTAGGGCGCGGACGGTCTGGCGGAGTTGGTGGGCGTTCCAGCCGGGGACGAAGGACAGGTGGGTGGCGGCGACGGTGAGGCGGCCGTGTGGGGTGTCGAGGACGGCGGCGAGGACGACGCGGGGTTCGTCGCGCAGGAGGATGAGTCCGCCGCGGGGGCCGGGGACGTAGACGGGTGAGCGTACGGGGGCGGGGCGCAGTCGGGTGACCTGCCAGGTGTGGACGCGGTGGCGGGTGACGAGGCCGACGCCGTAGCAGGGTTCGCCGTGTCCGTCGTCGTCGTGGGTGAGGGGGCGGAACTGTTCGCCGGGGGTGCCGACGACGGCGGCGGCGAAGCGGTGTTCGCCGGCGTCGAGGGCGCGGGCGGCGATGGCGGTGAGGTCGAGTTTGCCGCTGCGGCTCTGGTCGCGGTCGACCTCTTGCAGGGCGAGGACGTCGGCGTCGAGGGCGGTGACGGCGGCGGTGAGCCGGTCGGGGTCGACGAGTCCGTCGGCGAGGGACCGGCCGTGCAGCAGGTTGAAGGTGGCCAGGCGCACGCTTGCACCCTACGTGGCCGTGGGAGGGTTGCCTGGTGTTGAAGGTGTTGTTGTGCTCGGTGCTGTTGTTCGTGGCGTTGGCGGCGGTGGGGGTGTGGCTGCGTCGGGCGCGGGGTCGGTGATCCGGTGGCGCCGGTGAGGCTGGCCACAGGGCGGGTCGCGGGGCGGGGGGTGGTGGGCAGAATGGCGGCCCGTGGATGTGGATCCCCTGTCGTTGACGACCCTGCTCGCCGCGGCCGCGATGGCCGGTTGGATCGACGCGGTGGTGGGTGGTGGTGGGCTGCTGTTGTTGCCGGCGTTGCTGGTGGCGGCGCCCGGGATGCCGGTGGCGTCGGCGTTGGGCACGAACAAGTTGACGGCGATCGCGGGTACGGCGACGGCGGCGGTGACTTACGCGCGGCGTACGAAGATCGATTGGGCGGTGGCGGGGCCGGCGGCGGGGTTGGCGATGTGTTGCGCCGGGGTGGGTGCGGCGTTGGCGGGGGCGGTGCCGGCGTCGGCGTACCGGCCGGTGGTGCTGGTGGTGCTGGTGTCGGTGGCGGCGTTCGTGGTGTTGCGTCCGCGGTTGGGGGTGGTGGCGCAGCCGCATCGGCGTACGCGGGTGCGGGTGGGTGTGGCGGTCGCGGTGGCCGGGGTGGGCATCGCCCTGTACGACGGGCTGGTGGGTCCGGGTACGGGGACGTTCCTGGTGGTGGCGTTCACGGCGCTGGTGGGGGCGGACTTCGTGCACGGTTCGGCGATGGCGAAGGTCGTGAACGTGGGCACGAACCTGGGGGCGTTGGCGGTGTTCGCGGCGACGGGGCACGTGTGGTGGTTGCTGGGGGCGGCGATGGCGGTGTGCAACATCGCCGGGGCGGCGTTGGGGGCGCGGATGGCGTTGCGGCGTGGCTCGGGTTTCGTGCGGGTGGTGCTGTTGGTGGTGGTGGTGGCGTTGGTCGGCAAGTTGGGCTTCGACCAGTGGGTGGCGGCCTGACGGGTCGCCACCCACTGGTCGTCGGTGGGTCAGGCGTGCCGGACGACGTCGGTGTAGTCGAGGCGGGGCAGGCGGGGGAACCAGGCGTTCTCGCCGGGGCGGCCGATGTTGACCACGAGCAGGGTCTTCCAGGTGGTGTCGGCGAAGAACTCGCGGTCGATGGCGGCGGCGTCGAAGCCGGCCATGGGGCCGGCGGCGAGTCCGGCGGCGCGTACGGCGAGCAGGTAGTAGCCGATCTGGAGGGTGGCGTTGAAGCGGGCCATGCGCTCGCGTGCCTCGGGGTTGCCGGCGAGGCTGTCGCGCATCTGGGGTCGGATGGGGAAGACCTGCGGGATGAACTCGTGGAAGTCGGTGTCGGCGGCGAGCACGGCGACCATGGGGGCGCTGGCGGTCTTGGCCTGGTTGCCTTCGTTCATGTGGGCGACCAGTCGGGTGCGGGCCTCGCCGGGGCGTACGTAGAGGATGCGCAGGGGCTGGGTGTTGGCGGCGGTGGGCGGGAACTTGGCGAGTTCGAAGATCGCCCGGAGTTGTTCGTCGGTGACCGGCTCGTCGGTGAAGGTGTTGGCGGTGCGGGCGTCGGTGAACAGCAGCGCCTGGGCCTCGGGGTCGAGGTTGATCAGGGGCGAGTGGACGTCGGTCATCGGGGCGTCTCCATGGAGTTCGGCTGGTCTGCTTCGGCAACGGTAGCAGCTAGGTTTTTAGTAGTCCCTTGTTCGGGGGATGTCCCCCGTATCCTGGAATCATGACGGTCAGGCCGCAGGTGGGCGACACGCCCCGCACGTGTGACGGGGGCGTCGCCCGGGCCTTCGCGCTTCTCGGCAAGCGGTGGAACGGCATGCTCCTGAGCACCCTTGCCGACGGCCCGGCCGGGTTCGCCGAGCTGACCCGCGCCCTGCCCGGCATCAGCGAGTCGGTGCTGTCGGACCGGCTGGGCGAGCTCGTGCGGCTCGGGCTGGTCACCCGGACGGTCCGGCAGGGTCCCCCGGTGGGGGTGAGCTACGAGCTGACCGGGGCGGGCGCGGCACTGCTGCCGGTGCTCGACGCGTTGGGCCGGTGGGCGCACGAGAACCTCCCCGCCGAGCCGGAGTCGGCCACCCCGCCGGGCTGCTGAGGGGCACCGGCGCCGGGCGGAGCGTCCCGCGCCGGGCCGCATGTGTGATCATCGGCGGATGCCGGTACGCGCCGAACACGACCGGAGCGTCCTGGCCGCGCTGCTCGGGCGGGACCCGGTGCTGCACGCGTACCAGCTGGGTGACCTGGACGACTTCTTCTGGCCGTACACCTCCTGGTTCCGCCGCGACGAGGAGGTCGCGTTGCTCTACCACGGCGCGGACCCGCCCACGCTGCTGGCGTTCGCGGCCCCGCCACGGGTGGACCGGCTGGCGGCGCTGCTGCGCCAGTTGGCGCCGGTGCTGCCGGCCCGCCTCTGGGCGCACCTGTCCCCCGGCCTGGAGCCGGGGCTGGTCCGGGCGTTCCGGATGGACGCGGCCGGCCCGCACCACCGCATGGCGCTGACCGATGCGGCGCGGCTGGACACGGTGGCCCCGGCGGGCGCCGTGCTGGACGCCGCCGACCTGCCGGCGCTGCGCCGGCTGTACGACGTCGCGTACCCGGGCAACTGGTTCGACCCGCGGATGCTGGACACCGGCCAGTACGTGGGCGTGCGCGACGGCGGTGAGCTGGTGGCGGTCGCCGGGGTGCACGTGTTCTCCCCGGCGTACCGGGTGGCGGCGCTGGGCAACGTGACCACCCATCCCCGGCTGCGTGGGCGGGGGCTGGCCGGCGCGGTGGTGGCCGCGCTGTGCCGGCGGCTGCGCGAGCACGTCCCGCACGTCACGCTCAACGTCAGGGCGGACAACGCGGCGGCGCTGCGGCTCTACGGGCGGCTGGGCTTCACCCGGGTGGCCGACTACGGCGAGTACGCGCTGAGCGCGCACGCTCGGTGAGCGCCGGCCGGTGCCGCAGGCGACGTCCCGGCCGGCGGTTCGCGCGTGTGGTGCGATCAACTGCGGGTTGGCCGCGTCGGCGTTGACCGCCGGGATGACGGTGTCTCAGCCGCGGCGGCCGGGTGAGTCGAAGCGGCCGGCGCGGATCTCCCGCAGCGCCCTGCGGCGGGTGTCGCCGCGCAGGGTGTCGACGTAGAGACGGCCGGCGAGGTGGTCGGTCTCGTGTTGCAGGGCGCGGGCGAGGAATCCGCTGCCCGAGATGGTCAGCGGCTCGCCGCGCTGGTCGAAGCCGTGGGCGGTGGCGTGCAGGGCGCGCGGCGTCGGGAAGTAGAGGCCGGGGATGGACAGGCAGCCCTCGTCGTCGTCCTGCAGTTCCTCCGACACCTCCAGCGTCGGGTTGACCAGGTGGCCGCGGTGGCCGTCGGCGTCGTAGACGAACACCTGGGCGTTGACGCCGATCTGGGGGGCGGCGACGCCGGCGCGGCCGGGAGCGCCGAGCAGGGTGTCCATCAGGTCGGTGACCAGGGCGCGAAGCTCGGCGTCGAAGCTGGTGACGGGCTCGCTGGGGGTGCGCAGCACGGGGTCACCGATGATCCTGATGGGGCGCATCGTCATGTCGGCAAGGTTATCGGTCGCCGGTGGTGCCGGCGGCGTCCGGGCGGGCGGCGACGAGGACCTCGATGCCGTCGAGGATGCGGGCCAGGCCGAACTCGAAGGCGCCGTGGGGGTCGGCGGCGGCCTGGTACTCCTGGCCGGCGGCGGTGCCGACGCGGGCGGCGAGGGGGTAGCGGCGCGGGTCGAGGGCCTTCTCCAGGTACGGGGCGTGGGCCTGCCACCACTGCTGCTCGGTCATGCCGGTGCGCGCGGCGGCCTGGGCGGCCTCCACGGCGCTGCGTACGGCGCCGTGGACGTAGCCGGAGATGAGGGTGACGACGGCGTCCATCTCCAGGTCGGTCAGGCCGATGCCGTCGACGGCGCGCAGTTCGTACTCGTAGCGGGCGATGACGTTGGGGCCCAGCGGGGGGCGGGTCGTGGCGACCTGCAACAGCCAGGGGTGGCGCAGGTAGAGCGCCCAGGTCTCGCGGGCGATGTGGGTGAGCCGGCCGCGCCAGCCGTCGGGCACGTCGTCGGGGCGGGCGGTCTCGCCGTAGACGGTGTCGAGCATGACGTCGAGCAGTTCGCCCTTGCCGGGGACGTAGGTGTAGAGGGACATGGTGCCCACGCCGAGTCGTTCGGCGACGCGGCGCATGGACAGGGCGGCGAGGCCCTCGGCGTCGGCCACGTCGATGGCGGCGCGCACGATGCGGTCCACGGACAGGTCGGGCCGGCCCCTGCGGCTGGTGCGTTCGCGGGTGCGCCAGAGCAGGGCGAGGCTGCGCGCGGGGTCGCCGGTGCCGCTGTACTCGGTCGTCATCCCGGCACTCTACCGTGCGCCGTACCGTATGGTGTACGGTACGGCGTACGAGCGAGCGGACGGGGGCGCCGATGCACGACGACGGACCGGCCATCGAGGCCGAAGGGCTGCGCAAGCGCTACGGCGGCGTCCAGGCCCTCGCCGGCCTGGACCTCACGGTGCCCGCCGGCACCGTGTGCGGCCTGCTCGGCCCGAACGGGGCGGGCAAGACCACGGCGGTACGGGTGCTGAGCACCCTGCTGCGGCCCGACGCCGGCGCGGCCCGGGTCGCCGGCGCCGACGTGCTGCGCCACCCCGAGCGGGTCCGCGCGCGCATCGGCCTGGTCGGCCAGCACGCCGCGCTCGACGAGGTGCTCAGCGGCCGGCAGAACCTGGTGCTGTTCGGTCGGCTGCACCACCTCGGGAGCGCGCGGGCCCGCGCCCGGGCCGCCGACCTGCTCGCCCGCTTCGACCTGAGCGACGCCGCCGACCGACCGGTCGGCACGTACTCCGGCGGGATGCGCCGCCGGCTCGACCTCGCGGCGAGCCTGATCCTCGACCCGCCGGTGCTCTTCCTCGACGAGCCCACCACCGGCCTCGACCCGCGCGCCCGCGCGCAGGTGTGGGACGCGGTGCGTCGGCTCGTCACCGACGGCACCACCGTGCTGCTGACCACGCAGTACCTGGAGGAGGCCGATCAGCTCGCCCACACCGTCCGGGTCGTCGACGCCGGCCGGGTGATCGCCGACGGCACCCCCGAGCAGCTGAAGACCGCGCTCGGCGGCGACCGCGTCGAGGTCGTGCTGACCCGCGCCGACGACCTGACGGAGGCGGTACGCGTCGTCGGCGCCGCCGTCGCCGCGACCCCGCTCGTCGACGCGGCGGGCCTGCGCCTGAGCGTCGCCGTCACCGGGCGGGTGGCCGCGCTGGGCGCCGTCCTGCGGGCCCTGGACGACGCCGGGCTGACCGCCGCCGACGTCGCGGTGCGCCGCCCCACCCTCGACGAGGTGTTCCTGCGGCTGACCGGCCACGACTCCCCCACCACCCGCCCCGATCGGGACAGGGTGGGCGCATGAGCACGACGGGCGTGCACCCCGCGCCGCACCGCCTGCGCTGGGCCGTCGCCGACGGCGTCACCCTCACCGGCCGGGCGCTGGCGCACTGGCTGCGCCAGCCCGGGCAGTTCGTCGTCGGGCTGCTCTTCCCGGTGCTGATGGTGCTGATGTTCGGCTATCTGTTCGGCGGCGCGATGAGCGTGCCCGGCGGCGGCGACTACCGCGAGTTCCTGCTGCCCGGCATGTTCGCCATGACGGTGCTCTTCGGCATCGAGTCGACGTACGCGGCCGTGGCCACCGACGCCGCGCGCGGCGTCACCGACCGGTTCCGGTCGCTGCCGATGACGTCCTCGGCGGTGCTCACCGGCCGCGCCGCCGCCGACCTGCTGCACTGCGCCGCCGGCCTGGCCGTCATGCTCGCCTGCGGCGTCGCCGTCGGCTGGCAGTGGCGGGCCGGGGCCCCGGCGGCGCTGGCCGCCGTCGGGCTGCTCCTGCTGCTGCGCCTCGCCCTGGTCTGGGTCGGCATCCACCTGGCGCTGGTGCTGCGCAGGCCCGAGTCGGTGGTGGTGCTGCAGGTCCTGGTCTGGCCGGTCGGGTTCACCTCCAACGCGTTCGTCTCCCCCGACACCATGCCCGGGTGGGTCGCCACGATCGCCGGGTGGAACCCGCTGTCGGCGACCGTCGGGGCCTGCCGGCAACTGTTCGGCAACCCCGGCTGGGGCGGCGAGTCGTTCGCCGCGCAGCACGCCGTCGTACTCGCCGTGGCGTGGCCGCTGCTGCTGATCGTCGTGTTCGGGCCCCTGGCGGTACGCCGGTACCGCAGGCTCGGCCGGTGACCGAACCCGGACGAACCCCACCGGCCGCGCGACGCGCCCCGCCGAGGACCTGACCACCCACCCGGAAGGACGCCCGTGACGATCGGCTCCCACGCCGTCACGTTCACCCCCGCCGACCCGCCCCGCGCCGGGACGCTGCTCGTCTGGTCCCCCGACGGCCACTCCCCGCCCGACGGACCCGGCGACGCCGTGCGGGTGACCCTGGCGACGCCACCGCGCGGGCACCCGGCACCGGTACCCGCCCGACGGATGAGCGTCGCCGCCGGCGTACCGCTGCTGCTGGCCGGGCGGGCCACGGACCCGGCGGCGGCGTTCTGGGCCGCGGCGGCCCGCGAGGCCCTGCACCTGGCCGCCCGCGGCCTGCTGCTGCCCGCGGTGACCCCCGCCGGGCACGACACCTGGCGGGTCGGACCCCTCACCGCCGACGACGAGGCCCGGCAGGCGCGCCTGGCCGCCGCGATGCCCGCCACCGCGCGCGCCACGCCGGTACCCGGGCGCACCCCGCCGTGGCTGCCCGACCCGACGCGGCTGCTGCGCGACTTCCTCGACGCGGTCGCCGACACCCTGCCCCGCGACGACGCGGCCGGCGGGGCATGGTCGGCGCCGCCACCCACCCCGGTCGGGCGGCTGCGCGACTGGGCCGCCCGGGTCGCCGCCGACGCCGACGCGGCGGTACGACTGTCGCTGCGCCTGGAGCACCGCGACAACCCGGACGAACCGTGGCGGCTGGTGGCGCAGGTGCACCGCCGCGCCACGCCGGGACTGCTCACCGACACCGCCGCGCTGTGGGGCGCCCCGGTCCCCGGATTCCCACCCGGGTCCCGCGACGCCACCCTGCTGGCCCTACGCCACGCCGCGCGGGTGTGGCCGCCCCTGGCGCGACTGCTCGACACGTCGGTGCCCGACGCGCTCACGCCGACCGACGCGCAGGTCGTCGACCTGGCCACCGGCGCGGCGGCCCGGCTCGCCGCCGACGGCGTCGACGTGCACTGGCCGGCCGGACTCGATCGTGGCCTCACCGCCTCGGCGGTGCTGCGCGCCCCGGCCCGCCGCGCCGGCGGCGCCGGGCTGCTCGCCGAGGCGGGCGAGCTGGCGCTGCACTGGCGGCTGCACCTGCACGGCACTCCCCTCACCCCCGCCGAGCTGACCCGGCTCGCCGACGCGCACCGGCCCGTGGTGCGACTGCGTGAGCGCTGGGTCCTGGTGCCTCCGGAACTGGGCCGTCGCGCCCGCGAACCGCACGCCGGGTCGCTGGCCGCGATGCCCGCCCTGCGCGCCGCGCTGACCGGCGCGACGCACCTCGACGGCGAACGCGTCGAGGTGCGCGCCGAGGGCTGGCTGGCCGAGGCCGCCCGGCGGCTCACCGACGGCGCCGCCGCGCCCCCGGTGGACGTACCGGCCGCGCTGGCCGCGACCCTGCGTGACTACCAGCGCCACGGGCTGCGCTGGCTGGCCGGGCTGACCGCCCTCGGCCTCGGCGGCTGCCTCGCCGACGACATGGGGCTGGGCAAGACCGTCACGCTGATCGCCCTGCACCTGCACCGCCAGGGCGACCCGGCCACCGCCGGCGCGACCCTGGTGCTGTGCCCGGCGTCGCTGCTGGGCAACTGGGAACGCGAGATCCGGCGCTTCGCCCCCGGCACCGACGTACGCCGCTTCCACGGCCCCGGGCGCACCCTCGACGGGCTCGACGACGGGTTCGTGCTCACCACCTGGGCCGCCCTGCGCCGCGATGCCGCCCGGCTCGCCGCCCGACGGTGGGCGCTGCTCGTCGCCGACGAGGCCCAACACGTCAAGAACCCGCACTCGGAGACCGCGACGGCGCTGCGCACGATCCCCGCCGCCGCCCGGGTCGCCCTGACCGGCACCCCCGTGGAGAACGACCTCACCGACCTGTGGGCGATCCTGGACTGGAGCACTCCCGGGCTGCTCGGCACCCTCGGCGAGTTCCGGGCCCGCTGGGTCAAGCCGGTGCAGACCGACCGCGACCCCGAGGCGGGTCGGGACCTGGCCCGCCTCGTCGGGCCGTTCCTGCTGCGCCGACGCAAGAGCGACCCCGGCGTCGCCCCCGAGTTGCCGGCCAAGACCGAGACCGACCAGCCGGTCGCGCTCACCGCCGAACAGGCCGCCCTCTACCAGGCCTGCGTCGCCGAACTGCTCGACGCGATCGCCGGCGCCGACGGTTTCGCCCGGCACGGGCTGGTGGTCAAGCTGCTCACCGCGCTCAAGCAGATCTGCAACCACCCCGCCCAGTACCTGCGCGAGAGCGCGCCGCGGCTGGCCGGCCGCTCCGGCAAGCTGGACCTGCTCGACGAGCTGCTCGAGGCGATCCTGCCCGCCGGCGGCGCGGTGCTGGTCTTCACCCAGTACGTGGCGATGGCCCGGCTGTTGCACCGGCACCTGAGCGACCGGGGCGTCGGGGCGCTGCTGCTGCACGGCGGGCTGCCCGTCGCCGCCCGCGACGACCTGGTCCGCCGCTTCGACGCCGGCGAGGCCCCGGTGTTCCTGCTGTCGCTGCGCGCCGCCGGCACCGGCCTGAACCTCACCCGCGCCGACCACGTCGTGCACTACGACCGGTGGTGGAACCCGGCCGTGGAGGACCAGGCCACCGACCGGGCGTACCGGATCGGGCAGACCCGGCCCGTGCAGGTGCACCGGCTCGTCGCCGAGGGCACCGTCGAGGACCGCGTCGCCGCGCTGCTCGCCGGCAAGCGGGACCTCGCCGAGGCCGTCCTCGACGCCGGGCCGGCGGCACTGGCCGCGCTCAGCGACGCCGCACTGGCCGAGCTGGTGACCCTCGGAGGCGACCGATGACCCCGCGCGGCTTTCCCGCCTTCGCGCCCGGCCCGGCGCGGCGGCCCCGTACCTGGTGGGGCACGGCCTGGAACCGGGCATGGGAGGCCGACGCCCTGGACGCCCGGCCGCTGCGCCCCGGCCGCCGGCTGGCCGCCGCCGGGCACGTCGGTGCGATCACCGTCAGCCCCGGCCGGCTCGCCGCGGCCGTGCACGACGGCGACACCGAGCAGGCGTACGCCACCCGGGTACGCGTCGCGACCCTGACCGACGGCGACTGGGACCGGCTGGCCGGCGAGGTGGCCGCCCGCGCCGGACACCAGGCGGCGCTGCTGGCCGGGCAGCTGCCCCGGGACCTGGCCGAGGTGACCGGGGTGCCGCTGCTACCGGGGCTGGGCGAGGTCGCCCCGGAGTGCGACTGCCCGCAATGGGACCACCCGTGCCGGCACGCCGCCGCGCTGTGCCACCAGGTGTCCTGGCTGCTGGACGCCGACCCGGCCCTGCTGCTGCTGGTCCGGGGCCGCGACGCCCGCACGCTCGTGCCGGCCGCCGCGCACCACGGCGAGGTGCCGGCGGTCGCCGCCGTGCGGCCCGCCGAGGCGGGCACGGCCGCCGCGGAGGCGTACGCCCGGGCGGTGCCGCCGCTGCCGCCCGGGCCCGAACCGGTGCCGGGCGCGCCCACGCTGCCGCTGCTGCCGCCCGGCCCTGACGTCGACGTCGACGCGCTGCGTGCGGCGGTGGCCGTGGCGGCCGGCCGGGCGGCGGCCCTGCTGGCGCCACCATGAGGTTGCGCCCCACTAGCGCCGAAGCGCATCGCCGTCGAACTGCGCCCACCCGACGACCCTGCTTCGCGCCGCGTCGGCGTAACCCGGCCCGGCGCGCTGTCGTAGCGCCGTGCGCCGGACGGGCGGTGCCACGTCAGGGCGGTGGCAGGCCCGCGTCGGCGATGCGTTGGCGCATCGGCCGCCGGCGCACCGCGGCGAGCACCTCGTGCAGCAGGTCGGCCAGCGGCACCGCCAGCTCCGCGTCCAGCTCGCGGATCGCGGCGGTCGTCGCCGCCCACTCCGCCTCGATCAGCGGGAGCAGCTCGCGGGCCCGGCCGCTCAGGTGCACGATGCGCTGCCGGGCGTCCGCCCCGGGGGTCAGCTCGACCAGGCCGGCGCGGGCCATCTGCGCGACGGTCTGGCTGGCCGCCGAGTGGGTGACCCCGACCCGGCGGGCCAGGTCGCGGATGGGCAGTGGACCGTCGGCGACCAGCACCCGCAGCGGTGGTGAGAAGCGGGGCCGGTAGTCGGCCAGGCCCCGTTCGGCGTAGACCGCGGCGACGTCGCCGTCGAGCACGTCGAGCACGTGCCGCAGCAGCGTCCCCAGGGCCTCCCGTTCCGGTGCGTCGCTCACCCCGCTAATGTAACAGCACTGTTGTATTGGTGGTGAGAGCGAGGAGTGGGCGATGGCCGAGCGATATCCCCTGGTCGAGCCGTACGCGCACGGGATGCTCGACGTGGGTGACGGCCAGCTCGTGTACTGGGAGACCTGCGGCAACCCCGACGGCAAGCCCGCCGTGGTGCTGCACGGCGGGCCCGGCTCCGGCTGCTCGCCCGGCTGGCGGACCCTGTTCGACCCGGCCCGCTACCGGATCACGCTGTTCGACCAGCGCGGCTGCGGACGCAGCACCCCGCACGCCGCCGACCCGGGCGTGGACCTGTCCACCAACACCACCGACCACCTGATCGCCGACGTCGAACTGCTGCGCGAACACCTCGGCGTGCGCCGCTGGCTGGTGCTCGGCGCCTCCTGGGGCTCCTGCCTCGCCCTGGCGTACGCGCAGCGGCACCCGGAGCGGGTCAGTGAGCTGGTGCTGTTCAGCGTGACCGCCGGCACCCGACGGGAGATCGAGTGGATCACCCGGGACATGGGGCGGGTCTTTCCGGCCGAGTGGGCGCGGTTCCGCGACGCGGTGCCGCCGGCCGACCGCGACGGCGACCTGGCCGACGCGTACGCCCGGCTGCTGGCCGATGCGGACCCGGCGGTGCGCGAGCGGGCGGCGCGGCGGTGGTGCGCGTGGGAGGACACCCACGTCGGCACGGTCCCCGGGCACCGGCCCGACCCCCGCTACGACGACCCGGTGTTCCGGATGGTGTTCGCCCGGCTGGTCACCCACTACTGGCGGCACGGATGCTTCCTGGCCGAGGGGCAGCTGCTGCGCGAGGCGGGTCGGCTGGCCGGCATTCCCGGCGTGCTGCTGCACGGCAGGCTCGACATCAGCAGCCCGCCGGACGTGCCGTGGCAGCTGGCGCAGGCCTGGCCCGACGCCCGGCTGGAGCTCCTGGAGGCCGCCGGGCACGGGGCGGGCAACGGCATGGCGCAGCGGGTCGTGGCGGCGCTGGACGACGTCGCCGAGCGCCGCTGACGACCCGGCGCCGCTACCCCACGGCCTCCTTGCCGTCGCGCACCACGAACTCGCCGGCGGCGGTGGCCCCGAATCCGCTCCGGCTCAGGGTGAGCGCGACGGCCCCCGCGCCGCCGCCGGCCACCGTCGAGTCGGTGATCCGGTAGGACGCCGGGGCCGCGCCGTCGGCGAACAGGCGCTTGCCCGCGCCGACGACGACGGGGAACTGCAGCAGCCGGTAGGTGTCGACGAGCCCCGCGTCGTGCAGGGCGCGCGCCAGCTGCCAGCTGCCGTGCACCTGCAGTTCGCCGCCCGGCTGTTCCCTGAGCCGCCGCACCTGCGCGACGATGTCGCCGCCGCGCAGGACGGTGGTCTGTCCCCAGGCCGCGTCGGCGTCGGAGAGGGTGTTGCTGACGACGTACTTCGGCCCCGTGTTGAGGGCGGCGGCCACCAGGTTGTCGGGGTCGGTGACCTGCGGCCAGTAGCCGCACATCATCTCGAAGGTGCGGCGTCCCAGGAGGAAGGCGTCGGCCTGCCGGAACCACCCGTCGACGGCGTCGAGCTGACCGTCGCCGCTGTGCGGCACGAGCCAGCCCCCGCGCGTGAAGCCGTTGCTGGTGTCCTCCTGGGCCCCGCCCGGGCCCTGCATGACGCCGTCGAGGCTGACGAAGGTGTGGACGCTGATCTGCATGCGATGGCTCCCTGGCAGGGCCTGCGGGACGCGCAGGCTACGGATGCGGGCGGTGTCGCTGCGGCGAGTACCGCCCACCCGAAGCCTGCTACCGACTACAGGAACTGTCAAGACAAAAAATATTGTCGGTTGTCGCGGCAGCACACCGGGGGGCGGTGGCCCGGGCTACGGCACCATCCAGGACAGCACGGGCGTCGCCTGCAACCCGACCAGCACACACATCAGGGCGAGCAGCAGCACGCTCGGGCCGAACATCCGCCGGAACAGGTCGCCCTCGCGACCGGTGAGTCCCACCGCGGCGGCCGCGATCGTGAGGTTCTGCAGGCTGATCATCTTGCCGAGCGTGCCGCCGGAGGCGTTGGCCGCGGCCAACAGGACCGGATCGAGGCCGGCCCGCTGCGCCGCGGCCACCTGAAGCGCGCCGAACAGGGAGTTGGACGACGTGTCCGAGCCGGTCAGGGCGACACCGAGCCAGCCCAGCACCGGCGCCAGCAGGGCGAAGAGGCCGCCCGCGCCGGCCATCCAGACGCCCAGCGTGACGACCTGCCCGGCGGCGTTCATGGTGAACGACAGCGCCAGCAGCCCGACCACCGTCAGCACGGCCCACCGCAGCTCGAACAGGGTGCGCCCGTAGAGCCCGACGGCCTCGCGCGGCGGCACCCGCAGCAGCGCCACCGTGATCAGGCCGGCCACCAGCAGCAACGACCCGGGGGCCGCGAGCCAGGCGAAACGGAACGTCGTCAGGGGCGACGGGGCGCCGGACGCGGTGACGACGTGCAGTCCGGGCCAGGAGACCGCGAGCGTGCCGGCGTCGAGCAGCCGCTTGACCGCCGGCACCTGGGAGACGGCGAAGACCACCACGATCGTCAGGTACGGCGCGTACGCCCGCCACCGCGACCCCGCCGGCTCCGGCGTCTCGGGCTCCGACGGCCCTCCGCCGACCGGCACGGGAACCGTGCGCCGCACCACGTCGCGGCGGACGACGAGCAGCAGGAAGCCCATCCCCGCGAACGCGGCGGTGATGTCGGCCGGCCATCATGCCCAGTTCCGTGGCGGGCAGCCCGGTCACGCCGGCCAGCGTGGTGATCGGCAGGCCGAGCGGTCCGAAGGCCGCCGGCACCGTGTTGCCGACCAGCGCCACGCCCGCCGCGCGCAGCGGGGTGAAGCCGAGGGCCAGCAGCATGACCGTGGTGACGGCCACCGGCGTGCCCTGCCCGGCCAGGGCCTCCAGCAGCGAGCCGAAGCAGAACGCGATCACCATGGCCTGCACGCGGCGGTCGTCGCTGATCCGGGCGAAACCCTGCCGCAGCGTGTCGAAGTGCCCCGTGCGCACGGTCAGTCGGTGGATCCAGATCGCCGTGCCGAACGTCCAGGCGAGCGGGAAGAGGGCGAAGGTGGCGCCCTGGCCGGCGGCCAGCAGCGTCTGCGGCAGCGGCATCCGCCACAGCCCCCAGGCCAGCACCACCGCCACGGACAGCCCGCCGAACGCCGCCACCCAGGCCCGGGTACGCACGACTCCGAGCAGCACGAACAGGGTCAGCAGGGGCAGCGCGGCGCAGGCGGCGCTGAGCGCGAGCGACCCGCCGACGGGTTGCAGGGGTTGCTGGTACATCGCGGACCGCCTCGGCTGCGCACGCCCTGGCCCGGGTGGCGGGCAGTACGGCCCATCTCACCGGACGCGGTCGGCGCGGCGCCTCTCCCACCGTGCGCAGACCGCAGCGCCGCTGCGTACGGGACCGGCGCGGTGACGGCCGGGCCACCGGCCCCCTGGGCGCGCCGGTGGGTGCGCGGTGGTGGGCCCCGGCGCGGTGCGCGCCGCTCAGCCGCCGGCGAGCGCGGCGCGCACCGGGGCGGCCTTCGCGGCGGCCTCGGCGACCTCGGCCTCGGGATCGCTGCCCCACGTGATGCCCCCGCCGGCCCACACGTGCACCCGGTCGGCGTCCACGGCGGCGGTGCGGATGGTCAGGCCCAAATCGACGCGTCCCGGGGCGACCCAGCCGAGCGCGCCCATGCTGGCGCCGCGGCCGACCGGCTCCAGCGCGGCGACGTGCTCCAGGGCGGCGCGCTTCGGGGCGCCGGTGACCGACCCGCCGGGGCAGAGCGCGCGCAGCAGGTCCGCCAGGCCGAGCCCGTCGGCGACCGCCGCGGACACCGTCGACTCCGCCTGCCACAGGTCGCACCACCGGCGTACGGCGAACAGCTCGTCGACGCGGACGCTGCCGGTGCGGGCGACGCGGGCCAGGTCGTTGCGTTCCAGATCGACGATCATCACGTGCTCGGCGCGTTCCTTGGCCGAGGCGAGCAACTCGGCGCGGCCGACGGCGGTGGCCGGCCGGGTGCCCTTGATCGGCCTGGTGATCAACCGGCCGTCGGCCAGCTCCACCAGGGTCTCGGGGCTGGCGCAGCCGATCGCCCAGCCCGCCCCGGCGAGGGTGCCGCCGTAGCGGGCACCGGGCAGCGCGGCGAGCCGGCGCAGGGCCGGCAGCGGGTCGCCGGTGTAGCGGGCGGCGGCGTGACCGACGAGGTTGACCTGGTAGACGTCGCCGCGACCGATCGCCGCGCGGACCGCCGTCACGGCGTCGGCGTGCTGGCGGGGCGTCCAGCTCTCGGTCCAGTCGCCGCGCCACCAGTGCGTGCCGGGTGCCGCGCCGGGTCGCGGCGCGGCCGGTGCGTGGCCGTAGACGACCACGGCGACCTCCGGCAGCGCGGGGACGGGGTTGGCCGCGCCGGCGGGCGCGCCGACGAGGGCCGCGCCGGCGGCGGCGGAGACGTAGAGGGCGGCCCCGCACACCCCGCCCGGGTCGTGGCGCCCGGCGGGGCGGGCCAGCTCGTGCAGCGGCAGGCCGTGCGCGGCGAGGAACTCCTCGGCCCGCGCCGCCGGGTCCCCGCCGTCGGCGGGCCACCACTGCCACCGGGCCCGCTCGACGAGCGTACGGCGGCAGCCGGCCGGCGCCCCCGGCGTATCGACCCCTAACCCTGGGAGCGTTTCCACGCCGTCCGGCCCATCATCCCTCATCCGTTCAGTGGATTTCGGAGAATCCACGCGCATACCTGCTCGATGCGGGCCGGTTTCGCTTGGTACTGTGCGTCACTGGTCATGTGAACCATGACACAGTGCCCCCACAGTCCGGAGATCCCGATGTGCCAGCACCAACCCACCTGCCCCTCCGCCGAAGCGACCGACCGGGAAGCCGCCCGCGTCCTCGCCTGCTTCCCTGAGCAGGGCTGGAGCCTGCTCTGCAACGGTGTCATCGTCTTCGAGGACACCGGCGAACTCCTCCCCGACGGCAGCAGCATCGCCCCGCACCGCGGCCCGGCCCGACACGCCCTCGTCGCCTGACCCTGTCACGCTGCGTCACGCATTCCAGACACGTCGATCAAGGCTAGTCCCCCGGTCGGGACACCCCCCGCCCAGGTCGGCGCACCCGCCGGGGCGGCACCACGACCGCCCCGGCGTCACGCCTCGTCAGCTCTCGAACGCCTCCGGCGCCGGGCAGGAACACACCAGGTTCCGGTCGCCGTACGCGCCGTCGATGCGTCGCACCGGCGGCCAGTACTTCCCGGCCCGCTGCACCCCGGCCGGGTACGCGCCCACCGACCGCGGGTACGGGTGCGGCCACTCGTCCGCAGACACCATCGCCGCGGTGTGCGGGGCGTTGGCGAGGGGGTTGTCGCCAGCCGGCCACTCCCCCGAGGCCACCCTGTCGATCTCCGCCCGGATGGCGATCATCGCGTCGCAGAACCGGTCCAGCTCGGCCAGGTCCTCGCTCTCGGTGGGCTCCACCATCAGCGTCCCCGCCACCGGGAACGACATCGTCGGCGCGTGGAACCCGTAGTCGATCAGCCGCTTCGCCACGTCGTCCACGCTCACCCCGGTCGCCTTCGTCAGCGGCCGCAGGTCCAGGATGCACTCGTGCGCCACCAGGCCCTTGTTGCCCGCGTACAGCACCGGAAAGTGCCCGCGCAGCCGCGCCGCCACGTAGTTCGCCGCCAGCACCGCCACGCCGGTGGCCCGCACCAGCCCCGCCGCGCCCATCATCCGCAGGTACGCCCACGGGATCGGCAGGATCCCCGCCGACCCGTGGCGGGCCGCCGAGATCGCCGGCCGGCCGTCGACGTGCACGCCCAGCGGGTCACCCGGCAGGAACGGCGCCAGGTGCGCCCGCACCGCCACCGGGCCCACCCCCGGACCGCCGCCGCCGTGCGGAATGCAGAACGTCTTGTGCAGGTTCAGGTGCGACACGTCCGCCCCGAACTTCCCCGGCTTGGCGAACCCGACCAGCGCGTTGAGGTTCGCCCCGTCGACGTACACCTGACCGCCGGCGTCGTGGACCTTCGCACACAGCGACGCGATGCCCGTCTCGTACACCCCGTGCGTCGACGGGTACGTCACCATGATCGCCGCGAGGGCGTCCCGATGCTTGTCGATCTTCGCGTCGAGGTCCACCAGGTCGATGTTGCCCCCGTCGTCGCAGCCCACCACGACGACCCGCATGCCGGCCATCACCGCGCTGGCGGCGTTGGTGCCGTGCGCCGACGACGGAATCAGACAGACGTCCCGGTGCGCCTCGCCCCGCTGCCGGTGGTACGCCCGGATCGCCAGCAGACCCGCCAGCTCACCCTGCGAACCGGCGTTGGGCTGCACGCTGACCGCGTCGTAGCCGGTCACCTCCGCCAGCCACCCCTCCAACTGGGAGATCATCTCCCGGTATCCGGCGGTCTGCGCGTCCGGCGCCAACGGGTGGATGTGGGCGAACTCCGGCCAGCTCACCGGCTCCATCTCGGTGGTGGCGTTGAGCTTCATCGTGCACGACCCGAGCGGGATCATCCCCCGGTCCAGGGCGTAGTCGAAGTCCGACAGCCGCCGCAGGTAGCGCAGCATCGCCGTCTCCGAGTGGTGACTGCGGAACACCGCGTGGGTGAGGAACTCCGACGTGCGGGCCAGCGCCGCCGGCAACGCACCCTCGACCGGCGCGTCCCCCACGGCCACCGGCCCACCGGCCACGGTGGCCCCGAACGCGTCGCACACCTTCCGCAGGTGCGCGACGGTGGTCGTCTCGTCGCAGGACACCCCCACGTGCTCGGCGTCGACCAGCCGCAGGTTCACGCCCCGGGCGGCGGCGTCGGCGACGACCGCCTCGGCGCCACCGGGCACCCGCACCAGGACGGTGTCGAAGAACGCCTCGTGCACCACCTCGACGCCGTCCACACCCCGCAGCGCCACCGCCAACCGCACCGCCATGTCGTGGGCACGGCGGGCGATCTCCCGCAGCCCGTCCGGACCGTGGTAGACGGCGTACATGCCGGCCATCACCGCCAGCAGCACCTGCGCGGTGCAGATGTTGCTGGTCGCCTTCTCCCGCCGGATGTGCTGCTCCCGGGTCTGCAACGCCAACCGGTACGCCGGGTTGCCGTCCGCGTCGCGCGACACCCCCACCAGCCGGCCGGGAAGCATCCGCTCCAGCCCCGCCCGCACCGCCAGGTAGCCGGCGTGCGGCCCACCGAAGCCCATCGGCACGCCGAACCGCTGGGTGGTGCCGGCGGCGATGTCGGCGCCGATCTCCCCCGGCGCCCGCAGCAGCGTCAGGGCCAGCAGGTCCGCCGCCACGGTGACCAACGCCCCGACGGCGTGCGCCGCCTCGACCAGACCCGCCTGGTCACGCACCGCCCCAGACGCCCCCGGATACTGCAGGTGCAGCCCGAAGAACTCCGCCGGCAACTCGTCGCGCGCGGTGTCGACGATCCGCACGTCGATGCCGAGCGGCTCGGCCCGGCTGGTGATCACCGCGATGGTCTGCGGCAGGGTGTCGGCGTCGACCACGTACACCGGGCTCCTGCTCTTCGACGCGCGGCGCGCGAGCGTCATCGCCTCGGCCGCGGCGGTGCTCTCGTCGAGCATCGACGCGTTCGCCGTGGCCAGCCCGGTCAGGTCGGTGACCATGGTCTGGAAGTTCAGCAGCGCCTCCAGCCGCCCCTGGCTGATCTCCGGCTGGTACGGCGTGTACGCGGTGTACCAGGCCGGGTCCTCCAGCACGTTGCGGCGGATCACCGCCGGGGTGTGCGTGCCGTGGTAGCCCAACCCGATCATCGACACCACGACCGTGTTGCGGGCCGCCAGGGCCCGCAGCTCGGCGAGGGCGTCGTGCTCGCTGGCCGGCTCCGGCAGGTCCAGGGTGCCGTGCCAGCGGATCACCTCGGGAATCGCCGCGTCCATCAGCTCGTCGACCGAGCCGTAGCCGACGGCCTCCAACATCCGGCGCTCGTCGTCCGGATCGGGGCCGATGTGGCGGGCGGCGAACTGCTCTACGGTCATGGGCGGCGCTCCCGGGGGGCGAGGTCGACAGGTCGGCCTCCCCCTCTGTCGCGCCCGCGAGGCGCTCCACAGTGCCTGCCCACGAGGTCCTTTTGCCTGAGAGGTTCCGGGGAGGATTTGCCCCTTCGGCGCCGCCCTGGGTGTTGCTGGGCGGTCTCTCCCACGTGGGTGCTGCCGGCATGGTCAACGCTACCAGCGCCGGATCACCCACCGGAGGTCGTACCCCCGCGGGGCGGGCGACGGTGCGTCGCCCGCCAGCTCCCCGCCCCCGCCGGGACCGCTACCTGCCGACGCCCGTCAGCGCCGTCGGCACCACGGCGGCGTCGCCGGCCGTCCGGTCGGCCAGCGCCGGCAGCAGCCGCCCCAGCGGCGCGTCGACGGTCAACGCCGCGTACCCGTCGCCCCGCGTCGGCCCCTGGTTGACGATCACCACCGGAATGCCCAGCTTCGCCGCGCGTACCACGAACCGGCGACCCGACATCACCGTCAACGACGAACCCAGCACCAGCAGCAGCCGCGCCCGCGCCACCAGCGCGAAACAGCGGGCCACCCGGGCCGCCGGCACCGTCTCCCCGAAGAACACCACGTCCGGCTTCAGCATGCCGCCCCGGCAGAACGTGCAGTCGACCGTACGGAAGCCGGCCACCTCGTCGTCGGCGAGATCCACGTCACCGTCCGGGTTGACCGCCGCGACGCGCGCGTCGAAGTCCGGGTTCGCCTCCCGCAGCCGCCGGTCCAGCTCCTCGCGCGAGGTCTGGTTGCCGCAGCCCAGGCACACCACCTCGTCGAGGCGGCCGTGCAGCTCCACCACCTGCGGGCTGCCCGCCGCGGTGTGCAGCCCGTCCACGTTCTGCGTGATGATCCCCTCGACCAGCCCGCCGCGTTGCAGCCGCGCCACCGCCCGGTGCCCCTCGTTCGGGACCGCCCGCGCGATCGTGCGCCACCCCAGGTGGCTGCGCGCCCAGTAGCGCCGCCGCGCCTGCGCGTCGCGCGTGAACGCCTGGTACGTCATCGGGGTGTGCCGCCGCGCCGCGCCACTGGGCCCCCGGTAGTCCGGGATGCCCGACTCGGTGGACAGCCCCGCCCCGCTCAACACCACGACACCACCGCCGGCCACCAGGCCGGCCAGCGCGTCGACCGTCTCCGTCACCCGTCCATGCTGCCTCAGGCGACCACCCTCCGGCGAACGCCCGGCGCCCGTCGACCGGCCACGCCGTGGCCCGACGGCGGCTAGGTTGGCGGTATGCGCGTCGTCATCGCCGGAGGACACGGCAAGATCGCCCAGCTGACCCACCGCGAACTCGCCGGGCGCGGCGACACCGCCGTCGGCCTGATCCGCAACCCCGACCACGCCGCCGCGCTGCGTGCCGCCGGCGCCCAGCCCGTCGTGGCCGACCTCGAGCACGTCGGCGTCGACGAACTCGCCGCGCACCTGCGGGGCGCCGACGCCGTCCTCTTCGCCGCCGGCGCCGGCCCCGGCAGCGGCGCCGACCGCAAGGACACCGTCGACCGGGCGGGCGCCGTCCTGCTCGCCGACGCCGCGCAACGCGCCGACGTGCGCCGCTACCTGCTGGTGTCCTCGGTGGGCGTCGACGACGCACCACCCGCCGGCACCGACGAGGTGTTCGCGGCGTACCTGCGGGCCAAGAAGGCCGCCGAGGACGACCTGACCGGCCGCGACCTCGACTGGACGATCCTGCGACCCGGCCGGCTCACCGACGACGCGCCCACCGGGCGGATCACCCTCGCCCGACACGCCCCCTCGGGCGCCGTGACCCGCAGCGACGTCGCCCGGGTGCTGGTCGCCCTGCTCTACCACCCGCACACCGCCGGCGCGATCCTGGAAGTCGTCGGCGGCGACACCCCCATCGCCGACGCCGTCGCCGCCGTCGAGCGGCGCTGACCCCGGCGGCGACGCGACGGCGCTACTCCCCGAGCACGGCACGCAGGTGCGCGCCGAATCCGCGCCCGCGGACCCACCCCCGGCCGGTCCGGCGCGAACACCGTCATCACCGACTGGATCCGCCCGCCGTTGTCCGCCGACGCCAGATGCCGCGCAACTCCCGCGCGATCCCCGCCACCGTCGTCACCCCACGGCGGTCGCGGACCCTCAACCCGGCCCACCGGACCCGCCCCACGCAGCGCGCCGACTGCCGCCACGCCACCTCGCGCCGTGCACCAACTCGTCGCCGGTGTGCCGGTACGTGCCGGTCACACCGGGCATCGACGCGATCCGCAACCGTCACCGGGGAGAAGGGCGGTCCACCCGTGACGACGATCGTGCGACCTCTCAGCCGGCCCGGCGCCGCGCCCGACGCGCCGCCAACTCGTCACCCACCGGCTCCGCCGCCACCTGCGGCTCCACCGACGTCGCCGGCTCCGACGGCAGATGCGACAGAGAACCCTGGATCTCCTTGAACGCCCCGCCGATCGCGATACCGAACACACCCTGGCCACCCTGCAACAGGTCGACCACCTCCTCCGGCGACCGGCACTCGTACACGGTCGTGCCGTCGGAGATCAACGTGATGCCCGCCAGGTCCTCCGCCCCACGGGAGCGCAGCGCCTCGATCGCCTTCCGGATGTTCTGCAACGACACCCCGGCGTCCAGCAGCCGCTTCACCACCTTCAGGACCACCAAGTCCCGGAACGAATACAACCGCTGCGTGCCCGAACCCGAAGCGTCACGCACACTCGGCACCACCAACCCCGTACGGGCCCAGTAGTCCAACTGCCGGTAACTGATCCCCACCGCGTGGCAGGCCGTCACGCCCCGATACCCCACGGCACCGTCACCCTCGGTCGCCCACCCCGGCGGCGCCACACCCGGCTCGTCCAGCTCCGTACCCGGATCGGAATCTCGCGGCTCGTGCATCCGGACAACCTCCCCGCCAGTGCGGTGACACGTCGTTTCCGGGACGTGCACCCCTCGACACGGCAACCCTATAGCCGCCTTGAGGAATTGCCCCGCAGGAGCCGCCGCGACACGCCGCGACACGACAACGAAGATCACCCACAGCACCGGGACATCACCGAACGTGACATCCCGCAGAAGACCGGACTCAGCCGGCGAAGTCCTCCGGACGCACCTGGTCCAGGAACTCGCGGAACTTCTCCACCTCGTCCTCCTGCTCGTCCGGGATCACGATCCCCGCCTCGCTGAGGACCTCCTCCGCACAACGAATCGGCGCACCGACCCGCAACGCCAACGCGATGGAATCACTCGGCCGGGCCGACACCCGCACCCCGTCCCCGAGCAACAGATCCGCGTAGAAGACGTTCTCCTTCAACTCGGTGATCTCCACCGCCCGCAACGGCGCCTTCAACGCCGCCAACACGTCCCGCAGAAGATCATGGGTCAGCGGCCGGGCCGGCTTGACCCCCTGCTGCTCATAGGCGATAGCCGTCGCCTCGACCGCACCGATCCAGATCGGCAGATAGCGGTCCCCCTCGACCTCCCTGAGCAGGACGATCGGCTGGTTGCTCGGCAGCTCCACCCGAACTCCGACCACGCTCAGCTCGCGCACCGCCGCCTCCGTGTCGTTGTCACCTACGCCGCACCGCGCCCTTCCCTGCACGGTACACGGACCGCGACACGGCCGTCCCATGCGCTACCCGCACACGCCCGCGCCAGAAAGGGGTTACCCCGGCAAGCCTACGACACGCTTCCCGGGGAAGATCTTTCCGCACGGCCCCCGCCAGATCACCGACCCAACGTCGACCGCAACCCCACCCGCACCAACGCCGCATGCAACTGCTGCGACAGCGCCACCAACTCCCGCGCCGTCTCCGCAGCCCGCGCCCGCGCCGCCGGATCACTCTGCCGCGCCAACGGCGCCACCAACTGCGCGAACAGACCAACCTCCCGATCCGCCGCCGTCCGGAACGCCCGCAGATGCCGCGGCTCCAACCCGTACGCCGCCAGACCCGCCACCGCCTTCGCGATGATCAACGCATCGTCGTCGTACCAACCCGGCGGATCCGACACCACCACACCGAGGCGCTCCAACTCGCCCAGCGTCGACTCGTCGATCCCGCTACGCGCCACCAGATCCAACCGGCCGAGCCGCACCTGCGGCGACCCGGCCGGCTCCTCCGGCACCCGCCCCGGAACCTCACCGTCCGGACCCACCGCCACCAACGTCGGCCGCTGCCGACCCGGCGACTCCCCGGACGCGTCCCACTGCGCCAACTGGTCACGGATCACCCGCAAAGGCAGATACTGGTCCCGCTGCGCGGTCAGCACGAACCGCAACCGCGCCACATCGTCCCAGCTGTACTTCCGGTAACCCGCCGCCGTCCGCTGCGGCTCCACCAGACCCTCGGCCTCGAGAAACCGCAACTTCGAAATGGTCACGTCCGGGAAATCGACCCGCAGCTGACCCAGCACCTCGCCGATGCTCATCAGCGGACGGGCGCGGGCCGCCTCGGGCGGCGTGGAGGCCGCAGGCTCGTTCACCCCCGGCCGGCCCCCTCCTCGGGACGCGGACCGGCGATGAACACCACCCGGAACTTGCCGATCTGCACCTCGTCACCATTGCTCAACGTGGCCGCCTCGACCCGCTCCCGGTTCACATACGTGCCGTTCAGGCTTCCCACGTCCCGCACCGTGAACGTCCCACCGTCGCGGTGGAACTCGGCGTGCCGCCGCGACACCGTCACGTCGTCGAGGAAGATGTCGCTGTCCGGGTGACGGCCGCTGGTCGTCACGTCGTGATCCAACAGGAACCGGGCACCCGCATTCGGACCCCGGCGAACCACCAGCAGCGCCATACCCGGCGGCAACGAACCGGACATCCGGCTCGGCACCACATCGGTGTCCGGCCCCTCCAGCACTTCGTCGAGCGAGCCGAGATTGAGCGTCGAAGTGACGTCGAGTGGGGGGAACTCGTCGTCTGGGCGCGTCATGGGACCACCTCACGGATCTGTTCGGTCGGCGTCGGGTAATGGCGGGTCTGGCCGCCGGGCACTCCAACACCCGGCGGCTGGCTCCCCGTGCCCGGAAAGGCAATTCCGCAACGCTGAACTATTGGTTCTCGGTCGACTGGGCGAGCCTAGCCAGCGCCGAAATGCAGGGCAACCGGACGCGCGGAACACCCGCCACGCCCGGAGGGGACACACTCAGCTCTCGGTGAGCTCACGATACGCGTCCGCGGACAGCAGGCCGTCGACCGCCGCCGGATCGTCCGGGGTGATCTCCAGCAACCAACCCGCACCGTACGGATCGGTGTTGATCACCTCAGGGGTGTCGCCGAGCGCCTCGTTGCGCGCCGCCACCGTACCGCTCAGCGGGGCGTAGATCTCCGACACGCTCTTCGTCGACTCGATCTCACCCAACGACTCACCGGCCGCCACCACCGCACCGGCATCAGGCAGCTGGACGTACACGATGTCACCCAGGGCGTCCTGCGCGAAGTGCGTGATGCCGACCCGGACAGTGCCGCCGCCGCCACCCGCCACCCACTCGTGCTCGGCGGTATACCGCAGATCCTCAGGAATCACCAGACGCGTCCTTCATCCATCGGCGCACCGGAAACCCGGTGCGAGCCGCGCCGGTCAGGAGACCGGACGGGCGTGTTCCAGCTTGATCGGCGCGTGCAGCGCCGAAACCTCGGCAGCCTCACGATCCTCAACGATCAACTTACCGCCGTCACCCGTCACCGACGCCACCACCCCGCCGGGAATGTTCAAGGCCGTACGCATCGTCGCCGGATCGCCGATCACCGTGATCGTGAACGGACCCGTCAACCGACGCCCGTCCACCACCAACGACCCGCCCTCCCCGTCCAGGAAGAACGTCGACGCGATGATCCGCACCGTCGCCCGGTCACCACCGGAGATCTGCATCGCCTCCGCGCCCGCGCCCCGCAACTCCTGCACCGCGTCCAACACCCGCGACGCCGAGATCGGCTTCTCACCCGCCCCGAACCGCACCGACAACCCCGGCCCCGTCGCCGGCAACGTCCCCGCCAGGATCCCCAACTCGTCGGCCCGCCGCGTCGCCTCCTCCAACGCCGCCTGCCGCCCCTGCTGACCCGAACGCAACTGCCGCTGACTCTCCTCCAGCGTCGCGATGTCCTGCCGCAGCCGGACCTCCCGCGAGTTCAGGTCGTACAGGATCCGCACCAGGTCCTCCTGCCGCGTCGCCGCCACCGTCGGATCCGTCGACGTCGACTTGAACTGCACCACCAGGGTGAACCCCAGCAACGCCAGCAGCGCCGCGATCATCACCCCGGCCGAACTCACCCGCCGCCGCGGCGCCCCGCCACCCCCGGACACCGCCGGCGCGACCACACCCGCCTCGGCGGCCCGGCTCAGATCCACCGTCGCGCCCTCGTCGGGCTCCACCACCGCAGGCTCCTGCACGGGCGGCTCCACCGGCGACGCCGACCGCTCCGGCGCCAACGGGCTCAACTCGTCCGGATCCGGCGCGTCCGGCCGCGGATCGGGCTCCCCCGCCGGACCCGACGGCCGCCCCGGACCCGCCGGCTGCGGCCAACCCGTGCCCGTCTCGGTGTGCTCGTCGCTGCTCATCGCCACCAACCTACGCCCGGAACAGGTGCCGACGGATCGCCGCCACGTTTCCGAAGATCCGCACCCCGAGCACGACCACCACGCCGGTGGACAGCTGACCGCCCACCCCCAACTGGTCACCCAGATACACGATCAGACCCGCCACCAGCACGTTCGAAATGAACGACACCACGAACTGCTTGTCGTCGAAGATCCGGTCGAGCTTCGCCCGCACCCCGCCGAACACCGCGTCCAACGCGGCCACCACCGCGATCGGCAGGTACGGCTGCAACGCCGTGGGCACCGTGGGGTCGAGCCACACCCCGAGGACCACACCGGCGAGCAACGCCAGCACCGCGATCATCGACCACCTCCGGAGGGGCTGGGAGACGTCCTCGAACCGGTCGGCCCAGGACTGACGGAACGGTCCGCCCCCGACGGCGACGGCGACGGGCTCACCGAGGGCTGCGCGTAGCGTAGCCGCGGGTCCGGAGCCGCCGGCAGGGTGAGGTCCTCCGCCTCACGCACCCCGAACGACAACCCCGTGTCCTCAGCCACCTTCCGCATCGTCAACGCGCTGCGGCTGTCCTCGTACCGGTCGCGCATCGACCCCGGACCGATCGCCGACACCTCGTACGGCCCCGTCACCGGCCGGAAGTCCACCAGGATCGCCTGTCCCGCCGAGCGGATCGTCGACATCGCCGTCAACCGCTGACCGTTGATCGCGATCGCCTCCGCCCCCGCCGCCCACAGGTCGTTGGCCACACCCTGCAGATCGCTGTAGATCACCCGGGACGGCCCCACGTCCGCGCCGGTCACCGCGTCCTGGTTCTGCGGCGCGTCCGCCAGGCGCACCACCACGCCGTCACCGCGCACCCGCCCCAGGCCGGTGCCCGCCTCCAGCTGGTGCAACCGCGCCGCCTCCGAGCCGCCCAGCGCCGCCGCCCGCTGCCGCGCCACCTCCGCCCGCAGCTCGTCGGCCCGCACCGACAACCGGTCCGTCTCGGTCTCCCGCTGCTTGATCTGCTCGACCAGGCCGGACCGAGCCTGGCTGCGCCCCGGCTCGGCCTCCAACGTCTGCCGGTACGCCACCGCGAACAGGAAACCCAGCAGCAGCGCCACCACCAGCGTCACGGAGCGCGCCGACCAGCGCCGCCACCTTGGCGACGGCGTCTGCCGCTCCCGACGCCGGGCCGCCGCGTCGGCGTACCCGGGATCCAGCGGGTTGCGGAACAGTTCGGTGAGGAAGTCCGGGGCGTACACCCGGTCGCCGCGTCCCCGACCGTCGCCCGGCGCGCCCGTCATGCCGGCGCTCCCCCGGCCCGAACCGCCCTGACCAGCCGGCCGGCCTGCACGACGTAGAGCGCGCCGGCCACCCAGTAGAGCACCAGGCCCCACCAGGACAGGCCCCAGCCGATCGCCCCGGCCACGGTCGCGGCGCCCGGCACCGCCGCGGCGAGCAGCAGGACCGGGAAGGCGGCCAGCAGCAGGAAGGTCGCGGTCTTGCCGACGTAGTGCACCGGCGGCGGGCCGTACCCGTGCCGACGCAGCACCGCCAGCGAGCCGAGCAGGAGCAGCTCCCGGGCCAGCAGCGCCGCGGTGAACTGCCAGGGCACCACGTCGCGCGCGGTGAAGCCGAGCAGCGTGGCGAGGATGTAGAGCCGGTCGGCGAGCGGGTCGAGCAGCTCCCCCAGCCGGCTGACCTGCCGCATCCGGCGCGCCACCCAACCGTCCACCCAGTCCGTGGTGCCGCCGATGGCCAGCACCACGACCGCCGCGACGTCGGCGTGCGCGACGAGCAGCAGGTAGAGGAAGAGCGGTACGCCGAGCAACCGGATGAAGCTGATGACGTTCGGCAGCGTGAGGATCCGGTCGCCCACGGCCGATCCGCTCGTGCCGGCGGTGGCCCCCGGGTGCTCTTCCCGAGCCGGCGGACGCGACACCGAACCTCCTCCGCGGCACGCTCCGCCGCCCGGCCGAGGACCGGCGGCGCGGAGAACGTGGGCGCTGTCGGGCCGGCTGCCGCCGGCGTCCCCTGCGGCCCCCGTGCGGGACCTTCGCCTGACATCGGCCCGCGATCGTCACGATCACGGGCCGGTTGCGCTGCCACTATATCGGGCCCTCGGTGCCCGCTTCGGCCTCAGGCGTACGCCTCCGGCCGCGGCGGTGCCGTCGCGTGTGGTGCGTCACCACCCGTAAGGCATCCTAGGACACTAGTGGAGAAGCGGAAAGGGGCGGTCCGTCAGGCGGTGCGGGCCCGGTCGACAGGCGACTCGCTCGCGACTGCGGTCGCCGCGCGCTCGAAGGCCACCAACGCCAGCAGCAGCTCGTGCTGCGCCCGACCGGGCATCCGGTCCAGCACGGCCTGCACCGCCCGGTGCCGGCGCTCCTGCAGCTCGCGTAGCAGCGTCTCGGCGGCGGCCGTCGGCATCAGCCGCACCTCCCGCCGGTCGCGGGGATCGGGCACCCGGCGCAGCAGCCCGGTGGCCTCCAACCGGTCGCAGAGCCGGCTCGCCGAGGACGGCACGACGTCCAACAACTCGGCCAGGCCGTTGACGTTGGTCTCCGGCCGGCTGCTGATCAGCGACAGCACGCGCAGCTGCGTCGGGGAGACGGCCATCTGGTGCCGGGACACCGCCGAATCGAGCACACCGACGAGCGCCTCGGCGGCGGCGTCGATCGCCGCGGCGAGATTCGGAGGTCGCTCCACCCGGTGTCCCCTGCGATCGTCCCGCTCGTGTCCTGCCGGTGCGACGACGGCTCTCACCCGTCGCCCCGCCCGGCAAAACCACGCCAGTCCAGGCAGACGACGACCGCGTCGTCGCGCAGGTCGGCGTCCGCGTGCCAGGCGTGCAGTTCGCGCATCACCGTACCAACCGCTTCCGCCGGCGGTTGCAACCGTGTGGACCGCATCGCCCGCGCCATCATCCGCTCGCCGTAGGCCCCGCGGTCACCGGGGTCGGCGGCCCACACCCCGTCGCTGACCACGAAGAGCCGGTCCCCCGGTTCCAGCTCGAACTCCTGGACGTCGTAGCGGGCCTCGGCGAACATGCCCAGCGGCAGCTGCTGCTCCAGATGGATGGGCGTCACCGTGCCGCCGCGTACCCGCAGCAGGTGCGGGGAGCCGGCGTCCACCGCCCGCACCCGGCCCGTGACGGTGTCCAGCTCGAGCAGCAGCGTGGCCACGTACCGGCGACCGCGGTGCTGGTAGAAGACCGTGTCGGAGGCCAACTCGGCCTGCTCGACGAGGCTGCCTCCGGAGCGCCGGGCGTTACGCAGCGCGTTCACGGTGACGGCGGTCAGCAGCGCCGCCGCCAGCCCGATGCCGGCGCCGTTGAGCACCGTCACGGTGAGCCGGTCGTCGTCCACGGACCAGTCGAAGTGGTCCCCGCCGACCGTGTACGCCGGCTCAAGCTGGCCGGCGAGCTCGAACGCCGCGTGGCTCACGCCGCGACCCGGCAACAGTTCCCACTGCATCTCGGCCGCCATGCTGAGCCGCTCCCGCCGGCGGACCCGGCGGTACCGGTCGGTCTCCCGGTCCGCCGCGCGCAGCACGACCGCCAACTCACCGGCGATGTCCGCGGCCCGTTCGACGACGTCCGGGTCGGGCGGACCGGGCAGCTCGACCAGGAGCACGCCCAGCCGCTCCCCCCACACCGACAGCGGCAGGTAGAGCCGGCACCGGCCCTCCTCGTCGGCGTCGGTCATCGGCTGCTGGCTGCTGAAGCAGCGCTGCGCCACGTCGTGACAGGCGAGGAAGCCGCCGTCGGAGAGGTCCGCGTCGAGCACCGGCCAGAGCCCGCTGATCCGGTAGTCCGCGATGAACACGTCCGTACGCGAGGCGCCCAGGACGGACCGGATGGCCCGGTCCGCCGCCTCCACCACCTGGTCGGGCGGGGCCGCACGAAGCGCACGCGAGACCTGGCCCGGTGCCTCCAACATGATCATCCTCCGGAAGCTTGCCGTAGGGCAAGCATCATACGGAGGCCCCTCCCCCGTCCTCCGGGCGGGCGGGCGCACGGCAGGGGCCGGCCGCCGTACTCCGGGCGCGGACGGACCCACGGCGCGGGGGCCCACGTCGCCTCGGGCGATCCCGGCACGGCGACCGGGGCTGCGGCGGCAACCGGGTGGTGCCCAGGAGAGGCAGCCGGATAGCCGCGGCAGCGGCCGGGGCTCGGGCGTCGGCCGGGTGCCGGCCGGGTGGCGCGGTGGCGTCGGTCAGGCCGGCGAGCGGACGGCGAGCCCGCCGTGGAACGCGTCGGGCAGCTGGGCCGGCGGGCCGTCCGGACGCCACCGGGCGATCGGGACGATGCCGTCCTCGGTGGGCGTCCAGCGGCCCAGCAGCGGCACGAACGCGGCCGGCGGGCGCATCCGGAACGCCGGGCCCATCATCGCGAGGGCCTCCGGGAAGCCGGCCAGTTCCTCCGTGTCGAAGTCGACGGCGAGCAGGCTGCCCGGCGCGGTGGCCTCGTAGAGCTCGTCGAGGGTGCGGGCCAGCGTCTCGTCGTCGAGGAACGCGGCCAGACCGAGGAAGACCACCCCGACCGGTCTCCTCCCCCACCCCGGCACGAACCGGTGCAGCTGGGCGCGGTCGACCGTGCCGATGTCGGTCGCGTCGCCGTAGCCGTAGCCGGCCCGGTCGCTGCCGGTCAGCAGGCGCTGGCCGAGGCGGATGGTGACCGGGTCGACGTCGGTGTAGAGAACGGTGGCCTCCGGGGCGACCTCGTGCACGTTGCCCATCGTGGGCACCCCGGCGCCGAAGACGAGGAAGCTGTCCACCCCGCGCGCAACCATCGCCCGCACCGCCCGGCCGAGAAAGGCGCGCAGCTCGCGGAAGACCGGCGCGCACGGCCCGTACGCCTGCTCGAAGTCGCGGGCGGCCGCCACGTCGACCGGGTAGTGGTGCTCCCCGCCGAGCCAGAAATCGATCATCCGCGCGGTGCTCGGCTGGTCCGGCTCAACCATCGACGACGCTCCCTCCCCGGTGGGCGTGGACAGCGTACCCACCGGTCGGCCTGCGCGGTATCGGCCCGCCGACAGGTTCCCGGCCGCGATACTGGCCGGGAACCGGCGGGAGGTGGGCGGTGAACTCGGCGAACGGCGCGGCGGTGGTCGTCGGCGTGGACGGCTCGGACTCGGCGCTGCGCGGCGTGCGGCTGGCCGCCGTAGAGGCGGCCCGCCGGCACCGGCCGCTGCGGATCGTGCACGCCTTCATCTGGCCCCTGCTGCGCGTGCCGGTCGACGCCCCCGCCGCCGGCCCGCCCGGCGCTGGCCTGCGGCACCAGGCGGAGCAGGTCGTCGCCGCCGCCACGGACGAGGCCGAGTCGGCGGTGCCCGGGCTGCGGATCTCCGGCGAGATCATCGACGGCGAGGCCGCCGCGGTGCTGCTCGGCGAGTCGCCGGCCGCCGCGATGATCGTGCTCGGCGACCGGGGGCTCGGCGGCTTCTCCGCCCTGGTGGTCGGGTCCGTCGCGGTGCAGGTCGCCGCGTACGCCGACTGTCCCGTGCTGGTCGCCCGGGGCACCGACCACCCCGAGGGGCCCGTGGTCGTCGGCGTGGACGGCTCCGAGACGGCCCGCCTCGCCGCGGAGTTCGCCGTCGAGGAGGCGTCGGCGCGCGGCGCGGCGCTGGTCGCGGTGCACGCCTACCGGCATCCGACCTCCACCGGCCCCGGGGACATGCGACCACTGGTGTACGACGACACCGAACTGCGCTCCGAGGAGGAGCGGGTGGTCGCCGAGTCGCTGGCGGGGCTCACCCAGCGGTGGCCGGACGTGCCGGTCAGCCGGGAGACCACCCGGGGCCGCCCCACCACGGTGCTCGCGGAGGCGTCCCGTCGGGCCCAGCTGCTGGTGGTCGGCCGGCAGGGGCGCGGGGAGCTGACCGGGCTGCTGCTGGGCTCGGTGAGCCAGTCGCTGCTGCACCACGCCGACTGCCCGGTCGCGGTGATCCGCGCGCCCCGCTGAACGGGCGCAGCCACTAGCGCCGAGAGGTTTGCTGTGGAAACCTCTTGGCATGACTACTGAGCCGATTCTTGCCGGCGGCGATCCCCGCCGGCTGTTGTCCGAGGTTCGCTCCCTGGCGCACCGGGTACGTCTCGACCAACGGATGACCTGGGTCGCGCTGCTCGTGCTGGCCGGAGTGACGTTCGTCGGGATCCCGTTCGACCGGCTCGGCATGACGGTGCACTGTCACCCCGACACCAGCTGCGAATTCGCCCGGCGGGGCGTGCTGTACTACTGGCCGCCGGCGCTCCTGCTCGCCTACGCGGCGATCGCCGTCTCCTACGTGCGGGCTGCCCGGGCACGCGGGCTGGGCGCCCGGGTGTTGCCGTACGTGATCGCCGGCGCCGCGACGACCGTCGTGTTCACCGCCGCGTGGGTAGCCGCGGCCCTGTATTTTCCGAGCCACCCGGAGTCGATGCAGCGACTCTCGTACTGGTGGCTGGTGCTGGACCGGCTGTTCTCACCCTGGAGCATGATCGGTATCGCGCTGGTGGTGCTGGCCCGGATCGAGCGCAACATCGGGCTGCTGCTGTTCACCCTCGTCTACCTGGCTCTGGTGCTGCTGGTACTGCCGATGAACGAGGGCTGGGGACTGGCAGGCTGGGGACTTCAGGCCCGATTCGCGGTGCCGCAAGCCATCAGCGGCGCGGTGCTGCTGCTCGGCGCGTTCGGGTTCTTCACGGCGGCCCGCAGGCGGCAGCGGTGACAGCCGCGCCCGGCATCCCGGACCCGGATGCCGGGCACCCGGTCACCGGGCTGGACGAGGTGGTGCACCAGCGGGCACGGCTGGGCATCCTGACCATCGCTCACGAGGCCCACCGGGTCGAGTTCGGCTACCTTCGCACCCACCTCGAGCTGACCGCCGGCAACCTCTCCAAGCACCTCAGCGTGCTGGAATCGGCCGGCCTGATCGAGGTCGAGAAGGGCTACGAGGGCCGGCGCGGCCGCACCTGGATCACCCTCACCGCCGCCGGCACCACCGCGCTCGCCAACGAGATCGCGCGACTCAAGCAGCTCATCGCCCGCGTCGAGACGACCAACGGGCAGTAGCGACAGCCGTCGGCCGACCAGCCACCCCGGCGCACGGCGACCGTGCGGCGAACCGGTCGCGGGGTTGGTGCCCGCGCAGGCGGGTAGACGACCGCGGTACGCCAACGGCGACGACGACCGGAGGAGGCAGTGATGCCAGGACCACGGCCGGGCAGCAACGCGTACGACAAGCAGCGGGCGCGCATCCGGAACGCGATCGACGATTCGGGACGGCGGGTGCCGGACGACAAGGCCAACGACGTGGCCAACCGGATCCTGCAGTCCGACCGGGGGCAGCGGGGGGTCGTCCGCGGCGAGCGGGTCTACGGCCCCAAGGGCGAGCGCGAACCGGGCGACCCGAAGTGAAGGCGACGCACCTGGCCGACGGGGCGATCGCCGGCGCGGTCGGCAGCACCGCCCTGAACGTGGTCACCTACCTCGACATGGTGCTGCGGGCGCGGCCGGCGAGCAGCACCCCGGAGGAGAGCGCCGGGCGGGTGGCCCAGGTGGCGCACGTGGACCTGGGGCCCGAGGACCGGGCGGCGAACCGCCGCTCGGGCCTCGGGCCCCTGCTCGGCTACGGGATCGGCGTGGCGGCGGGCATCGGGTACGCCCTGCTCACCCGGGGCCGCCGGATGCCGCTGCCGCTGGCCGCCGGGGTGCTCGGCGGTGCCGTGATGACGATGTCCGACGGGTCGATGACCGTGCTGGGGGTGACCGATCCGCGCACGTGGCGCCGGTCGGACTGGCTGGCGGACCTCGTGCCGCACCTCGCGTACGGCGTGGCGGCCGCAGCCACCTGGAACCGGCTGCGGCCGACCGCCCCGGGCCGGGGCTGTTAGCCCCCGGCGCTCTCGTCGTCGGCGACGGGCTCCGTGGCCGGGCCGTACGGGGACACCTGCCCCCGCGGCACCGGCCGCCCCTCGTCGCCGTGCGACGAGCCGCGGTTGAGCGGGTGCCCGGTCGGGCGCGGGCCCTTGCTGTCCTGGCTGGTGGCGCCCTTGTTGTTGCGGCGGAACTCCTCCTGCTGCGGGTTCACCACTGGGTCTCTCCTTCCGGGGTCCGACCGTGTCCGACGTCGGTTACCCGCCCGTCCCGGCCGCATACCCGCCGGGAAGCACGCACGCAGGGGTGGCCGGGCGCAGGGCGGGTACACCCCGAGGATGGGCGACGACCGGAAGGTGGCGCGGGTCCTGCTGGACCGGCGGGGCCGCACGTACGCCGAGGAGGCGGGCATCACGCTCGCCGACCGGCCCGCCCCGCTCTACCAGCTGCTGGTGCTCGCCACCCTGCTGAGCACCCGGATCCGGGCGGGGGTGGCCGTGGCGGCCGCCCGGGAGCTCTTCGTCGCCGGCTACCGGACCCCGCAGGCGATGGAGGCGGCGAGCTGGCAGGACCGGGTCGACGCGCTGGGCCGGGGCCACTACCGCCGCTACGACGAGCGGACCTCGACGATGCTCGGCACCGGCGCCCGGCTGTGCCTGGACCGCTGGCGGGGCGACCTGCGCCGGCTGCACCGCGACGCCGGCGGTGAACCGGCCGGGCTGCGCCGGCTGCTGACGGAGTTCCCCGGCATCGGCCCCACCGGCGCCGACATCTTCCTGCGCGAGGCGCAGGTGGCCTGGGCCGACCTGCGCCCGTACGCCGACCGGCGCGCCCTGGCCGGCGCCAAACGCCTCGGCCTGCCCGGCTCGGCGGAGCGGCTGGCCGGGCTGGTCGACCCGGCCGACTTCGGCCGGCTCGCCTCGGCGCTGGTTCGGGTGGCCCTCGGCGAGGAGTCCGCCGGTGAGATAACCCGCGCCGCCGCCACCTGACCGGTCTACTTGACCGTCTTGTCGCCCGGCTTCGTCAGGTGCCACACCAGCAGCGCCGCCAGCAGCGCGAGCACGACGAGCCCGCCCGACACGCCGCGGCCGTCCTCCTCGCTGCGGCCGGTGGTGCCGAAGTAGATCACCGCGAGCCCGGCCAGCACGGTGACGAACGTCCGCATCCCTCGGTCCTTCACGTACCGGACGGTACGTCCGGCCCCGCGCCGTTCGTGGTGGTTCGGCCCGCCGTCACCCAACCGGGTCGGGGCCGGCGGGAAAGCTGCGCAGCCGGACCCGGCGGATCGTGCGGCCGGACACCTCCACCACCTCGACCGTCAGGCCCGGCAGGTGCACGGTCTCCCCCGGTCCGGTCGGCAGGTGCCGCAGTCCGGCCAGGACCAGCCCGGCCACCGTCGTGTACTCCCGCGACGGCTGGAAGTGCAGGTGCACGCCGACGTCGGCCAGGTCGTGCAGCGGGAAGTCCCCGGGCACCAGCAGCGAGCCGTCCGGTTCCCGGGTCACCCCGGTCACGTCCCGGTCGGTCTCGTCGTACAGCTCCCCGACGACCTCCGCCAGCAGGTCCTCCATGGTGATCATGCCGTCGACCCCGCCGTGCTCGTCGACGACGAGGGCGAGCTGCTGGTGGCACAGCCGCAGCTCGCGCAGCGCGTCGGAGACGGGCAGGGTGCCGGGCAGCAGCAGCGGCGGACGGGCCCGGTCGGCGACCGTCGTCACGTCCGCCCCGACGAGTTCGCGGATGTGCACCACGCCCCGCACCTCGTCGAGCCCACCCGGCCCGACGACCGGGGCGCGGGAACGGCCGGCGGCGGCGAGCCGGCGCAACCCGTCGGCGGCGGGCAGCGTCGCGGGGAGCACCGTCACGTCCAGCCGGGGCACCAGGATGTCCCGCAGCGTCCGGCCGGCGATGTCGAACGCGCCGGTGAGGATCTCCCGCTGCTGCGCGGACAGGCCCCGCTGGCTGACCAGGATCTCCCGCAGCTCGTCCTCGGTCATCTCCGTCCGGCTGGCGCGCGGGTCCCCGCCCGCGAGCCGCACCACCACGTCGGTGGCCTTGCTGAGCAGCCAGACCGCCGGCCGGGACAGCCGGGCCAGCAGGTCCAGCGGGCCGGCGCTGACCAGCCCCCAGCGTTCCGCGCGCTGCATCGCCAGCCGTTTGGGGGCCAGCTCGCCGACGACCAGCGTGACGAACGTCAGCAGCACGGTGACCAGGACGACCGCGACGCCGCGCGCGGCCCCGCCCAGGAAACCCAGCGGCCCCACCAGCGGCTCGGCCAGGGAGATCGCGGCGGCGGCGGAGGCGAGGAACCCGGCGAGGGTGATGCCGAGCTGGATGGTCGCCAGGTACCGGTTGGGGTCGCGGACCAGCCGGGCCAGCCGCTTTCCCGACCGGCTGCGCCGGCCCAACTGCCGCACCTGCCCCTCGCGCAGCGTCACCAACGCCATCTCGCTGCCCGACAGGGCCGCGTTGACCAGCACCAGCACCGCCACCAACGCCAGCTGACCGAGCTGCGCCCCCATGTCAGTCGACCTCCAGGTCGTCGAGGGAGATCTTGTGCGTCATCAGCCACCGGGCCAGCGCCGACATCCCGAACAGCCACAGCGGCGCGGACTCGGTGGTGCCGTTGGTGGCGAAGATCGCGAAACGCAGGTCCGGCGCCCGGTACGCCTCGATCCGCCATTTGTGCTGCCTGTCCCGCCAGACCGCGGAAGGGTCCATGGCGCCACGCTAGGCGACCACCGGCCCCGCCGGGGCGGCTTCACGACCCGGCGGTCACCACGACCCGCGCGTCGTCGGGCAGCCGCCGGGTGACGCCGCGGCGGTCCAGCAGCTCCAGCAGCGGCACCGCGACCCGGCGGGTGGTGTCCAACGCCCGCCGCGCGGCGCTGAGCGTGAACGGCTGGGGCAGCCCGGCCAGCACCCGCACGGCGTCCTCGGCCGCGCCGGGCAGCAGCACCACGTTCTCGGCGAGCCGCAGCAGCGCCCCCGCCCGTACGGCCGCGCCGATCTCCCGGGGACCCAGCCCCAGGTCGGCGAGGTGCTCGGCCTCGGGGGCGCGGAACGGGCGGTCGGCGTACTCGGCGCGGACCCGGGCCACGGCCCGGGCCACCGGTTCCGGCAGCGCGTCGACCGGCGACGCGGTGACCCGGCCGGCGCGCAGCCGCAGCGGCGGCCGGACCAGCGCCTCGACGAGCGCCCGCTCGGGCAGGTCGAGGCGCTGCCGCAGCAACTCGATCGGCGCGCCCGGCTCCAGCGGGTGCTCCCGGGCGTGCCGGGCGACCTCCTCGACCAGCCGGGCGCCGAGGCCCCGCCAGTGTTCCGGGTCGGCCAGCCAGTCGCCGGCGACCGGCCGGCCGGTGACCTCGACGCCGGTGCGGATCAGGTCGGCGGCCCGCGCCAGCCGCCGCCGGCGCAGCTCGCCGGCCAGGTCGGGGCGGCCGTCCACCGTCGCCAGCACGGCCGCGCGGGCGACCGCCGCGCCCCGGCGGTTCAGCGGCGGCGGCGCCACGTCCAGCACGGTCACCCCGCCGGCGACGTGGTGCCGACCCGGGTCACGCAGCAGCGCCCGGTCCCCGACCAGCAGCGGCAGCGGCCGGGCCAGCCGCAGCCGGGCCGTGTCCGGGCCGAGCGGCCGGACCCGGGCCGGCACCGCCGCCGCGCCGATGTGCAGGGTGAGGGTGGCCGGCAGTTGCCCGGTCGGGTCGCCGGCCAGCCGGACGTCCAGCAAATCCGTGCGGTGGAACCGGCCCGGGGTGAGCAGCGCGTCGCCGCGCCCCAGCCGGTCCCGGGGCGTGCCGCGCAGGTTCACCGCCACCCGGGCGACCGGGTCGACCTCGGGCCGGGGCACGCCGAGGGAGTGCAGGCCGCGTACCCGCACCGGCTCCGCGCTGCCGGCCAGCTCCAGTTCGTCGCCCACCCGCAGCCGGCCGGCGCCGAGGGTGCCGGTCACCACGGTGCCGGCGCCGCGCACGGTGAAGGCGCGGTCCACCCACAGCCGCACGGGGGCCTCGGCCCGTGGGGCGGGCAGCCGGGCGGCGAGCCGGTCCAGCGCCGCACGCAGTTGCGGCAGGCCGGCGCCGGTCACGGCGCTGACGGCGACCGCGTCGACCACGCCCAGGGAGGTGGCGGCCAGCTCCGCCCGGGCGCGGGTCGTCGCCGGCCCCGGATCCGCCAGGTCCGCGCGGGTCACCACCAGCAGGCCGTACGACACCCCGAGCGCGTCCAGTGCCGCCAGGTGCTCGGCCGACTGCGGCATCCAGCCCTCGTCGGCGGCGACGACGACCAGCGCGGCGGGCACCGGGCCGACGCCGGCGAGCATGTTCGGCACGAACCGCTCGTGCCCCGGCACGTCGACGAACGCGACCGTCCCGCCCGAGGGCAGCGTGCTCCAGGCGAAGCCGAGGTCGATGGTCATGCCCCGGCGGCGTTCCTCGGCCCACCGGTCGGGTTCCATCCCGGTCAGCGCCCGGATCAGGGTCGACTTGCCGTGGTCGACGTGCCCGGCGGTGGCCATCACGAACACGCCTCAGCCCGCCCCGGGCACCCGCAGCACGGCGGCGCACAGCGCCGCGTCGGCGTCGGCGGGTACGCAGCGCAGGTCCAGCAGCAGCCGCCCGCGTACCACCCGGCCCAGCACCGGCGGGTCCCCGACGCGCAGCGGAGACGCGTACCGCTCGGGCAGGCTGAGCGCCCACGAGGCCAGCTCGACGCCGGGGGCTCCACCGCCGCCGACGACCGCCCCGGCGGGCACCACCTGCGCCTCGCACCCGTCGGCGGCGAGCGCGTCGCGCAGCCGCTCGGTGCGCGCCCGCAGCGCGCCCGGGTCGGCGTGCAGCGCGGCCCGGGTGGGGGTGGCCGGGTCGCCGAGGGTGGCGGCGAGCGCGGCGAGGGTCAGCTTGTCCACCCGCAACGCCCGGGCGAGGGGGTGTCGGCGCAGCCGTTCGACGAGGTCGGCGGCACCCAGCAGCAGCCCGGCCTGCGGTCCGCCGAGCAGCTTGTCGCCGCTGGCGGTGACCAGCGCCGCCCCGGCCCGCAGGGTGCTGGCGGCGTCCGGCTCGGCGGGCAGCAGCGGATCGGGCGCGAGCAGCCCGGAGCCGATGTCGGCGACCACGGGCACGCCGAGGGTGGCCAGCCGCCGCACCGGCACGGCGGAGGTGAAGCCGGTGACCTGGAAGTTCGACGGGTGCACCTTGAGCACGAAGCCGGTACGGGGACCGACCGCGGCGGCGTAGTCGTCGAGCGTGCTGCGGTTGGTGGTGCCGACCTCGCGCAGCCGGGCACCGGTGCTCTCCAGCAGGTCGGGCAGGCGGAACCCGTCGCCGATCTCCACCAGCTCGCCCCGGCTGACGACGATCTCGGCGTCGGCGGCCAGCGCGGTGGCGGCGAGCACCAGCGCGGCGGCGCCGTTGTTGACCACGTGCACCGCGCCCGCGTCGGGCACCGCCGCCGCGAGGGCGTCGAGGGCGTCGCGTCCCCGCCGGGCCCGCCGCCCGGTGCGCAGGTCCAGCTCGACGTCGGTGTGCCCGGTGGCGGCGACGACCGCCGCGACGGCGGCGGGCGACAGCGCGGCGCGACCCAGGTTGGTGTGCAGCACCACCCCGGTGGCGTTGAGCACCGCCCGGGGCGCCGGCGCGGGCAGGCCGGCCAGCGCGGCGTCGCGTACCGCCTCGGGGGTGATCTCGCCCCGGCGGGCGCGCTCCTGGGCGCGGTGGACGGCGGCCTTGACCCGCTCCCGCCCCAGGGTGCCCGCCGCGGCGACCAGCCGGGGGTCGGCGAGCAGCGCGTCGGTGCGCGGCACCCGCCGGCGCGGATCGGCCGCGACGTCCCCCATGGTCCTCACTTCCGCAGCGTGGCGGAGACGGACGGGAATCGAACCCGCCTGGCCCGGATCCCGGACCACACCGGTTTTGAAGACCGGGAGGGGCACCAGCCGCCTGAACGCCTCCACGCAGCAGTGAACCACAGGCCCGGCGGGCGTGCGCGGGAGGGCGTCAGCCCTCGGCGGCGCGGCGCCGCTCGAGGCGCTCCCGCTGCGGCACCACCGTGTACTTCGGATCCTTCGCCGAGGCCACGCCGCCCTCGAAGATGCCGAACCGGGTCGCCACCGAGGCGCCCAGCAGGGCCACCCCGGACAGCGCGGAGAGCGTCCGGCTGCGGTGGCCCAGCAGCGCGCCGGCCACCCCGACCGCCGTCAGGGCCCGCCCGGCGCGCAGCAGTCGACCGGCCCGACCGGTGCGGTAGGGCTCGCTGAGCAGCCCGAGGCGGGTCTCCACCCGGTGCGCGCCGTACAGCTCCAGGGCAGCGCCCGCCACCGCCATCCGGCGGGCGGGCCCGGCCTGCGCGGCGGGCGCGGCGATCAGTCCCACCCCCGCGCCGCTGGCCAGGGCGCTGCCCGCGAAGATGGTCGGCAGTTGCGGGTACGCCTCGTGCCAGGACGGCACCGCCGTGTCGGCCAGCAGCACCCCGGTGTACGTGGCCAGGGCCGGCGCGGTCACCGCGGCGGCCAGCCCGGCGGCGTGCCCGACCGGTGGCAGCGCCCGGCGGACGAGCCCCGGCAGGCCGCGCCCGGGCAGCCACGACGCGCCCTCGGCAACCGCCGCGATCCCGGCGGCCGGGCCGAAGACGCTGAGGATCCACGTGCCCACGGACATGGGCGAGGTGGGCTTGGCCACCCGCAGCATGTGGTGGAACCGGGCGGGCCGCCCCAGGTCCTTGATCAGGAAGACGGTGCTGGCGGTGACCGCCGCCAGCGAAGCGACCCGGCCGGCGCGCCGCAGCGCGGGCCGGCCGGTGAGCTGCCCGCCGGCCGCGAGCAGCGACGAACCGGCGGCCAGCCCGCCGGTGAACAGGTACGCGGCGATGTCCCACTTCCAGACCGGCGCCTTCAGGATGGGACGGCCGTAGTAGGAGGTGAACTCGGCCTCCGGGACGGTCAGCTCCTCGCCGCCGCGCCGGCCCCGCCGCCGCCCACGGACGGCGGGCGTCCCGGGCGCGGG
>NZ_JBHMIR010000015.1:0-153357 GCF_048060285.1 Micromonospora sp. LOL_025 | reverse complement strand
AGGGTGTAACGACCCCACCCCCGCCACGATTCCGCCCCCACGATGCCCCCGATCACACCCCGCAACCGGACACCCCCGGCACCGATGACCTGACAAGACACGGAGCCAACCGCCCTCCCTGGACAGCCACCCCCAGACCGGACAGCTCGCCCAGACGACTCATCGGTGAGCCGGGGAGATCTTGGTAGATGGCGGCCCCGAGGGGCACCCTCTTGCCAAGATCGCTCTCCACCGCCCCTGAAGCCGGCGATCATGAGGTTGGCGGCAGCCAGGTAGATCAAGAATCGCCGCCAACCTCATGATCGCCGAGAGCGGGTCGCGTCGGTATGACGGGACCGGCCGGCCCTCATGCGGGGGCCGGCCGGGTGTCACGGGGTCGTCACCAGAGCTGGGAGACGATGTCCGCCGCCTGCTCCTCCCACTGCGCGTACGCGAAGGGGTAGGCCGAAACCTGCACGGTCTGGGCGGCGGAGGTCAGCGGCAGGTCCTGCCAGCCGCCCACGTTCTTGAGCGCGCGGAAGAACGCCTGCGAGGCGTACTCGGGGTCGGTGATCTGGTCGGGCGAACCCCAACCCGACGACGGACGCTGCTGGAACAGGCCCTGCGAGTCGTGGTCGTTGTACGCGCCGAGGTGGCCGAGGTTGTAGAGCTTCGACTCCTGAAGCGAGGTGGCGATCCCGATGACGGCGCCCCGCTCACCCACGCCGGTCTCCTTGGCCTCCTCGATGATGGCCCTGGCGTTGGCGAGCTGTGCGTCGTCGAGCGGGATGCGCGACTGTGCGCCCTGCACGCCGTGCGGGATGAGCTCCTCGCGGCTGGGCTTGTCGGCGGACGGCTTGGTGGTGGTACCGCCCGTGGTCAGGGCCGACTCCTCGGCCGCGCCCGGCCTGCCCTTGCCGGTGGCCTGCGCGATCGCCGCCACGGCGCCCTCGTGGGGCGCGGTGGTGACCGGCGCGGCCACGGCCGTCGGCCCGAAGGCGAGGCCACCGAGGGCGGCGACGCCCACCACGCTCAGCGCGATCTTGCGGTTCGAGTCCTTCGAGTCCTTCGCGATGGCCGGGAGCCATCGAGTGAAGTCGAGCTTCACGATGGTTGCCCTTTCGGTCAGGCGAAGCGCTCCCTGGGTGAGCACTCCTTCGGGGGAAACTTCCGCGCCGGGACGGGGTTTCGGTTCCGGCGGTACGGGGGACACAACCAGCCTGGCCTGTCGGGCATTCCGGATATGCACCGGCCCCGGTCGGCTGCGACCCGGCTCACTCGGCCTTGGGACGGGCGGGCACAGGCGGTCGCGTTCCGGAGGCGGCCGGCGCAACCGGACGGCCGGCACGTCCGTCCGTTCGGGTCCGGATGGCTCACCGGTCCGCCCGCGCTCCCCGCGAGGGGTCTGTGGGCCGGAGGGCCCGGTCGTCCGGGGCGGCCCAAGGGGCGCCGAAGCGGACGAGGACGTGCCAGAGCTGCTTGAGGTGTTGGAGGGTGACCTCCGTCGGCCCACGGTCGGCCCAGCGGGACGGCTCCGTGACCACCGAAACCGCCGCGCGGCCGATCAGGGCGGCGTCGACCGGTTCGCCCGGCCGGGCGAACTCGGCGTGCACCCGGGCGGCCAGCGGCGGGATCGCCGGGCCCCGGAACTCGGCGTCGATCCGGTCGACGGGCAGCGCGAACCCGGCGTGCCAGTCCAGGGCGAAGCCGTGCCGCCGGGCGATCGCGGCGAGCATCGCCCCGGTTTCGGTGCCCCGGAAGGACGGGTCGACCACCATCGCCTCCACGTCCCGGGCGAGGCTCAGCTCGCCGTGGACCTGCGCCTCGATGTAGTCGTCGAGCGCGCGACCGGCCGCGCCGGGGGCCCACACGGCGTCCTCGCGCCGGCGCAGCAGCGCCCGGGTCAGGGTCACCACGTCGCCCGGGACGCCGAGGCTGATCCCGGTGCCGTCGGTCGCGGCCAGCAGGGCCGCCAGCACCGGTTCGAAGACGTCCACGGTGCCCAGGTCACGGGGTCCGAGGTGGCTGTCGCCGAAGCAGAACGTGGTCCGCGCCAGCACCTGCGGGCGCAGCCGCAGGTGGCAGGAGCCGAACCGGGGGCACGCGCCGTCCGGATGGTCGAGCAGGTTCAGGCCGCCGTACTTGGGCCGGTCGGCGGGGCGTACGCCGGCCGTCTGGTAGGCGCCGCCGAAGAGCGTCTCCTCCCAGCGGTCCCGGTCGCCCCCGGGGTAGGCAAACAGGCCACCGTTGGAGATGCCGGTCTCGAACTGGCTGCGGTAGACGCCCTCGGCGGCCAGGGCGCCGGCGACCGTACGCCCGTCGGCGCGCAGCCGGTCGGGGTGGAAGTTCAGGGTGAGCCGCCCGTTCCCGCCGACCGCCGCGATCAGGCGCTCCGGCCCGTGGGTGACGCCCGAGCCGGCGAGCGCGCGGGCGATGGCGGCCAGGGCGGCGGGACGCTCGCGCAGCGCCGCCTCGCGTACGTGGGCGAGGGCGCCGCGTTGGGCGGGGTTGAGTGCCGGCGCCGCGTGCGTGGCTGCCGGTCCGGTGGTGGGTCGCACGGCGACGAATCTCCCTCACGAGCGGGCCGGGACGCACCCCGTTTTCGGTGCGCCGCGCAACTTCTCGGAGAGGGTGGTCCGGAGGCCGGCCGCGGCGTCGAGGCGCGCGTCGGGCGCGACCCGGATCACGCCCGTGGGCGGGCGGTGCCCGGCCCGTGCCGGCCGGATGGGCGGCAGAGCGGCGCCGACGTTTCACCCGGTGGGCCGGCACCGGGGCCGGCCACTACAGTGGGAACGCGAAGTGGAAACCGACGGATGACTGGTGGTGCGGTGGTGAGCAGGTGCCCCGCCCGGGTGGCCGCCCTGTGCCGCTACGACCGGCGGTCGCGCGAGACCGGGTTCGCCCCCGGTCTGGGACGGCCGGCATGACCGGGGCATGGCAGGCGGAGGCGGCGGGCGCCTTCGTGCACGAGGGGCTTTTCTACCGCGACCCGGAGGGTCTGCTCGCGGGCACGGTGCCGTTCGTGACCGACGGGCTCGCCGCCGGGGAGCCGGTGCTGGTCGCGATGCCCGGCGCCAATTTGCGACTGGTCCGCGCCGCCGTCGGCCCCACGGACGCGGTGCGCTGGGCGGACATGTCGGAGGCCGGCCGGAACCCGGGCCGGATCATCCCCTGGGTGTTGCAGGCGTTCATCGAGCAGCATGCCGGCCGCCGCGTGCGGATCATCGGCGAGCCGATCTGGGCCGGGCGCAGCGACACCGAGTACCCGGCGTGCGCCCAGCACGAGGCGCTGATCAACATGGCGTTCGCCGGCCGCGAGGCGACCATCCTCTGCCCGTACGACGTCGCCGGGCTCGACGCCGACGTGCTGGCCGACGCGTACGCCACGCACCCGATCCTCGTCGACGACGCCGGGCGACGGCCGAGCGCGGAGTACGCCCCGGCGGACGTGGTCGCCCGCTACAACAGGCCCCTGTCCAGCCCGACGGAGCCGGTTTCGGCGCTGGTCTACGAGTTCGACACGCTGTCCGCCGTGCGCCGGTTCGTGGCCGGGCACGGCGAGGCCGTGGGGCTCGACGAGGACCGGCTGGCCGACCTGCAGATCGCGGTGACCGAGCTGGCGACGAACAGCGTCGCGCACGCCGGCGGCACCGGCGTGCTGCGCGTGTGGCGCACCGCCGAGCACCTGGTCTGCGAGATCCGCGACGACGGCTGGCTGGCCGACCCGCTGGCCGGACGGCTGACCCCGGCCGCGGACGGCATCGGCGGCCGAGGGCTTGTCATCGTGCAGGCGCTGTGCGACCTGGTCCGCGTGCACACCACCGCCGCCGGGACGACCGTCCGGATGTACGTGCGGCGCCCGGCGTGACGTCGGTCCCGCCGACCGGCAGCGACTCACCGTGACCGGCACGCACGACCGCCGCGAGGCCGTCCCGGACAGTCGCTGAGCGGCTGCCCGGGACGCCCGGCGGCCGGTGTCGCTCAGTGCCCGCGGGCCAGCCACTCGTCGAGGTGGGGAGCCTCCGCGCCGACGGTGGTGCTCTCCCCGTGCCCGGTGTGCACGACCGTCTCCGCCGGGAGGGTGAGCAGCCGGTCCCGGATCGAGGCGACGATCGTGCCGAAGTCGCTGTACGAGCGTCCCGTCGCCCCCGGCCCGCCCGCGAAGAGCGTGTCGCCGGTGAACACGACGCCGAGCTGCGGCGCGTGGAAGCTGCACGCGCCGGGGCTGTGGCCCGGCGTGTGCAGCACGGTCAGCGCGGTGCCGGCCACCTCGACGGTCTGCCCGTCGCGCAGCTCCCCGCCCGGCGCCTCGTCGGGGTGCACCATGTCCCACAGCACCCGGTCGGCGGGGTGCAGCAGCACCGGGGCGCCGGTGGCCCGGGCCAGCGCCGGGGCCACCCGGACGTGGTCGTCGTGCGCGTGGGTGGCGAGGATCGCCCGGACGCGCCGGTCGCCGACGGCGGCCAGGATCGCGTCGACGTCGTGCGGGGCGTCGACGACGACGCACTCGGTGTCGTCGCCCACCACCCACACGTTGTTGTCCACGTCGAAGGTCTGACCGTCGAGGGAGAAGGTGCCGGAGGTGACGGCGTGGTCGACGCGGGCCGCCATCAGAGGACCACCACCGAGCGCAGCACGTCGCCGCGGTGCATCCGGGCGAACGCCTCCTCGACCTGGTCCAGGGCGATCTCCTCGGTGACGAAGGCGTCCAGGTCGAGCCGGCCCTGCAGGTAGAGCTCGGTCAGCATGGGGAAGTCCCGGCTGGGCAGGCAGTCGCCGTACCAGCTCGACTTGAGCGCGCCGCCGCGGCCGAAGACGTCGAGCAGCGGCAGGTCGACGGTCATCTCCGGGGTCGGCACGCCGACCAGTACGACGGTGCCGGCCAGGTCACGGGCGTAGAAGGCCTGCTTCCAGGTCTCGGGGCGGCCGACCGCGTCGATCACCACGTCGGCGCCGAAGCCGCCGGTGGCGGCGCGGATCGCCTCGACCGGGTCTTCCTCCCTGGCGTTCACGGTGTGGGTGGCGCCGAACTTGCGTGCCCAGTCGAGCTTGCGGGGGTCGGTGTCCACCGCGACGATCGTCGTCGCGCCGGCCAGTGCGGCGCCGGCCACCGCCGCGTCCCCGACGCCGCCGCAGCCGATCACGGCCACCGAGTCGCCCCGGGTGACCCCGCCGGTGTTCATGGCGGCGCCGAGACCGGCCATCACGCCGCAGCCGAGCAGGCCGACGGCGGCGGGCCGGGCCGCCGGGTCGACCTTGGTGCACTGACCGGCGTGGACCAGGGTCTTCTCCGCGAAGGCGCCGATGCCCAGCGCGGGCGTGAGCTCGGTGCCGTCGGTGAGGGTCATCTTCTGCGCCGCGTTGTGGGTGGCGAAGCAGTACCACGGGCGGCCCCGGCGGCAGGCCCGGCACACCCCGCAGACGGCCCGCCAGTTGAGCACCACGAAGTCGCCCGGCGCGACGCCGTCGACGCCCGGCCCGACCTGCTCGACGACGCCGGCGGCCTCGTGACCCAGCAGGAACGGGTAGTCGTCGTTGATGCCGCCCTCCCGGTAGTGCAGGTCGGTGTGGCAGACCCCGCAGGACTGGATCCGCACGATCGCCTCGCCCGGCCCCGGGTCGGGCAGCACGATCGTGGTCACCTCGACCGGCGCGCCCTTGCTGCGGGAGATGACTCCCCTGACCTCCTGGCTCACGCTTCCTCCTGCTCCACGCCGACGCGTCGCGCCGCCGTCCGTCGGTGCGCTGACGCGGCACCTCGATCACGTTCCTCGGGCCGAAACTACCCCCGATCGTCGCGGACGACCGGGGCCGCCGGGCGGTTATCGCGGGCGGCGAGGGGTAGGCGGGGGCACGGTTCGACAGTCGGACGGGAGTACGCCATGAGGGTCAGCCATCTGCCGCTGCGGGTCAGCATCGGCGCGTTCGTCCTCAACTCGGGGATGGGCAAGCGGTCGCTGGAGGGGGAGGCCGCGCGGGGCGTGCACGGGATGGCCGTCGGCGCCGTCCCGCAGCTCGGCAAGCTCGACCCGGACCGGTTCGCCCGGCTGCTGTCCCGGGCCGAGATCGCCCTGGGCGCCGCGCTGCTCGCGCCGTTCGTCCCGTCGGCGCTGGCCGGTCTGGGGCTGGCCGCGTTCGGCGCGGGGCTGGTGCAGCTCTACCTGAGGACCCCGGGCATGCGCGAGCCGGGCAGCCTCCGGCCCACCCAGGAGGGCATCGGCCTGGCCAAGGACGTCTGGCTGCTCGGGGCCGGCCTGACCCTGGTGCTGGACGACCTCACCCACGGCCGCCGGCGCCGCTGAGGGCCCGCGCCGCGCCGCAGGTCAGGTCGGGGTCGCGGCGGGTGTCCGCGCGGCGAGTTCGCGGCGGGCCGCATTGCGGTAGCGCAGCACCTGGACCGCGCCGAGCGCCCAGAGGACGTACTGCACGGCGAAGGCCCACCGGAAGGCGGCCAGGTCCGGGGTGGCCCGACCGGCCGGGGTGGCCAGGTCGAGCACCACGCCGACAGCCAGCACCAGCACGATCGAGGCGACGAAGCCGCCGACGTTGACGACCCCGGTGGCGCTGCCGATCCGGTTGACCGGGTTGAAGCTGCGCGCGTAGTCGAAGCCGATGAGCGAGGCCGGGCCGTTCACCGCGAGCACCAGCACCAGGGTGACCAGCAGCCAGCCCGGCGCGCGTCCCGGCCAGGCGAGCACGACGGCCCAGACCGCGGCGGTGGCACCGGTGATCGTGAAGACCAGCACCGAGCGGTGGAACGGGTGCCGGGCGCAGAGGTGCGCCACCACCGGCCCGGTCAGCAGCATGGCGGCGGTCATCAGGGTGAGCAGCGACGCCGCCGCGGTCGGGCTGAGCCCCTGCCCCTGCACCAGGAACGGGTACCCCCAGAGCAGGGCGAACACGGCGCCGGAGAACTGGGTGACGAAGTGCGTCCAGAGCCCCAGCCGGGTGCCCGGCTGGGCCCAGGCGGCGGCGAGTTCGCGGCGGACGTCGGTGAGGGTGGGCGCCGCACCGGCCGGAACCGGCCCGCCCGGGGTGTCCCGGACGGCGACGACGACCATCAGCAGCACGGTCGCCCCGACCGCCCCGGCGGTGAGGAAGGCGGGGGTCCAGCCCGCCGAGTGCAGCAGGAACACCAGCGGCACGGCGCCGAGGATCGCCCCGAGCTGGCCGAGTGTGCCGGTGAGCTGCGTCATCATCGGGTAGCGCCGCCCCGGGAACCACAGCGCCACGATGCGCAGCACGCTGATGAACGTCATCGCGTCGCCGAGCCCGATCAGCACGCGGGCGGCGATCGCCAGGGGCACGTCGGTGGCGAGGGCGAAGCAGAGCTGGCCGGCGACCATCAGCGCGCCGCCGACGATGAGCAGCCGGCGGGACCCGAACCGGTCGAGCAGCACGCCGACCGGGACCTGCATCGCCGCGTACACGGCGAGTTGGGCGACGGAGAAGGTGGCCAGCGCCGAGGCGCTGACCTCGAAGCGGTGCGCCGCGTCGACGCCGGTGACGCCGAGTGAGCTGCGGTGGAACACGGCGGCCACGTACGCGGCCACGGCCACGGCCCAGACGAGGCCGCCCGCCGACCGGAGCGGGGCTACCCGCGCGGTCAGCGCCCTCACCGCAGGGCCCGCAGCACGGCCGCGGCGTTGTCGATGTGCGCGGCGACCGCGGCGAGCCAGCGCCCGGGGTCGTCGGAGTCGAGTGCGGCGAGCTGCTCGGCGTGCTCGGTGAGCGCCGTCTCGGCCCAGCCGGGCGAGAGCCGGAAGCTGGCCTCCCCCATCCGCAGCTGCCGGTCGCGCAGCCGCTGGTACAGCTCGGCGAGGATCTCGTTGCCGGCGGCGTCCACGACGGTGGCGTGGAAGGCCCGGTCGGCCTGCATCAGCGCGGCCAGGTCACCGGCGGCGTGCGCGTCACGCATGTCGGCCAGCCGGGCGGCGAGGTCGCCCCGCAGCGCCGCGCGCCGGGGCCAGACCCGCTCGGCGGCGTGCAGCTCGACCAGCCGCCGCGCCTCGATCACGTCGGTGACCTCGCGGGCGGAGACCGGGCGGATCAGGGCGCCCCGCTTGGGATAGAGCCGGACCAGCCCCTCCGCCTCCAGGCGCAGCAGCGCCTCCCGGACCGGGGTGCGGGAGACCCCGGTGGCCTCGGCGATCTCCCCCTCGCTGACCAGCGACCCGCCCGGGTGGATCTGCTCCAGGATCTCGCGCTTGAGGTGCCGGTAGGCGCGTTCGGCGGCCGAGGGCGCGGCCGTCCGACCCGACGGCGAGGGATGCGTCATGTATCTATGGTGGGCCCCGCCTCCGCGGCGCGCCCCGCGCCCCTGCCGGGGGTGGTGCGGGCCACCGTCAGCGCGGGTGGAGCGCCAGCAGCCCGTCGCCGTCGACGGCGAACCCGTGCGCGAACGGTGGGCCGAAGCCGCCGAGCAGCCCGGCCAGCCAGCGCGCCTCGTCGGGCGCGGCCCGCTCCAGCCGCATCCGGCGCATCCGAACCGGGGCCGCCCGCAGGTGCCGCAGCGCCCCGGTGGCCGCGTCGAGGGTCGGCAGCCAGAGCAGCCGCAGCTCCGGCCGGTACGCCTCCCGCCCGCCGATGCCCTCGTAGTCGTCGACCAGGTCGCCGCAGCCGTAGAGGACCAACCGGTCGCGGTACACCTCGACGGGCCGGGGGTGGTGCGACGAGGTGCCGCCCGCGCACGTCGACCAGCCGGTGGGCGAAGTCGACGTGCGCGGGCGGCACCTCGTACCCCCAGTTGGTGCCCCAGTGCACGGAGACCAGCACCCGGTCCCCCGGCCCGGCCACGGCGGCGATCCGTCCGGCCAGCGCGGCCGCCGAGGCGGCCGACAGCCACCCCGGGCGCCCCGGCGGTGGCCGCCCAGGTCGGGGGCACCCCGCTGGACGGGGCGGCCACCGACCAGACGAGCAGCCGGCCGCCCGGGCCGCGCGGCACCCGGACGGGTCGCCAGGCCGACGTCGCGTCCCGGCCGGCGCCGGCGGTGGCGATGCCGACGTCGGCCAGCGCGTCGAGGGTGTCGGTGAGCCCGACCGGGCCGAAGTCGAGGCTGTGGTTGTTGGCCAGGGCGCAGACATCGAGCCGGGCCGCGGCGAGGCAGGCCATGTTCCCCGGGTGCATCCGGTAGTGGATCGCCTTGGCCGGGGCGTGTTCGCCCCGGCCGGTCACCGCGGTCTCCAGGTTGACCACGCGCGCGTCGGGTCGCAGCTCGTCGAGCAGGTGGAGCGCCTCGCCCCACGGCCAGGCCGGCGGCGCCGGGCGCGGGACCGGCCCGCTGGCGGCCCGGGCCAGGTCGACGTAGTCGCGGGCGTCGCGTACCGCCGGTTCCCGCAGGTCGGGCGGGCCGGGAGTGGGCAGGATCGCGTCCACGCCCCGGCCGGTCATCACGTCGCCGCCGAGGAAGAGGGTCAGCTCGGGCGCCCGGCCCGCTTTCCCCGTCCCGCCGCCCGCTCACCTGCCGCGCCCGGGCGCCGCCGACCAGCCGTCCGGTGCCGGGACGCCGGTGTCGGTCAGCCGGTTCCGGCGACCGCCGGCCGGTCGCCGGGATCGCCGGCGGTGGCGCCCTCGGGCGGGGCGGCGGCGTCGTCGGCACCGGCCCAGAAGTCGACGAGCAGGCGGTGGAACTCCTCGGCGCACTCGATCTGCGGCATGTGCCCGCAGTCGGCGAACAGGTGGCTGCGGGCGCCCGGCAGCCGGGACCGGGCGGCGTCGAGGTGCGCCGCCGGCAGGATCAGGTCCCGGTCGCCCCAGACGACCAGGGTGGGGACGTCGAGCCGCGCCACCTCGGCCAGCAGCTCCTCGCGCCACTGCGGGCTCACGCCCCGGAGGGTGCCCAGGCTGCGCGCGGTCTCCAGCATCACCCGGGCGGCGTACGGCTGGCGGGCGACCGCCAGGGCGTGGGCGACGCGTTCGGCGGTGGCGAAGGCCGGGTCGTGGAAGAGGGACCGCTCGGCGCGGCGGGCCGCCCACCGGGTGGGCCGCAGCAGCAGCCGGCCCAACGGGCGCAGCGCCAGCAGCCGCAGCGCGATGGTCACCTCCCGGCCGAAGCCGGCGCTGTTGACCAGTGTCAGGCTGGCCACCCGGGCCGGCTCGGACGCCGCGAGGCGCATGGCGACCGCGCCGCCGAGGGAGTTGCCGACCACGTGTGCCGGCCGGTCGACGCCGACGGCGTCGAGGTAGCGGGCGGCGAACTCGCCCAGCGCCGGCAGGGTGCAGGGGCGGGCCATCGGCAGCGAACCGCCGTAGCCGGGCAGGTCGACGCTGTGCACCCGGAACCGCTCGGCGAGCAGCTCGTGCAGCTCGGTGAAGTCGCGCAGGGTGCGGCCTATGCCGTGCAGCAGCAGCACCGGCGGCCCGTCGCCGTCGACGCGGTGGCACACCCGCCGGCCGTCCACGCTCACGTGCCGGCGGCCGGCCGGGGCGCTCACGCCGGCTCCCCGGCCGGATCGGTCGCCGGGGCCGCCTCGGGCTGCCGCTGCGCCGGGGCGGACGACCCGGTGGTGAGCCGGCGCGTGGACTCGCCCCCGACGCGGTCGAGCGCGAAGGCCACGACCCGCTGGTACGACACCGGCGCCACCCGGGCCAGCAGGTCGGGCAGCTTCGCCGACCAGCCGATCAGCACCCGGCCACGGCGGCGGTGCACGCCGCGCAGGATCACCTCGGCGGCCCTCCCGGGGTCGATGGTAAGCAGCTTCTCGAACTGCCGGCGGCCGGTCTCGAACTCCTCGGCGGGCACGCCGCTGCCCACCCGGGCGTTCTGCGCTATCCGGGTGCGGATGCCGCCCGGATGCACGCAGGTCACTCCGATGCCGTCGCCGGCCAGCTCCTGGCGCAACGCCTCGGTGAAGCCGCGGACGGCGAACTTGCTGGCCGAGTAGGCGGTCTGCCCGGCCGGGGCGATGATCCCGAACAGGCTGGAGACGTTGACCAGGTGCGCGCCCGGCTCGACCCGCAGGGTGGGGAGCAGCGCGTGGGTCAGCTGCGCCACGGCCCGGAAGTTGACGTCGACGACCCAGCTGAACTCGTTCAGGCTGACCTGGTCGAACCGGCCGCCCAGCGCCACCCCCGCGTTGTTGACCAGCAGCCGCAGCACCGGGTGCCGCCGCCGGATCTCCTCGGCCACCCGCGCGGTGGCGGCAGCGTCGGCCAGGTCGACCACGTAGGCGGTGAGCTGCCGGTCGGGGTGCGCGGCGCGGACCGCCGCGACGACGGCGTCGAGGCGCCCGGCGTCACGGTCGACCAGCACCAGGTCGCTGCCCCGGCGGGCCAGCCCGTGCACGAGGGCCTCCCCGATCCCGCTGGCGGCGCCGGTCACCACGGCCGTGCCGCCGGTGAAGACGAACCTACGCACGGATGGTCCTCCTTTCCGCTGTGCCGGCGCGGGAGAACCGCACGCCGGGGTCGGTGAGCCGGCCGTGCCGCATCAGCAGGACGTCCCGGGGGTAGTTCTGGTGCAGCCGCCACGGCGCCCGGGCGCCCTGCCTGGGCAGGGCGTCGACGCTGCGCAGCACGTAGCCGGCCGTCAGGTCGATGATCGGCTCCAGCTCGCCGTCGGGCGGCGGCAGCGGGGTGACGACCTGCTGGCCGGTGCGGTCCAGGTGCCGCAGCAGCCGGCAGACGTAGGCGGCGACGAGGTCGGCCTTCAGCGTCCACGAGGCGTTGGTGTAGCCGAGGGTCATCGCGAAGTTCGGCACCCCGGAGAGCATCATCCCCTTGTAGGCGACGGTGCCGGGCAGCTCCACGTCGGCGCCGTCCACGGTCAGCGTCATGCCGCCGAGGGCGAGCAGGTTGAGCCCGGTGGCGGTGACCACGACGTCCGCGGTCAACTCCTCGCCGGAGGCGAGCCGGACGCCCCGCTCGGTCAAGGTGTCGATGGTGTCGGTGACCACCGACGCCCTCCCCCGCGCCAACGCGGTGAACAGGTCGCCGTCGGGCACCACGCACAGCCGCTGGTCCCAGGGATCGTAGCGGGGCGAGAAGTGCCGGTCGACGTCGTAGCCGGCCGGCAGCCGGCCCCGGGCGGCGCGCAGCAGCAGCCTCCTGACCAGGGCGGGGGCGCGCCGGCTGAGCTGGAAGTTGGCGGTGGAGAGCAGGACGTTCTTCCAGCGCACCACCGGATACGCGGCCTTCGCCGGCAGCCAGCGCCGCAGCACGTCGGCCAGCACGTCGCGCGAGGGCAGCGCCAGGACGTACGTGGGTGAGCGCTGGAGCATGGTCACGTGGGCGGCGCGCTCGGCCATCGCCGGCACCAGGGTCACGGCGGTGGCGCCGCTGCCGATCACCACCACCCGCTTGCCGGTGTGGTCGAGGTCCTGCGGCCAGTGCTGCGGGTGCACGATCCGCCCGGCGAACCGGTCGGTGCCCGGGAACTGGGGCGTGTAGCCGGCGTCGTAGCGGTAGTAGCCCGCGCAGGTGAACAGGAAGGAGCAGGTCAGCGCGACCGTCTCGCCGGTGTCGTCGCGGTGGGCGTGCACCGTCCAGCGGGCGCTCGCGCTGTCCCAGTCGGCCCGGAGCACCCGGTGCCGGAAGCGGATGTGGTCGGTGACGCCGTACTCGTCGGCGGTGCGGCGGACGTAGTCGCGGATCGAGTCGCCGTCGGCGATGGCCTTCGGGTCGGTCCACGGCTTGAAGGAGTAGCCGAGGGTGAACATGTCGGAGTCCGACCGGACGCCGGGATAGCGGAACAGGTCCCAGGTGCCGCCGATCGCGTCGCGGGACTCCAGCACCGCGTACGTCTTCCCGGGACACCGGCGGCGCAGGTGGCAGGCGGCGCCGACGCCGGACAGGCCGGCGCCGACGATGAGCACGTCGACGTGGTCGGTGGCCATCTCGTCTCCCGTCCGCGGGTGAGACACCGGACACTAGCCACGGCTGTCGAGGCTCGTCAACACCCTGTCGAGTTCGATCGACACGGTGTTGATCCGGTGTAGAGTCACCGGGCATGACACCCGCCCGTACGGCCACCGGCAGCGCGACCGGGCGCGGACGGCGCGCGGCGCGCTCCGTCGGCGACGAGCGGGAGCTGGCCATCCTGGCGACCGCCGAGCGGCTGCTGGGGCAGCGGGCCTTCGCCGACATCTCGATCGACGACCTGGCGCGCGGGGCCGGCATCTCCCGGCCCACCTTCTACTTCTACTTCCCGTCCAAGGACGCGGTGCTGCTGACGCTGCTGGACCGGGTCATCGAGGAGGCCGACGCCGCCGCCGGGGACGTGCTGGAGCGGCTGGCCGAGGACCCGCCGGCGCGCTGGCGGGAGCTGATCGACCGGTTCCACGAGACGTTCGGCGCGCACCGCGCGGTGGTGCTGGCCTGCGCCCAGGTGCGCGGCACCAACGCCGAGGTGCGCCGACTCTGGGCGAGGGTACTGGAGCGCTGGGTGCACGCGATCGAGACCGCCATCGTGGCCGAGCGGCGGCGCGGGGCGGCCCCCGACGGAGTGCCGGCCCGCGACCTCGCCATCGCGCTCAACTCGATGAACGAGCGCGTCTGGTACGCCACCTTCGCCGGCGACGGGCCGGCGGTGGCCGAGCGCGACGTCGTCGACGTGCTGCGCGACGTGTGGCTGGCGGCGATCTACCGCAGCACCGCTCCCCCGCCGGCCTGACCGCGCCGGGCGGCGGCCAGCTCCGCGTCGAGCCGGGCGACCATCCGGTCGAAGTCCTCCGTACGCAGCACCGGGCCGATGTCCTTGCGCCAGCCCGCCGTCCGGGACCGCCGCTGCGCCGGCGTCTCGACCGCGCCGTCGGCCGTGCGCACCCAGCAGGCGTCCCGGGCGGTCGGCTCCCCGAGGAGCTCGGCGGGCCGCACGACGAAGCCGGTCACCCGCGACCACGGCAGGGTCCGGGTGGACAACGTGTAGCGCAACCGCAGGCCACTGTCGTTGACGTACACACCGACCAGGAAGTACCGGGCGACCAGCGTCATCCACAGCGCGAGAAAGGCCACCGCGCCGGCGAGGCCGAAGGCGTCACGGACGTCGAACCGGCCGGCCGCCAGCGCACCCAGGCCGACGACCGCCATCGTGGAGGCGACGGCGAGCAGGAAACCACTCAACACCTGCCGCGCGCCCGGGGGATCGATGCGCCACCATCTCCGCACGGCCAGGAGGGTAGCGGCGCGCGGCAACCCGGCCCGCCTGGGCGACGCCTGCCTGCGACCGCGCGGCGGCGTCACGCGTGCCGGGCGGCACGCGCCGATCCGACCTCCTCGCGGCGGACCGGCCGGGGGCGCTGGCCCGGCCGGGCCAGCGCCCACAGCAACGGCACGGCGACCAGGCCCAGCAGGCCCCAGGGGTAACGGGCCGCCTCGACGGTGAAGGCGACCGGCCGGCCGGACGGCTCGATCCGGCCGTGCAGTTCGTGCCGGCCCACGACGGTCGCGTCGGTCGGGACGCGGATCCGGTACTCCCGGGTCTGGCCGGCCCCGATCGTGCCGAGCGGCGGGGCGTCCACGAGCGTGTGCACCCGGCCGGGGCGGCCGAACAGCAGCGAGAACGGCGGGTCGACCGCGTCGGCGGGGCCGACGTTGCGCAGGGCGAGGTCCACGGTCAGGTCTCCCGGCACACCGAACCAGCCCGGCACGCCGGAACGGTCGGTGGCGCGCAGCCCGGCGACGACCAGTTCCGCGGCGCCGACCGGCGCGGGGGCGGGTGGCGCGCTCACGCCGGTCAGCGGCAGGCCGACGCTGGCCCGGATGCCGCCGGTGGGCGTGCGGGCCCGTACCAGGCAGGGGCAGCCGACCGGCGGGGCGGCGAGCACCACCGGCAGGGTGACCGCGCCCGACGACGGCACCTGTCCGTGCCCGGCCCTGCTGGTCGCGCAGTCGAGCGCGCCGCGTCGTCCCCCGTTGCCGCAGACCTCGATCTGCACGGTGCCGGCCGGCCAGCCGCCGAGAGTGACCGGGATCTGAGCGCCGGCCCGGAACGTGCCGGCCGGTACGGCGATCCGCGGCGCCGCCGGTGCGGCGGCGGGCGCGGACGTGGGGGCGACGACGGGCACCGGGGAGGCCAGCGCGAGCAGCGCGGCGGCGGCCGGCAGGAGCCGGGTCACGGCGCGTCGCCCGCCGGGCCGACCAGCGGGCGGGTGGCGGGTGAACCGGCCGGGCGGCCCGGATCCGCCGCCGTGTCCCGCGCGGACGTGTCCCCGGCGCCCCGCTTGGCGAGGGCGCGGCGACGCAGCCGGACGGCCAGGCAGCCGGCCAGCACGGCCAGCGCGGCGAGCAGCAGCCACGGCGGCGCCCACGTGCTCGCGGAGCGGAGCACCGGCGGCAGCGCCGCGTCCACGGTGGTCGGCGCCAGGTCGACCTCGGCGGTCAGCCGGAGCGCCGGCGGCACGCCGGTGACCCGTTCGGTGACCGTGAAGACCCCGCCGGGCAGCAGCTCGGGCAGGTCCACCGGCGCGGTACGGGCCAGCCGCCACCCGAACGGCCCCTCGACGGCCACCGTGCCGGTTCCGCCGACGCGCACGTTGCCGGTGTTGCGTACGCGGTAGCTGACCACGGCGTCGCCGCCACCGGCCGGGTTGATCGGATTGTCGTAGCTGACGCTAACCGACTCGATCGCTACGGCGGGGCGGACGTCGCCGTCCACCCGGAGGTAGACCCGCGCGGCCAGCCGTTGGTCCACCCGGACCTGCTGCCCGTCGGCGGTGGTGCGGGCCTGGGTGATCGCGGCGATCACCCCGCCCGCGTGGTCGCCCGGGGTGGCGTTGGCGGGCACGCTCAGCCGGAACGGGATGTCGGCACGGCGTCCGGGGGCGATCGTCCAGGTGCGCCTGTCGAAGCGGACCCAGGAGCCGACGTCGGTGGCCGCCCGGTCGGCCGGCAGCAGGGCGAAGGCGCCGTCGGCGGTGGTGTAGGCGTCGGTGCCGTACACCTGGAAGGTCAGCGGCCGGTCGCTCAGGTTGGTGACGCCGACGTGGTCGGTGAGGGTGCTGCCGGGGGCCAGGTCGTAGATGAAGTAGTTGCGTCCGGTCGGGCCGTCCGGTCCGGACGGCTGCACCGCCCACCGGGTCGCGGCGGGGCCGGGCGTCGGCGGGGCCGGTGTGCCGGCGGGCGCGGGCGTGGGAGCGGCGACGGCCACGGTCGGCCCCGCCGCGAGCAGCGCGGCGACGAGCGTGACGCAGGTCCGGGACAGGAGGGTGACGAGGGACATGCCGGGCTCCGGTGGGTGGGTGACGGTGGGCGCGACGGCCGGTGGGGCGGGCCGGGGAGGGCCCGCCCCACCGGTGACCCGGCGCCGACCTAGGAGAGGGTCAGGGTGAGGGTCGCGGCGTAGTCGCCCGCCGCCGCGGACACCGGCACCCCGAGGTTCAGCTGGGCACCGCAGGTGAAGGTGCCACCGCTGGCCCCGGCCGCCGAGGTGCAGAGGGCCCGGGCCGCGCCGAGGCCGGCACCGGGCGCGGCCACCGCGCCCGGGACGACCGTGCCGGGATCGCCGGCCAGCGGGTCGTCGACGGCGACAGCGCTCGGCACCCAGCCGAGGTTGTCCGCGGCGACGACCCCGCCGGTGCTGGAGGTGAAGTCGGAGACCTGCCCGACGAGACTCCAGCCGGCGTCGGTGCCCCGCAGGTCCGCCACGGTGGCGTCGTGCAGTGCCCCGCTGGCGACCTGGCCGTTGGTCACGGCCGGCAGGGCGACGGCGGAGCCGGCCACGCCCAGGGTGAGCGGGCCGCCCTTCACGGTGGCGGTGATCCGCTGCTCGGCGTCGCCCGCACCGGTGCCGGTCCCGGCGAAGGTGACCGGCGTGAAGGTGTCCTGGCTGCGGTCCGCCGAGCCGCGCGCCGCGAAGGTGATGACGTAGCACTGCACGGCGGTGCAGTCGACCCGCCTACCGGTCCTGTCGGTGTAGACCGCGCTGATCGGAAGCGTGGTGCGGAACGTGCCGTCGGCGTTGAGCCTGTCCCGCGCCTCCGTCGGCTCGTTCGTCGCGCTCACCCACTTGGTCACCTGGAGCACGCCGGCGTTGGTCCAGTGCTCGTCGACCCTGGGCCCGAACGCGACGTAGACCCCGGCCCCCCCGTTCGCGGCGGGGTCGAAGCCGGAGCCCTCGACGGTGATCGTCGCACCCGACGGGTCGAGCCCGCCGGACGGGGTGACGGCCACCGCCGGACGCGCCGGCCCGGAGCCGCCGCCGCTGGTAAACGTGAACGACACCGGGTCGAGCGCGTCACCCACGGCGTAAAAGCCGTTGAACGCCGAGGCGCCGGCGGCGGTCAGCGTCGCGGCGAGGTTGCTGCCGCTCACCGTTCCCGTGCCGCCCGGGTTCCCGCCGGAGGCGAGCGTGGCGATGGTCGCCTGCCGCACCGACACCGGTTCGGCCGCCGTGGTGACCAGGTCGACGTCGGCCTTCAGGGCGGCGGTGCCGCCGGAGATGGCGATCGTCGGGTTGGCCAGGGTGATGGTGAACATGTGCGAGGGGTACGAGAACACCACGGTACCGCCGTACTCGGCGCTGGCGGCGCCGGTGGCGGAGTCGTGGGTGCCGCCCGTCGACGGGAAGGTGAACGTGCCGTCGGCGTTGATGGTGGCGCCGTTGCTCGCCGCGATCGGCGGGTTGCCGTTGCCGCCGGAGACGTAGGTGCGGAACGACTGCTTGAAACCCCAGGTCAGGGTGCCACCGGTGATGTCGGCCTCGGCTGCCGAGGCGGGGCCGGCGCCCACGAGTGCGGTCGACAGGCCGAGGGCGACGACCGCCGCCCAGCGCATCGACTGCCGCCAGGCCTGACCGGCTCTGGATCGGACCATGCTGACTCCTTTTCTTGATCCGTTACGGACAGTCAGTAAGGTAAGGCAACCCTAAGATTGTGGCCAGCTTCGTTTGGCCCGGTTATCCGGACCGAACAACCCCTTGTGAACTGGATCTTCATAACTTAGGTTAGCCAAACCTAAGTTCTCGGCTCTCCGCCGACGCTCTCGTGAGGAGCCCGATGCGCACACCGCGTCACGTCTTCGTGGCCGCCGCCCTCGTCACCGTGGGTGTCGTCGCCGCCGCACCGCCCGCGTACGCCGGCACCGGCCGCGGCCCCGGCGGCCAGACGCTCAGCGTCAGCCCCAGCACCGGACTCGACAGGTCCGGCGCGACCGTCACCGTCTCCGGCCGCGGGTACGACGTCGCCAAGGGCATCTACGTGGCGTTCTGTGTGGACAACGGGGCCGGCGCGGTACCCAGCCCCTGCGGCGGCGGGGCCGACACGACCGGCGCGCTCGGGGCGTCGCACTGGATCTCGTCGAACCCGCCCTCGTACGGCGAGGGGCTGGCCGTGCCGTACGGGGCCGGCGGGTCGTTCCGGATCACCCTCCGGATCACCCCGACCATCGGCGACGTCGACTGCACCACCCGTCGGTGCGCGGTGGTGACCCGCACCGACCACACCCGCACCGCCGACCGTTCCCAGGACGTCCGGGTGCCGACCACCTTCGCCCGGCCAGCCCCCGCCCCGGCCAGCCCCCGCCCGGCGACATCCGGCGCCACCGCCCCGGGCCGCGCCCCGTCGGCCACCACCGGGGCACCGGGAGGCGCCGCCGCACCCGCGACCACGGCGGCCCGGTCCGCCGCCCCCGCAGGCGCCCCGGTGGCCACCGCCGCCGGGGACGGCGCCGCCCCCACCGCCGCCCCGAGCGAGCTGGCGATCAGCAGGGTGAGTACCGCCACCGAGGCCGGTCGCGGGTGGACCGTCGGCCTGGTGGTGCTCGCGCTGGCGGTCACCGCGCTGCTGGGCCTGCGCCGGTGGCGTCGCCGAGGGCAGGCCCGGTGACCGGGCATCCCCGGCGCCGCCGCCTCGTGCCGGCGGCCGCCCGCCGTTCCTCGGTCACCGCCCTGGTGGTGCTGCTCCTCGGGACCACCGCCTGCTCCGCGTCCCCCTCCGGCGCCACGCCGGCCGCGACGGCCGACTGCGGGCCGGTCACCGCCACTCTGGCCAGCACCGACGTCACCGGGTTGCGGCCGGCACCGGCACCCGCCCTGCCGACCACCGTCACCTCCGCCGACGGCACGACCGTCACCGTCACCGACGCCAGCCGCATCCTGGCGGTGAACCTCTACGGCTCCATCGCCGAGACCGTGTTCGGCCTCGGGCTCGGCGGCAACGTCATCGGACGGGACACCTCGACCACCTTCCCGGCGGCCGCGCACCTGCCGGTCGTGACCCCGGCCGGGCACGACCTCTCCGCGGAGGCGGTGCTCGCCCTGAACCCGACCGTGGTGCTCGCCGACGACAGCATCGGGCCGCCGGAGGTGCTCCGCCAGCTGCGCGCCGCCGGCATCCCCGTCGTCCTGATCGAAGCCGAGCAGACCCTCGCCGCCGTACCGGGCCACGTGCGCGCCGTCGCGGCCGCCCTCGGCGTCCCGGCCGCCGGCGAACTGCTCGTGTCCCGGGTCGAGAGCGAGATCGCGGCGGCCCGCCGGAGCGCGCCCGGGGGCCGGGCGCCCCGGATCGCCTTCCTCTATCTGCGCGGCACCGCCGGGGTCTACCTGATCGGCGGCGACGGAGCCGGCTCGGACGCGATGATCGAGGCGATCGGCGGGGTGGACGCCGGCAGCGCCGTCGGCCTGGCCAAGTTCCGCCCGCTGACCAGCGAGGGACTCATCAACGCCGCCCCGGACGTGATCCTGGTGATGAGCGCCGGGCTCGCCTCCGTCGGCGGCGTCGACGGCCTGCTGAAGCTCCCCGGCGTCGCGCAGACCCCGGCCGGCGCGGCCCGCCGGATCGTCGACATGGACGACGGCACCCTGCTCACCTTCGGCACCCGCTCCGGGCGGACCGTGCAGGCCCTAGCCGCCGCCGTGTACTCCTGCGGCAGCCCGTCGTGACCGGCGTCGACACCCCCGTCCGGCCGCCCGTGCGGCCCCCGACCAGCCGCCCGGTCCGGCGCGGTCCGCTGCTCCTCGCCGGCCTCGGCGCCGCCCTGCTGCTGATCGTCCTGGTCGCGGCGGGCCGGGGTCAGGTGCAGGTCTCCCCCGCCGAGGTGCTCGGCTCGGTCCTGCACCGGCTCGGCCTGGACGTCGGCGCCCTGCCGACGAACCCCCAGGGCGAGAACGCGCTCTGGATCGTCCGGTTCCCCCGGGTGGTGCTGGCCGCCGTGGTGGGCGCCGCGCTGGGCTGCGCCGGCGCCGTCATGCAGGGCGTCTTCGGCAACCCACTCGCCGAGCCCGGCGTCATCGGTGTCTCCGCCGGGGCGGCCGTCGGCGCGACCCTCGCCATCGTCACCGGCGTCACCGTCCTCGGTGGCTGGACCGTGCCCGCCGCCGCCTTCGCCGGGGGGTTGGCCACCACGTACGCCGTGTACCTGCTGGCCCGTTCCCGCGGCCGGACCGAGGTGGTGACCCTGGTCCTGACCGGTGTCGCGGTCAACGCCGTCGCCGGGGCGGCCATCGGACTGCTCATGTTCGTCGCCGACGAGTCCGGTGTGCAGGCCATCGCCTTCTGGAACCTCGGCAGCCTCGCGTCGGCGAACTGGTCGGCGGTCACGCTGGCCGCGCCCTGCCTGGCGGTCGGTCTCGGCGTCGCGTACGCCGACGCCCGCCGGCTCGACCTGCTCGCCCTCGGCGAGCCCGCCGCCCGGCACCTCGGGGTCGACGTGGAGCGGCTGCGGATCCGCATGATCGTGGTCACCGCGCTGCTCGGCGCCGCGGCCGTGGCCTTCACCGGCATCATCAGCTTCATCGGTCTGGTGGTGCCGCACCTGGTCCGGATGGTCGCCGGCCCGGGACACCGCGTGCTGCTGCCGGCCAGCGCGCTGGGCGGCGCGGTCGTGGTGATCGCCGCCGACCTCGCCGCCCGCACCCTGGTCGAGCACCAGGAACTCCCGCTCGGCGTGCTCACCGCGGTCGTCGGCGGGCCGGCCTTCTTCTGGCTGCTGCGCCGCACCAGGGACCGGGCCGGGGGCTGGGGGTGAGCCCGCCCGGCAACTGGGTGACGCGCGCCCGTCGCTGGGCGCCGCCCCGCGTGCCGAACCCGGCGCCGGCCGGGACGATCCGGGTGCGTGTCGCCGGCCTGCGCGTCGCCCGCGCGGGGCGGCCCGTGCTGGACGGCGTCGACCTGCTGATCCGGGCCGGCGAGGTGCACGCCCTCGTCGGGCCGAACGGGGCGGGCAAGTCCACCCTGCTCGCGGCCGTCAGTGGGGACCTGCCCGCCGTGGCCGGCACCGTGGAGATCGACGGTTCGCCCCCGACGGGCTGGACACCGGTGGAGCTGGCGATGCGCCGGGCCGTACTCCCGCAGCGCAGCACGCTGAGCTTCCCGTTCACCGTCGACGAGGTCGTGCGGATGGGACGGGCGCCGTGGGCCGGGCGACCGGAACAGGAGCGCGACGACGCGGTCGTCGCCGACGTCCTGCGGCGCTGCGACGCGACCCGGTTCGCCGACCGGCCGTACCCGGCGCTGTCGGGCGGCGAGCAGGCACGCGTCGCGCTGGCCCGGGCGCTGGCGCAGCAGGGCGCCGTGCTGTTGCTCGACGAACCGACAGCGGCCCTCGACCTGGGCCACCAGGAGCTGGTCATGCGCGTCGCGCGGGACCGGGCGCGGGCCGGCGACGCCGTGGTGGCGGTGCTGCACGACCTGACCCTCGCCGGCGCGTACGCCGACACCGTCACCCTCCTCGCCGACGGGCGGGTACGCGCCGCCGGGCCGCCGGCGGAGGTCTTCACCGCTCCCCTGCTCAGCGAGGTGTACCGGCACGACATCGAGGTCGTGCCCCACCCACGTACCCGACTACCCTTGATCGTTCCCCGACGGCGACCCACCCGGTTTTCCGTCACCCTGGAGGAGACATGAGCCCGACCAGCACCCCGTTCTCGGCCGAACTGCGGGCCGCCAGCCAGGAGGCCCACCAGGGCGCCGAGTCCCAGCGGTACGTCTCCGCCCTGGTCGCCGGCGACCTGGACCGCGCCGGCTACACCGCGCTGGTGGTGCAGCACCACGTGATCTACGAGGCGCTGGAGGGCGCCGCCGAGGCGGTGCGCCACGACCCGCTCGCCGGCCCCTTCGTCGACGACGCGCTGACCCGGCTGCCCGCCCTCGCCGCGGACCTGGAGTTCCTGCTCGGGCCCGGCTGGCGCCGACGGATCGACCCGACCCCGGCGACGGTCGCCTACGCCGCGCGCCTACGCGCGGTCTGTGCCGACTCGCCGGAGCGGTTCGTCGCGCACCACTACACCCGCTACCTCGGCGACCTCTCCGGCGGCCTGCACATCGGACGGTCGCTCGCCCGGCACTACGGGCTGACCGGGGACGCCGGGGCGGCGTTCTACCGGTTCGACCGGATCCCCAGCCCGAAGGCGTACAAGGACGCCTACCGGGCCAGGCTCGACGCCCTCCCGCTGGACGAGGAGGGTCGGGCCGCGCTGCGGACCGAGGTGCTCGTGGCGTACCGGCACAACACCGAGGTCCTCGCCGCCCTGTCGCACCTCGTGCCGACCACGGACGCGGAGGCGGCGGCGTGAGCGCCCCGTTCGGCGCCGACGTGGTCGCCGCCGTCTGCCGGCACATGAACGACGACCACGCCGGGGACTCGGTGCTCATCTGCCGCACGCTCGGCGGGCAGCCGGCGGCCACCCGGGCCCGGGCCACCGGCCTGGACGCCGAGGGGATCGAGTTCGCCGTGACCGTGGACGACATCGAGGTCCCGGTGCGGGTGCCGTTCGCCCACCGCCTGACCGAACGCGCCCAGATCCGGCAGGAGGTGGTGCGGATGTACCGGGAGGCGTGCGAGCGACTCGGGCTCCCGCCCCGCCAGTCCGGCTGACCGGACGGCGGCGCGCCGGCGCGATGCGACGCGGCGGCGCGACCGCCGCCAGCACCCACCGGCCGCCGTACCCGGTGGGCGGTCCCGACCCGGGACCCACGCCGCCACTCCACAGACGACGGTGGCGGAGCGCCGGTTGTCGCCCGGCTGTGCGACCCTGGGACCGACCGCCCCGGTCACCGGAGGTGATGGCGACGTTACGACTGTGCGAGCTCGTCGCCGTGCCCGGCGCCGCCGCGGTGACGCTCGACGTCGCCGCCGGCGCCACGGCCGCGCTGGTCGCCGCCCCGCCGGTCGGCACCGCCGTCGCCCGGGTGGTCAGCGGGCTGGCCGCGCCGGTCGCCGGCCGCGTCCTGGTCGGCGACCGGGAGGTGACCGTCCTGCCGCCGCCGCACCGCCGCATCGCCTACGTGCCGGCCGGCGGCGCGCTGCTGCCCCACCTGACCGTGCGCCGCAACATCGCCTACGGCCAGCGCCGGCGGGAACGGGTGCGGGAGATGGCCGACGCGTGGACGGCGACCGTGGTCGACCGGCTGGAGCTGGCCCCGACGCTGGGGCTGCGACCGCACCTGCTGTCGGAGGCGCAGCGGTTCCGGGTGGCGCTCGCCCGGGCGGTGGTCTGCCTGCCCGAGGTGCTCGTGATCGACCTGCCGACCGGGCCGGCCGGCGGTGGGCGGCTGACCGACCTGGTCGGCCGGCTCTCCCCGCCGGACACGCCGGGGGTCGCGGTGCTGGTGTGCACGGTCGACCCGGGCGCGCTGGGCGACGTGCCGGTCGCCGCCGAGGTGGGCGGGTGACGCCGGTGGGCCGGGCCACGCCGGCGGCGCGCCTGAGCCGCCGTACCCTGCTGCGGGCCGCCGCCGCGGCCGGCGCGGCCGGCGTCGCGGGCTGCGCCAGCACGCCGCCGGCGGTCCAGGTCGCGGTCGTGTGGAGCGGCGGCGAGCTGGCCCGTTTCCGCGAGGTCGTGGGCAACTACGGCGCCGACGTGCAGGTGATCAGCGCCGGCAACGACATCGACGCGTTCCTGCGCGCCCGCCAGCTGGCCGGCACCAGCCCCGACGTGGCGATCCTGCCCCGGTCGGGGCTGGTCGTCGAGTACGCCCGGCGCGGCTGGCTGCGCGAGCTGACCCCCGCCACCAGCTACGCCCTCCCGCCCGGCATGGCCGACCTGCTCTCCGCCGACGGGCGCCGCTACGGCGTCTGGGTCAAGGCGGCCCACAAGTCGCTGTTCTGGTACTTCCCGTCGATGCTCCCCGCGCCCCCGCGCACCTGGGACCAGCTCGTGACGCTCACCCGGCGGCTCGGCGCGCGGGCCCTCTCGGGCGACGGCCCGGCGCCGCTGGCCATCGGCGCGGCCGACGGCTGGGTGCTCACCGACTGGTTCGAGAACGTGCTCGCCGACGTGGCCCCGCCCGGCTACTACGAGGCGCTGGCACGCGGCGAGGCCGACTGGCGGAGCCCGTCGGTGCACACGGCGCTGGACCGGCTCGCCGGGCTGTGGGGCGTCGACGGCGCGTTCCCCGGCGGCGGTCGCCGGGCCCTGCTCACCCAGTACGAGGAGTCGGTGATCCAGGTGGTGCACCACCGGCGGGCGACGATGCTCTTCGAGGCCGACTTCGTCGACGACGTCAGCCGCCGGTTCCGCCGCGGCCCGGAGCAGCCGGAGACCTTCCGCTTCCCCGGCGCCCGGGTGGCCGACAGCCCGCTGATCGTCGGCGGTGACGCCGCCGTGGCGTTCGCCGGCTCGGCCCGCGGGGCGGAGCTGGTGCGCTGGCTCAGCGGCGGCTCCGCGTTCCAGCCGTGGCTGCGCGCCGGCGGCTACCTCTCCCCCAACGTGTCCGTGCCGCTGGACGACTACCGCGACCCCGTCCGCCGCCGCCTCGCCGCCGAGCTCCGCACGGCCGAGACGGTGCGCTTCGACCTCTCCGACCGGCTGCCGGGCCCGTTCACCGGCTCCGACGGGGTGGGCATCTGGCGGATCATGCAGGATTTCTTCGCCGACGTCACCGACGGGGTCCCCGCCGGCAGGGCGACCCGCCGGGCCGTCGGGCAACTGGCGGCGGCGGCCCGGTCGGCGGGTGGCGGCCGGTGAGCCGGGTCCTGGGCGAGCTGGCGGTCCTCGACGACGTCGGGCCGCCCCGGCGCGGGCGGGCCTACCCGGCGGCGGGGGCCACCTCGGCGCTGCTGCTGCCCGCCCTGCTGCTGCTCGGCGGGCTGGTGGCGTGGCCGGTGCTGCGTACGCTGCACGCCAGCGTCACCACCGACGGCCGGTGGGTGGGCGCGGAGCACTTCCGCACCGCGTTGGCCGCGCCCGGCACCGGCGCCGTGGTGGGGCGCACGCTGCTCTGGGCGCTGCTGGTGCCGGCGGTGGTCACCGTGCTGGGCTACCTGCTCGCCGCCGCCTCGCGTCGCTCGCAGGAGGGCGGGCTGGTCCGCCTCATCCTGGTGGTGCCCACCGCGCTGCCGCTGGTGGTCACCGGGGTCACCTTCCGGCTGATGTACGACCCCGACCCGGAGCGCGGGCTGGCCACCCTGGTCGCCGCGACGCTGACCGGCCGGTCGGCGGCCGACGCCCCGCAACTGCTCGGCCCCCGCCTGGTCACGGTGGCGCTGATGTCGGCGTTCGTGTGGGCGTGGGTCGGGCTGGCCGTGCTGGTGTTCCGGGCCGCCCTCGACGCGGTGCCGCCCAGCCTCGCCGACGCGGTGCGCGCCTACGGCGGCAACCGCCGCGACGTGCTCTGGGACGCGCAGTGGCGGCCGCTGCTGCTGCGCACCGTGGCGGTGGTGTTCACGCTGGCGGCGCTCGGCACCGCCAGGACGTTCGACCTGATCCTGGTCATGACGCCCGGGTCGGTACGCGACGAGGCGTCGGTGCTCGCGCTGCGGGTCTGGCAGACCTCCAACGGCGCCACCACCGGCGAGGGCGCCGCGCTCGGCGTGGTGTGGCTGGTGGCGGTGGCCGCCGGCATGCTGGTGGCGGCGCTGTTCGTGCGGCAGGCGTGGCCGCCGCCCCGGGACCCGGTGCCCGTCGCGCCCGAGCCGGTGGCGCCGACGCCGCGCCGGACGACCCGGCTGCTGGTGGCGGGCGCGGCGGTCGCCTGGCTGGTGCCGCTCGGGGTGCTGCTCGCCACCTCGCTGCACGGCGCGGTGGACGCGGCGGCCCGGGGCTGGTGGTGGAGCCCGCCCGGCCTCGACTCCTACCGGGACCTGCTGACCGGCACCGAGCTGTGGCGCACGCTGGGCTTCACGCTGGTGCTGGCGACCGTGGTCACCGCCGTGGTGCTGGGCGTCGCGCTGCTCGCCGCGTACCCGCTGGCCTGGCTGAGCGGGCCACCCGCACAGGCCACCGGGCTGCTGCTGATGGCCGCCAGCATCGTGCCGGTGCAGGTGATCGCCGGGCCGGTCAACGAGGTGCTCGGCGTGGTGCTCTCCTCGGGCACGGCGCGCGGCCTGGCGCTGGTGCACGTCGCGCTGGGCGTGCCGTTCGCCGTGCTGGTGCTGCGCAACGCGTTCGCGGACCTGCCCGCCGAGCAGGTGCGGGCGGCCCGGGTGGGCGGGCGGCACTGGTGGGGCACCCTGCGGCTGCTCGTCCGGCACAACCGCCCGGCCGTGGTGGCGGTCGCGGTGCTGGAGTTCGTGCAGGTGTGGAACGACCTGGTGGTGGGTCTGCTGTTCAGCGGGCCGGGCGCGCTGCCGCTGGGGCTGTTCCTCGCCGGCCAGACCCGGGGCTTCGCGGCCAACAGCGGGGCGCTGGCCGCCGGCTCGGTCATCGCCTCCGTCCTGCCGGTGCTGCTGGTGGTGCTGGCCCGCCGCCAGCTCGTCGCCGGCCTGGTCGCCGGGGGCGTGCGGTGACGCCGCCGGGGCCGGCCCGCCGCTCGCGGCGGCCCAGGCGGCTGAGCCTGCTGCTCGCGATCGGCGGCGTGGTCGGCGGCACGGTCAGCGCGGTCCTCGGCAACGTCACCGGCAACCTGCTCTCCGAGCTCTCCGTCACCCAGCTCGGCTCCGCCAGCGCCGGGGTGATCGTGCTCGGCCTGGCCGCCGCGATGATCGTGGAGTGGCGCCGCCAGCGGCAGCAGGCGGCGACGCCGGACGACGTGGAGGCCACACCCGCCGCCGGCGCGCCCACCCTGCCGTGGCCGGCCGGGTTCACCGGCCGGGCCGGGCACGTCGACGCGATCATCGACCTGTTGGAGAAGGAGCACGCGGTGGCGGTGGTCGGCCGGCGGGCCGTCGGCACCTCGGCCTGCGCGATCCAGGCCGCCAACCTGTGCCGGGACGACTTCCCCGACGGCCAGTACTACCTGGACCTGCGCCGGGGCGGCCGGCGGCACGACGCCCGGCAGGTGCTGACCGCGCTGGCCCGGATCCTCGGCACCCGGCCGCCGGCGTCGGGACGCGCCGACGGCCTCACCGACGCCGCCGACGAGCTGAGCGGCCAGCTCGACGGCCGGGCGATCCTCGTGGTGCTGGACAACGTGGACGACCCGGCCCAGGTCCGGCCGCTGCTGCCGCCGACCGCGCGGACGTGCCGCCTGTTGCTGGCCGGCACGGGAGCGCTGGCCGCGCTGGACGGGGTGGTGGCGCACGGGCTCGCCGAGCCCGACGCCGACGACGCCGTCGAGCTGTTCGCCGCCGCGGGCGCCACCGCGCCCGTCGCCCGGCCGCACCGCCCGGACCCGCGCACCGACCCGGCGGTACGCGCCCTCGTCGAACTCTGCGGGCGACAGCCCCGCACGGTCGCGGAGCTCGGTCGGCGTACGGCACAGCACGGATGGCGGCACACCGACGTGCTCGACGCGCTGCGCCGCGCCGTCGACACAGCCCCGCACCAGCACGTCGCCGCCTCCCCGGCGACCCTGCTGGTGACCGCGCGGGACACCGCGTACCACGCGCTCGGCGGCGAGGCGGGGCGGTTGTGGCGGCTGATGTCGCTCAGCCCGGTGCCGCTGGACCGGCCGACGCTCGCGGCGCTCGCCAACCGTCGCCCGGACGGGGTGGCCGCCCTGCTGCACGAGCTGGCCACCGGCGGGTTCGTCACCGGCGCGCCCGGCGACCGCTACGAGGTGCGCCCGCTGCTGGCCCCGTACGCCCGGATGCACCTGCGCGACGCGGAGCCGGCGCGGCGGCGGGTGGCCGCCCAGGCCCGGCTCACCCGGCACCTGGCCCGGCGGGCCGAGCGGCACGCCGCGAGCCTCGCCGTGGTCGGCTCGCCGCCGGACCGGGAGCCGACGCTGGCGCTGGACGACGACCCGTACGGCTGGTTCGACCTGCACCAGGAGCTGCTGTTGGCCGTGGTCCGGGTGCCGGCGGGCGCGGCGGAGACCCTGCCCCGCCGGGTACGCCGCTGGTGGTTCCGCCTGGCGGTGGCGCTGTGCGGCTGGCTCGCCCACGCCGAGCGGCTCGACGAGTGGGCGGAGGTGTGCCGCACGGTGCTCGCCACGCCCACGGCCGACGACCGGCCGGAGATCGCCGGCTGGGCGCACAACGAGCTGGGGGTGCTGCGCCGCCGCCGGCACGACCCGCAGGGGGCGGCGACGGCGCTCAGCCTCGCGGTGGCGGAGCGGGGCCGGCGCGGCACCGCGCAGGCGCGGATGAACCTGGGCCTGGTGCTGCTGGACCTGGGGCAGTTCGACGACGCGGTGGAGCACCTGGAGCTGTCGCGGCGGCACCGCTCCGCGGCCGACCGGGCCGGGCACGCGCTGACCGACCTGGGCCTGGGCGCCGCCCGGCTGGCCCGTGGGGAGCTGGAGGTCGCGCACCGCCACCTGGTCCGCGCGGCGAACGCCTTCCGCGCGCTCGGCGACGCCCGGGGCTACGCGGCGGCGCTGACCAACCTGGTGCTGGTGCACGCCGGGCTCGGCGAGCACCTCGACGCGGCGCAGTCGTGGCGGGCGGCGCTGCGCGAGTACGACTCCGTGGCCGATCCGACCAACCGGGCCGCCGCGCTGCTCAACGCGGGTGCCGCGCTGTTGGCCGCCACGCCGGCCCAGGCCCGGCAGGCGTACGAGATGCTGGCGGAGAGCCTGCGGCTGCGCGACGGGCGACCGACGGCCGGCCTGGGGCGGACCCTGCTGCACCTGGGCGACGCCGCGGCGGCCCTCGACGACGCCGACGAGGCCCGGCGGCACTGGGCGGACGCGGCGGGCGTCTGCGAGGAGGCGGGAGACGTCGACGGTCAGGCCGCGGCCGACGCCCGCCTGGTGGGCAGCGACGCGCCGGCCTGAGCGGAGCCCCCGCCGGGGGCCCGCCCGCGCGGCGGCGGCGCGGCTCAGCCGTCCAGCCGGCGCACCATGTTCATGATCGTCTCCAGCTGGGCGCCGCCCTTGATCGGGTAGTTGGTCGCGCCCAGGTAACCCCACCAGTCCCAGCAGCCGTTCGGGTTCGTGGCGGCGGTGCCCGCCTGCGGGTACAGCACGATCAGGTCGTTGGTGTCGGCGTACTGGTTGAGGTTCGCCCGGTCCACGAAGGCGGTGCCGACCGCGCCGTGGCCCTGGAGGCAGCCGTGCAGGGCGACGAGCAGCCGGCACGACCGTCCGGCGGCGCAGGAGGCCGGCACGTAGGCGAACCCGTCGGGGCCCATGCTCAGCCCGGGAGCCCAGCCGTTGACCGCGTACGTGTGCTGGCTGAACCGGATCAGGGTGCCGCCCAGCGGGCCGGTGTTCGGCGCCCGCACGCTGCCGAGGAGCTTGCGCAGCAGGGCGTTCTGCGGGTCGGTGCCACAGTCGGCCAGGAACGGCGAGGCGGTGGCGGCGCACCCGAGGGTCCCGTACGGGGTGACCCAGGCGTGGCCGGCCGGCGAGCCGCTGTCGTACTGCACGCTGGCACCGAAGTGCTGGTAGTAGCGGACCAGGTCGTCGGTGACGGACTTCCTGACCACGGTGTCGCCGTTGCCGTGGAAGACGTACACGGGGTCGCCGGACAGGTTGCCCACCGGGTCGACCCAGCCGTACGAGGCCCACGTCCGGGTGTACGCCTGGAGGGCGGGGACGTTCGTCGGGTACACGTTGTCGCCGCAGCCGTCGAGCGCCTGGGCGACGTTGTTCTGCGCGCAGTAGTAGGGCCCCGCGGCGAAGACCGCCGCGCCCCGGATCCGGGACGAGTGGGCGACGTGGAGCTGGGTGGCCATGTAGCCACCGGAGGAGACGCCGGCGACGTACACGCCGGAGACGTCGTAGGCGCGCAGGGTGCCGGCGACCGGGGCCTTGGTGGCCGGGGTGGCCGCCCGGGCGGGGGCCGCGGTGGTGAGGACGAGCAGCAGGGCGGTGACGAGGGCGGCGGTGGCCTTCAGCGGTGCGGTCATGGCGCTCTCCTGTCCGCCAGCGGGGGCGTCGTGCCGGCGTGCGCAGACGCTAACGTGACGCCGGGCACAGTGGACATGAGTGCCGTCGACACCTCGGGCGACGCCGGAGTGTCCGGCACCGACACAGGGCCTACTCGGCGCGCCAGACGGCCTCGCGGGGCGGGCCGGGTTCGGCCCAGCACAGCCCGCCCCTCGCCTCCACGCCCGGCAGTCCGTCGACCATCCGGCTGATGTCCACGAGCGACGCCAGCGACACCACGACGTCGTTGCGCAGGTCCGCCACCGCCGTTTCGAGGTCGTCCTGCTCCGCCGACCAGTCGATGTCCGCGGCCCGCAGGTCGGCCACCGCGTGGTCGGTGAGCACCTGCGGATCGGTCACGGCCACCGTGAGCCGGCAGTACACGTTGAGGGTGAGGGGTTCCGGGGCGCCGGCGTCGGTCATGCCCTCAGCATGACCCACCCGGACGGACCGGGACCAGACAGCTTCACTTAGGGCTTGACCTAAGTGTGCGGCGCCGGCATACTTAGGTTCATGCCTAAGCAATCGGGCACCGGTGACCGGAGCGACGACGGGACCCTGGACGGCGTGTTCCACGCGCTGTCGGACCCGACCCGCCGCCGGGTCGTCGAGCTCCTCGGCCGGGGGCCCGCGACAACCAGCGAGCTCGCTCGTCCGTTTGACATGGCACTGCCGTCGTTCACCCAGCACCTGGGCGTCCTCGAGCGCTCCGGCCTGGTGACGTCGGAGAAGAAGGGGCGGGTGCGGACCTACCGGCTCGCCCCCCAGCCGCTGGAGCACGTCGACACCTGGCTCGCCGGCCAGCGCGCGACGTGGTCCCGGCGCCTCGACCAGCTCGACTCGTTTCTCCACGACCTGAAGGAGCAGCAGACATGACCGCCTACCCGAGCGTGAACCCGAATCTCGACCTCGTCCTGGAGCGCACCGTCGACGTCGCACCCGAGCTGGTCTGGAAGGCCTGGACCACGCCCGAGCTGGTCGTGCAGTGGTTCGCGCCGCGGCCCTGGTCGACCTCGTCCTGCGAGATCGACCTCCAGCCCGGCGGCAAGTTCAACACGGTGATGCGCTCGCCCGAGGGCGAGGAGTACCCGAGCACCGGCTGCATCCTGGTCGTCGAGGAGGGCTCGACGCTGATCTTCACCTCGGGGCTGGGCCCCGGCTTCCGCCCCCAGGGCAGCGACGGCTTCCCGTTCACCGCGATCATCAAGCTCGAGCCCACCGGCAACGGCACGAAGTACACGGCCACGGCGATCCACGCCGACGCCTCGGCGAAGAAGTCGCACGAGGAGATGGGCTTCCTCGAGGGCTGGAGCGCCGCGCTGGACCAGTTGATCGAGGTCGTCAAGGGCCTCTGACGGAGGCGGCGGCGACGCGGCCGGCGGGGCTGCTCCCCCGAGCAGACGGTGACCCGAGCGTGACCACCGTCGTAGGGAGCAGCCCGGCCGACGCCGACCGTGACCGGCCGTCAACAACCGAGGCCGGGGACTGCCGTCAGTCGGACACCTCGCGCCAGGCGGGGTGGTTGCCGCGCCACGCGCCGGCCAGAATGACCGCCGACGTCCGACCGGGGCACTCCTGCACCCGGGAGCGGCCTGACTCGCCGCCGATCCGTACCTGTACGTCCCAACGCTGCCCGTCGGTGCGGATGTACACGTCCCGACGCCCGCGTTGCGACGTGTCACCGTTCCACCAGTGCTCTTCGACCCTCACCCAGCGACCGTATAGCAGTTGGCCCGCGGACGACACGGCCGGTGTCGGTGGAGATCACCCCTGGGTGGGGTCACCGGTCAGGCGGACTCCCCCGGCGCCAGGTGACGGTAGCCGGGCACGGTCTCGGCGAACCAGCCGTTCACGCTGGTCAGGCCGCGCTCGTTGAGCTGCGCGTCGTGAATCGGGAAGACCCGCTCGGCCCCGACGGCGGTGGCGAACCCGATCGCCTCGGTGAGCTTCAGCCAGGACGCCTGTGCCGGAACCAGCAGCGTCTCGACCGGCCGGTCCGGCCGGTGCAGGGAGTCGCCCGGGTGGTAGACCGCGTCGCCGACGAGGTAGCCCAGGTTGGCGCAGTCGGGCTGGCCGCCGTGGATGGTGGCGTGCCGACCGCCGAGCGCGGTCACGGTGAGGCCGGCGGCGGTGAACCGCTGGCCGGCGCCGACCCTGGTCACGGTCAGCGGCGCCAGGTCGGGCAGGACGGCGCCCTCCGGCGCGAAGACCGGCACACCGAGGCCCGCCAGCCGGAGCACGTCGACGTGGTCGGTGTGCTCGTGGGTGACCAGCACGGCGTCCGCGCCGGCCAGGGCCCGCGGCTCGCTCCAGGTGCCGGGGTCGATGACCAGCACGCCGCCGTCGTGCTCCAGCCGCACGCAGGAGTGGGTGAACTTCACGATCCGCATCCGCCGACCGTACGCCGGTGGCGGCACCCGGACTCGCCCGGCGGCGGGCGGCACGAGCCGCGCCGGAGCGTGGTGCCGGCCGGATTCGCCGGACGGCTCAGGAACCGCCCCGAGCCGCGTGAGAGGCTGCGGGCGGAAGGGAGTACCGACATGGGCGACTACGGCCATCCGCTGGCCTTCGGCGCGTTCCTGACGCCCGGCAACGCCGAGCCCGGGCGGGTGGTGGGCCTCGCCGTGCTGGCCGAGCAGGTCGGGTTCGACCTGGTCACCTTCCAGGACCACCCGTACCAGCCCGCGTTCCTCGACACGTGGACGCTGATGAGCTTCGTGGCGGCCCGGACCGGCACGGTGCGGCTGGCCGCCAACGTGACGAACCTGCCGCTGCGCCCGCCGGCCGTCCTGGCCCGCAGCGTGGCGAGTCTCGACCTGCTCAGCGGCGGCCGGGTGGAGCTCGGCCTGGGCGCCGGCGCGTTCTGGGAGGCCATCGAGGCGATGGGCGGGCGCCGGCTCTCCCCCGGGCAGGGCGTGCGGGCCCTCGCCGAGGCGATCGACGTCATCCGCCAGGTCTGGGACGTCGAGGCGCGCGGCGGCGTCCGGGTCGACGGCGAGTTCCACCGGGTCCTCGGCGCGAAGCGGGGCCCCGCGCCCGCCCACGACGTGGGCATCTGGCTCGGCGCGTACAAGCCGCGGATGCTGGCGTTGACCGGGAGCCGGGCCGACGGGTGGCTGCCGTCGCTGGGCTACCTGCAACCCGGCGACCTCGGCAGGGGCAACACGATCATCGACGACTCCGCCCGGGAGGCCGGCCGCGACCCGGCCGACGTGCGCCGCCTGCTCAACGTCACCGGCCGCTTCGCCCCCGTCGGCCGGGGGCCGCTGGACGGCCCCGCCGAGCAGTGGGCCGAGGAGCTGGCGGACCTCGCGCTCAGCGACGGGATCAGCACCTTCATCCTGGGCAGCGACGACCCCGAGGACCTGCGGCGCTTCGCCGCCGAGGTCGCCCCCGCCGTACGCGAACTCGTGGCCGGCGAGCGCGCGGCCGCCACCGCGCCCGCCGCGGCCCCGGTGGCGCTCCGGTCGGCCCCGGCGGAGGCGCCGGCCGCTCCCCGCCCGCCCGCCGACGCCGGATCCTTCGCCGTCGTCCCGACGCCCGACGACGGCGTGCGCCGCAGCGCGATCCGGGTCTGGGACGAGACCACGCGGCCCACCGGCCCCGCGCCGGACCCGGCACGCGCCTACACTCCGCACGACCAGGCCGGCGCCCAGCACCTGATCGACGTGCACGACGGGTTGCGCGCCGAGCTGGCCCGGCTGTACGACCTGGTGGAGCAGGTGGGCGCCGGGTTGGTCGACGCGGGCACGGCCCGCTCGCACATCAACACGATGACCATCCGGCAGAACAAGTGGACCCTGGGCACGTACTGCGAGTCGTACTGCCGGGTGGTCACCACCCACCACACGCTGGAGGACCGGGGCATCTTCCCGCACCTGCGCCGGGGCGACGCCCGCCTCGCCCCGGTGCTGGACCGGCTGGAGCAGGAGCACCACGCGATCCACGACGTGCTGGAGCGGGTGGACCGGGCGCTGGTCGCGTTCGTCTCCGTCGCGGACGGGATGGCCGAGCTCCGCGCGGCGGTCGACCTGCTCAGCGACACGCTGCTGTCCCACCTCGCGTACGAGGAACGCGAGCTCGTCGAGCCGATCGCCCGGCTCGGGCTGAACTGAACCGGCCGTCGCGCGGCGCCCGCGTGGCGGAGGATCGGGGCATGCAGCGACGACCCGGGCGGGGGCACCGCCGCCTGCCGCACACCGCCGACGTCCGCATCGAGGCGTGGGCGCCGAGCCGGGAGGAGTGCGTCGCCGAGGCGGTCGCCGCGCTGGTCGACACGTTCGTCGACCCCGGCGGGGCGCGGCCGGGCCCGCGGCGGGAGTTCCGCGCGCCGCCCGGCGACGACGACGCGGACCTGCTGGTGGGCGTACTCGACGAGGTGATCTTCCGGATGGAGACGGCGGGTGAGCTGCCGCTGCGCACCGACGTGGCCGACGACGGCGCCGGCGGCCTGGTGGTGCGCTGGCGCACGGTGGACACCGACGCCGTCGAGCTGGTCGGCGCGGTGCCGAAGGCCGTCTCCCTGCACGGGCTGCGCTTCGGCCCCGACGGCGAGGGCTGGTGCTGCGCGGTGACGCTGGACGTGTGAGCGCCCGCCCGGCCCCGCACCGCTCAGCCCTTCACCACGCCGAGCGGGACCAACCGGGCCACCTTCCGGCACAGTCCGGCGCCCTCGGCGGCGGCCACCACCGCCGAGACGTCCTTGTACGCCGTCGGCATCTCCTCGGCCAGGCCGCGCCGGGACGCCCCCCGCACCGCGATGTCCCGCGCCTCCAACTGGGCACGCGGGTCCAGCCCGCGCTCCGACCTCACGGCCTGCTTGCGGCTCTGCACCCGGCCGGCCCCGTGGCAGGTGGACGCGAAGGCGGGCGACCCCGGCACACCGGTGAGCACGTACGAGCCGGTGCCCATGGAGCCGGGGATCAGCACCGGCTGGCCCACGCCCCGCAGGTCGTCGGGCAGGTCGTCGTGGCCGGGCGGCAGCGCGCGCGTGGCCCCCTTGCGGTGCACGCACAGCGCGCGCCGCGCGCCGTCGACGCCGTGCGTCTCGATCTTCGCGAGGTTGTGCGAGATGTCGTAGACCAGGTCGAGCCGGCTGCCGGTGACCCGGGTGAAGACCTTCCGGGCGGCGTCGGTCAGCAGTTGCCGGTTCGCCCGGGCGTAGTTGGCGGCGGCGGCCATCGCGCCCAGGTAGGCGCGGCCCTCGTCGGAGGAGACCGGGGCGCAGGCGAGCTGGCGGTCCGGCACCTCGATGCCGTGGCGGGCCATCACCTTCTCCATCTTCCGCACGTAGTCGGTGCAGATCTGGTGGCCCAGCCCCCGGGAGCCGCAGTGGATCATCACGCAGACCTGGCCGGGACGCAGGCCGAAGGCGGTGGCGGCGGTGTCGTCGTACACCTCCTCGACGGCCTGCACCTCCAGGAAGTGGTTGCCGGAGCCGAGGCTGCCGACCTGGCGTGCGCCGCGCTCGATCGCCCGCTCGCTGACCCGCGCCGGATCGGCGTCGCCGACGGCGCCGGCGTCCTCGCAGCGGTACAGGTCCCGCTCGACGCCGAAGCCGCGCTCCACCGCGTACCGGGAGCCGCCGCGCAGCACCGCGTCGAGTTCCGCGCGCGTCGACAGGTGCCACACCGCGCCCCTGCCCATGCCGCGCGGGGTCGCCTCGCCCAGCCCGTCCATCAGCGCGTGCAGCCGGGAACGCAACCCGTCGCGGTCGAGGTCGGCGGCGAGCAGCCGGACGCCGCAGGAGATGTCGAAGCCGACCCCGCCGGGCGAGACCACGCCGCCGTTCGCGACGTCGGTGGCGGCCACCCCGCCGATCGGGAACCCGTAGCCCCAGTGCACGTCGGGCATGGCGTACGAGGCGTCGACGATGCCGGGCAGCGTGGCGACGTTCGCGACCTGCTCCAGCGACTTGTCCTCCCCGGCGTCGGGCAGCAGGGACCGGGACGCGAACACCACCCCCGGCACCCGCATCGGGTCGTGCCGGTCGATCCGGAAGCGGTACGGCGACTCCTCGACCAGCTCCATTCCCGGCGGCTACCCGGGCGGGCGGCCCTTACACCCGCTCGCCGGCAGCCGGCCGCCGCATCGCCCAGACCTCGGGTCCGCCGTCGGGCACCCGGGCCTGGCCGGTGACCGCGAAGCCGAGCCGCCGGTAGAACCGCACGTTCGGCTCCGACGAGGTCTCCAGCACGGCGGGCAGGCCGGCGCGGTCGGCCTCGACCAGGCCGGGCCGCAGCACCCGGGCGCCCAGCCCCCGGCCCTGGTCGGTCCGGCGCACGCCGACGGTGGCGAGCAGCAGCGCCGGCTCGGCCGACCGCAGGGAGGCGCAGGCCGCGTCGGCGGCGTGCAGCGCCGACTGCCGGTCGCCGGCCAGCTCGGCGTTGCGCGCCGCGACGCCGGCCCAGACCTCGTCCGGCACCGGCCGGTCCGGGCGCAGCCAGACCGCCACCGCCGCCGGCCGTCCGTCGGCGTCCACCGCCGCCCAGACGTCGCCGTAGGGCAACCCGACGGCGGCGACGGTGCCGGCGAACATCGCCGTCAGCCGCTCGCGGTGCCGGTCGGCCGCGACCGTCCAGGCCATCCAGGGGTACCCGTCGAAGGCGTCGGCGAGCACGTCGGCCGCCTCGGCGGTCGACTCCGGCCCGATCCGGCGTACCTCGAACTGCATGCCATCCTCCCGGGGATGCTCGGCGCAGCGCGCGATCATCGCACGGTGCGCTGACCCGCGCGCGGGAATATCGGACCAGGTCTGCGCGACGACCACGATCGGGCGCAGGTCTCGGCCGCCGCAGCTGCGGGCCGGCGGGCCCTGCCACTCATGGCCGGTCCTCGCCGGGCGTCCTCCCGGGCCCGTCCTCGCTTGGCCTCTGCTCGGGCGTGGGCCGGCCGGCGGCCGCCTCGTCGGTTCGTCGCGAAGGCGGGACCGCGGACCGCCGGGCCCGCCGGATCCGGTGCAGCACCCCGTGCCAGGCCGGCGCCTCGCGGGCGTCGTCGAACGCCCGGGCGACCACGACGTCGGTCGAGGAATGCGCCAGGATCGAGATGACGATCGTCAGGGCGACCAGGTGGAACACCTCGTCGCCAGCGGCGATGCCGGACTCCAGCACCAGCAGCCCGTAGACCACCGAGGCGAAGCCCTTCGGCCCGAACCACATGGCGGCGGCCTGTTCCCGCAGGCCCAGTCCCGAGCCCAGAAACGAGACCCACAACGCGACCGGTCGGGCGACCACGATCGCCAGCACGGCGAACACCCAGCCCGTCCAGGAGATCTCCCCGAGGAACTCCACCGAGATCAGCGCCCCGAACACCAGCAGGGCGGCCAGCTTCAACAGCTCGGCGACGTTCTCCCCGAAGTGTTCGAACGCCGCCCGCTGCCGCGGCCCGAAGGTGGCCACGGTGATCCCAGCGGCGAACGCCGCCAGGAACAGGTTGCCGTGGGTGGCCTTCCCCAGCGCCAGCACCAGCAGGCCGATCGCCATCCCGTTCAACGGGGCGTACGCCGTCGACGCGGCGAACCACCGCGTCCGTTCCAACGCGATCGCCAGCAGCGGCACCAGCACGCCGATCAGCAGACCGACCGCCAGCTCGCCGGACAACTCCCCCAGGTGCAGGTCGTCCGAGCCGGCCGCCACCGCCAGGAGCACCACCACGAACGGCAGGGCCAGGCCGTCGTTGACGCCGGACTCCACGTTGAGCAGGTGCCGCAACCGCGCCGGCACCTTGTCGTTGCCGACCAGCGCGGCGGCGAACACCGGATCGGTCGGGGCGAGGACGGCCCCGACCAGCAGGGCCTCCGGCCAGTCCAGACCGGCCACGTAGTGCGCCAGCACCGCCGTCACCAACAGGGTCAGCGGCAGGCCCCAGCCCAACGCCCGTCCGGGCAACCGCCACGCCGAGCGCAGGTCGGCCCAGCCCACCCGCATACCGTCGGTGAACAGCACGGCGAACAGGGCCAGCTCCGCCAGCTCGGCCACGATCGGCGAGTCGGCCCGCAGGTGCAGCACGCCGCCGGTGTCCTCGCCCAACAGGAAGCCGGCGGCCAGGAACAGCACCGCCGTGGACAGGATGGTGCGGTGGGCCAGCGCCGACACGAGCACGGCAGCCAGCAGGACGGCGGCGAAAGACAGCAGCAGCACGGGGAGACCTTCCGAGGGCGCGGGTCATCACGGTGCCGACCAGACTTCCCGGCGCTCCACAGATCCCGGCGATCATACCGACGGTCTGCACGCCGACGCACCGGATGCACCCGCGCCTCCCGGGCCGGCCGTCGCTGAGGCGGGCGCCGACCACCCCACCCCACGACGTCGTCGGCCCGGTCGACAACGTGGAACGCTCCGCCGACGCCGGATGAACCGCGCCGCTTCCCACGCGTGACGCGGCGCAGTACGGTGAGGACGGTGCGCCGGGAAGCCTGGTCGGCAGTCGTGACACGTCGTCGACCGGAGGCATCCCATGGCCACACCCGCCGTTCGCACGCAAGACCTGACCAAGCGCTACGGAAAGGTGCTCGCCCTCGACGGGCTGGAGCTGACCGTGCCGGCCGGGGAGGTGTTCGGGTTCCTCGGCCCGAACGGCGCCGGGAAGTCCACCACCATCCGGCTGCTGCTGGGCCTGGCCCGACCCACCGCCGGTCGGGCTTGGGTCTTCGACGCCGACGCCGGTGACGTCGCCGCCCATCGCCTGCTGGCGTACGTGCCGGCCGACGTGGCGCTGTGGCCGCAGCTCACCGGCGCGGAGACCCTCGAACTGCTCGCCGCCACCGGACCCGGCATCGACCGCGCCTACCGCGACGACCTCGTGGAGAGGTTCGCCCTCGACCTGTCCAAACCGGCCCGCACCTACTCGACCGGCAACCGGCAGAAGATCGCGCTCGTCGCCGCGTTCGCCACCCGCGCGCCGCTGCTGGTCCTCGACGAGCCGACCAGCGGGCTGGACCCGTTGATGGAGCGGGAGTTCCGCCGTGCCGTCTCGGTCGCCCGCGACCGCGGCCAGACCACATTCCTCTGCTCCCACCAACTGGCGGAGGTGGAAGCGGTCTGCGACCGGGTGGCGATCCTGCGCGCCGGCCGCCTCGTCGACGTCGCTACCGTCGGCGACCTGCGCCGCCTGCACCGCACCGAGGTGACGGCCCGCTTCACCGGCCCCGTACCCGACCTGTCCGGTGTGGCGGGAGTCGACATCGTCGCTCAGGACGGCGGGACGCTCAGCTTCTCCCTCACCGGGCCGCCCGCGTTAGCACTACGCGCCCTCGCCGCCGCCGACGTCACCGCCCTCACCGTCCGGGAGCCGAGCCTCGAGGAGATCTTCCTCGACTACTACGGCGAGACCGCCCGATGACCACCGCCGCCCTGAGAGTGGCCGGCGGCACCGCGGGCACCGCCGCTGGGCGGGCCGTCACCCGCCTGGCCGTACGACAGGTACGCCGCGGCGCACTGGTCGTGCTCGCCGTGACGGTCGGCATGTCGACGCTGGTCGCCGCGACCTACGCCACGACCGTCGGGGACGGTCTCGACGCGGACGCGCTCGCCGCCCTGGCCCGCAATCCCGCGATCCGCACGCTGTTCGGCGAACCGGTCGCCCTCGACACCGCAGGCGGCTTCACCGTCTGGCGGACCGGCACCATACTCGCCATCGTGCTGTCGGTCTGGGGTCTGCTCGCGACCACCCGCGTCACCCGCGGCGAGGAGGCGGCGGGCCGGTGGGACCTCCTCCTCGCCGGCCGGCTGGGGCCGGCTGCGCTGCTCGGCCGGCACCTCGCGGTGCTGGCGGCCGCGACGGCCCTGACCGGGGTCACGCTCGCCGTGGCGCTCGTCGCGGCCGGCACCCCGGCCCGCGGAGCGGCCCTGCACGCCGCCGGTCTGGCGCTGGTCGCCACGGTGGCCGTCGCGGCGGCGGCCCTCGCCGCACAGGTCTTCCCCACGCGGGCCGCCGCGAGCGGGGCCACGCTGGTGTTTCTCGGCGTCGGGCTGCTCGCCCGCATGGTCGGTGACGGCGTCGCCCCGCTCGGCTGGCTGCGCTGGCTGCCGCCGTACGGGCCGCTGGCGCTGACCCGCCCCTACCAGGACGATCGGGTGTCGCCCCTGATCGTGCTCGCGCTCGCCACGGTCGTCCTGTCCGCCGGCGCACTCACCCTGGCCGGCCGGCGGGACGTCCGCGACGGACTGCTCTCCCCCGGCGCCGGCCGGCCGCCCCGTCTGCGGCTGCTCGGCTCGGTGGAGGGCTTCGCCGTCCGGCGGATGCTGCGGCCACTCGCCGGCTGGGCGTCCGGCGTCGGCGCGTACTTCCTGCTGATCGGCGTGCTCACGGTCTCCCTGACCGACTTTCTCGCCGACAACCCCGGCTTCGCCGACCTCGCCGCGCAGGCGGGCTTCGCCGGCCTCGGCACCGTCCGTGGGTACACCGCCGCCCTGTTCGCACTGCTCGCCGTACCGGTCGGCGCCTTCACCGCCGTCCGGGTCGCCGCGTTCGCCGCCGCGGAGACCGACGGGCGCCTGACCCTGCTCCACGCCGGGACGGCCCCGCGCGCCCGGCTGCTCACCGCCGAGGTGGGCACCACCGCGGTCGGCGCCGCGGTGCTCGTCACCGTCGCCGGAGTCGCGACGTGGCTCGGCGCGAGCCTGGTCGGCGCGGATCTGCCGCTGCGCGCCGCGGTCGCCGGCACCTGGAACGTGCTGCCGGTGGCGCTGCTCAGCCTCGGAGCCGCGGCCCTCGTCCTGGGCCGGACGCCGCACGGGGTGGCGGTACTGGGCATGGTGCCGGCCGCCGGCGGGTTCCTCCTGAAGGTCGTCGCCGACAGCACCGGGGCGGCGGGCTGGGTGAGCTGGCTCTCGCCGTACACCCATCTCGCGGCCGTGCCCCAGGCGACGCCGGACCGGCCCGCCACGACCGTCATGATCGTGCTCGCCGGTGCGGCCGCGACGGTCGGCGTGGCGGGCTACCGGCGTCGGGACATGGTGGCCTAGCCCGGCGGCCCTGCTGATCGACGGCCCGCGGCGGGACGGGCAGCCGCCGCACACCGCGGGGTCACACCCGGTAGAACGCCCGGTAGCGGCGGATCAGCCGCCACTGCACCAGCACCGCCGCCACGGTCAGCAGGATCATCACCAGGGTCGCGGCGGCGGCGTAGCCGTAGCGCAGGTACTCGAAGCCGGTGCGGTAGACGAACAACGACAGGTAGGTGGTGGCGTACGGGGGTGGGCCGCCGTCGGTCACCACGAAGGCCGGCACGAAGGAGAAGTGCAGGCTCTGGATGGCGTCGCGCACCGCCAACAGCCCCAGCACGGGCGCCATCAGCGGCAGCGTGACCCGCCGGAAGACGTCCCAGCCGGTGGCGTCCTCGATCGCCGCCATCTCGTAGACGTCGCGGGGCAGGGCGCGGCGCGCGGCCAGCAGCACCACGAAGGTCTCGCCGACGGTGAACAGGCTCATCAGGATGATCGCCGCGCGGGCGTCGGTCGGGTCGGTCAGCCACTGCGGCGGGGTACGTCCCAGCGCGGTCAGGCCGTTCTCCCCGCCCGTGCGCAGCAGCTGGTTGATCGGGCCGTAGAGCGGGTTGAGCAGCCAGAGCCAGAGCAGCCCGTAGGCGATCTCCGGCACCGCGGTCGGCAGCACCGCCGCGGTGCGGGCGCCGCCGACGCCGACCGCGCGGCGGTGCAGCAGCAGCGCCAGGCCGAGGGCGAAGAGCACCCGCAGCGGTACGGCCACCAGCGCGAAGACCAGCGAGTTGGTCAGCGACACCCGGAACACCGGGTCGGCCAGCAGCGCCGCGAAGTTGTCCAGCCCCACCCAGCGCGGCGGGCGCAGCAGGTCGTACTCGGTGAAGGCCAGCGCCAGGGTGACCGCGGCGGGCAGCAGCACCAGCCCGACCAGCCCGACCAGGTACGGCGTCAGCATCAGCGCCAACTGCCGGCGCGAGCGGCGGTCCGGGCCCGTCACGGGGCGTACCGGCGTCCGGTGCCGGCGTGGAAGACGTGCACGTCGGCCCAGCGCACGCCGACGCGTACCGGCGCGCCCCTTCCGGGCCGGCGGGCGGCGGGCACCCGGGCGACGACGGGGTGCCCGCCGGCGAGGGTCAGGTACGCGTACGCGTCCTCGCCGACCACCTCGACCCGGTCGACGGTGGCCGCCGCGCCGTCGGTCGCGTCCAGGACGACCGCCTCGGGCCGGAAGCCGATCTCCAGCTCGCCCGCGCCGGCCGGGTCGACGGGCGCGGTGCCGCCGGGGGTGAGCGGCCCCCGGGCGGGCAGCAGGTTCATCGCCGGAGAGCCGACGAAGCGGGCGACGAAGGTGGTGGCCGGGGTGCGCCAGATCTCGTCGGGGGTGCCGACCTGCTCGATGCGCCCGTCGCGCAGCACGGCGATCCGGTCGGCGAGCACCAGCGCCTCGGTCTGGTCATGGGTGACGTGCACCATCGTCGCGCCCAGCCGGTCGTGCAGGGTCCGCAGCTCGGCGCGCATCTGCACCCGCAGCGCCTGGTCGAGGTTGGACAGCGGCTCGTCGAGCAGGAACACGTCCGGCTCGCGGACCAGGGCCCGGGCCAGCGCCACCCGCTGCCGTTCGCCGCCGGAGAGCTGCCCGGGCCGGCGCTCCAGCAGGGTGGCGCAGCCGACGGTCTCGGCCGCCGCGCGGGCCCGCTCCCGGGCCACCGCGCGCGGCGTGTCGCGCACCTCCAGGCCGAACGCGATGTTCTCCGCGACGCTCAGGTGCGGGAAGAGCGCGTACGACTGGAACACCATCGAGACGTTGCGCCGGCCCGGACGCTCGGCGGTGACGTCCCGGCCGGCGATGCGGACCCGGCCGGCGGTGACCGGCTCCAGGCCGGCGACGACCCGCAGCACCGTCGACTTGCCGGCCCCCGACGGGCCGAGCACCACCAGCAGCTCGCCCCGGGCGGCGGTCAGGTCCACCTCGTGCAGCACCGTCGATCCCCGGTACGCGGCCGAGACGCCGGCCAGGGCGAGATTCGGGTCGCTCACCCGTGCTCCCCGCGGGCGAAGATCGGCCGGGTCTGCCGGTCCAGCTCACGGACGACGTCGTCGAGCCGGTCGCCCCGGTGCATGGCGTTCTCCAGGATGCCGTAGGTGACGTCCTCGATCTCCGGCCAGGTGGAGACGGTCGGCAGCGCCCGGACGGTGGGGATCGCGTCGAGGAAGACCTTCGCGCTGCGTGGCGGCTGGGCGGGACCGAGGAACGCCGGGGACCGCGACACCCCGATGTGGGACGGGACCGTCCGCCCGGTGGCCGCGATGATCCGCTGGCCCTCCTCGGCGATGGCGAACTCCAGGAACCGCCACGCGGCCTCCTTGTGCTTCGCGCCCCGGGTCATGCAGTACGCGTCGGAGTGCAGCACCCCGACCTGCTCCTTGTAGACGGGCAGCGGGGCGACGTCCCACTCGAACCCGGTGATCGAGCGGAACGTGGTGGTGGAGCGGCGGGAACTCATCAGCATGGCGAGCCGGCCGTTGGCGAAGCGCGACTCGTCGTCCTCGGCCTCCACCTCCTCGTCGGTGGGCACCACCCCGTACGCCAGCCGCAGGTCGACCAGGTTCTTCAGCGCCTCCCGGCCGGCCGGGGTGTCCAGGGTCAGCCGGGTCGGCCTCGCCGGGTCGTCGACGATCTCGGCGCCGCCGGACCAGACGAACGGGGCGAGCCGGATGATCGACGGCTCGACGCCGAGGCCGTGCACGGCCGGCCGCAGCGCCGCGCCCTCGCTCTCGGTGGCCTTGACCACCACGCCGCGGGAGTCGCGGGTCATCGCCGTCGCGGTGGCGACCAGGTCGTTCCAGGTCCAGCCGGCCCTCGGCTCGGGCACGCCGTACTTCGTGAACAGGGTGCGGTTGTAGTAGACGGCCAGGCTGGAGACGTTCTGCGGCAGGCAGAGCTGCCGGTCCTTCCACCGGAACGCGTCCCACGCCACCGGGTAGTAGTCGGCCGGGTCGACGGCCTCGGAGGCGGCCAGCCGGTCGTCCAGCGGCTCGATGACGTCCTTGGCGGCGAACTGGCCGTAGAAGCGGTAGTTCATCAGGAACAGGTCCGGCGGGGCGCCGCCGGCCACCGAGGTGGCGAGCCGGGCCAGCAGGTCCTTGCGGTCGCTGGCCTCGACGAGCTGCACGTCGGCGCCGGGACGCGCCTTCTCGTACGCCTCGACGAGGGTGCGGTAGGCGGCGAGTTCCTCGGGGGCGCCGAAGACCAGCAGCCGCACCGGGCCGTCCGCGGACGACCCGGAGCCGGAGCCGCACCCGGCGGCGGCCAGCACGGCGGTGAGCAGCAGCGCGAGCAGCGCCTTCGGTCGCATCGTCGGTTCCGTTGCCGGTCGCATCGTCAGTCCCGTCCCGTCGGGTCGTCATGGTGGAGGAAGCGCCGCTGGGCGAGCACGAAGACGGCCAGCGCCGGCACCGTGGCCAGCACCGCCCCGGCCAGGAACACCGGGAAGTTCGTCGGGTCCAGCACCGACAGGGAGCGCAGCGCCAGCGGCAGGGTGAACAGGTCGCGGTCGTAGACGTAGACCAGCGGGTCGAGGAAGTTCGACCAGGTGAGCACGAAGGTCAGCGCGGTGAGGCCGGCGGTGACCGGGCGCACCAGCGGCAGGGCGACGCGCCACCAGGTGCGCAACGGCGACAGGTCCGCCACCAGGCAGGCGTCGTAGAGGTCGGTCGGCAGCGCCCGGAACGCCAGGTGGTAGACCAGGACGTAGAGCGGTGAGGTGCCCAGCAACGCCGGGGCGACCAGCGGCACCAGGGTGTCGGTCAGGCCGAGCATCCGGAAGATGGCGAAGCGGGGCACGAGCAGCGCCGTGGCGGGCACCATCAGCGCGACCAGGGAGGCCGCCACGACGACGCCGGTGACGCGCGGGGCGATCCGGGTCAGCGCGAAGCCCGCCAGGGAGGCGACGAGCACGCTCAGCGGCACGGCGACGACCGCGACCAGGACCGAGTTGAGCGAGGCGCGCAGCAGTCCGCCCAGCTCGACGGCCTGCCGGTAGCCGGTCGTGGACACCGGCTCCGGCACGAGCTGCGGGGTGGGCGGTGGCGGCAGGCCCGGCTCGGTGAGCGAACCGGAGACCAGCAGCAGCAGCGGCGGGACGAAGACGAGCAGGACGAAGGCCGCGCCGAGGGTCCGCCAGGCGCGGCCGGCCGCCTCGGGCAGCGGTGAGGGGCCGCGTGCGCGGCCCCTCACCGTGTCGTTGCCGATGGTCGCTGCCTCAGAGGGTGAGCTGCCAGGCGCCGAGGCCGTGCGAGGCGGCGTAGAGCACCCGCTTGCCCGGCACGATGGTCAGCCCGGCGACCTCCACGTTCGGCATGCCCCGGGCCGCCTTCACCCAGGTCGTGCTGCCCTTGGCCAGCCGCAGCACGCCGAAGTCGGTGGCCGCGTAGAGGGTGCCCGTGACGTCGTCGCGGACCAGGTCGGTGATCGGCTGGTCGCCGAAGTCGTACGACCGGTCGGTCCAGGTCGCGCCGGCGCCGGCCAGCCGCACCTCGAACGCGTGCCCCGCGGTGGCCGGGGTGTTCGAGTTGAAGCCGCTGTAGGAGACCCACGCCCGCGCCGGGTCGGCCGGATCGACGTGGACGCTGGTGACGAAGCGGTTCGGCGTGGCGGCGGTGTCGATCCGCGTCCAGGTGACCGCCGACGCCGGCTCGGCGTCGACGTTGCGGGACACGAACACCCGGCCGGTGCTGGTGGCCGCGTACGCTGTGGACGAGTCGGAGGCGACCCGCTCGACGACCGAGACGGCGCCGCCGGCCCGGTCGCCCCACGCGGCGTCGGTCAGGTTGACCGTGCCCAGCGGCGCGAAGTCGCCGCACTGCGCCTCGAAGGTGCCGGTCCAGGTGTTGCAGATCCGGTCGGCCTCGGCCAGGCTCCGGTCGCCCAGCCCGAACGTCTTCGTCCGGTAGACGGTGCGCGAGGTGCCGGCGAACATCGTGCCGCTGACCTTCGGGTCGGTGATCACCGGGGCGTAGAACAGGGTGCCCGGCTGCCCGAAGATCGGGTCCGAGATCGAGATCCAGCTGCCCACGTCGCCGTTGGCGAAGTTCACCTCGGGCGAGGCGTCGTAGAAGGTGTGGAAGCGGAACTCCGGCCTGCCGACGTCGAAGCCGGACGCGCCGCCGTCACCGATCATCGTGTTGACCCAGCGCCGCCGCTCGCCCTTGTTCTCCCAGGTGCCGTTGTCCTGGGTGCCGCCCTGCAGCAGCCGGTGGTCGTGCGGGCTGGCCGAGAGGCTGATGAACTGCAGCGTGTTCATGCCCTTGTTGATGCCGTCCAGCTTCGACGGGATCTTCGACAGCATCTGCCGGCAGCGGTCCTTCTGCGCCTGCGTGGTCAGGTTGCGGTCCGGGTTGTCGCACCAGGCCGAGCGGTCCACGAACTGGCCGCTGGAGCGCATCACGCCGCCGTCGTTGGCCTCGAAGAACTGGTACGGGTTGCGCGGGTTGGTGACCAGGGCGTGCTGGTCGGGGTGCAGGCCGTTGGGGTGCAGCTCGTCGGTGCCGTCGTAGGTCATGTCGGTGCCGCTGACGCCGGCGTCGGTGGACAGCACCACGGCCCGCTTGTGGGCGACGGTCTCGCCGTAGACGTAGGAGCCGCCGGTGTAGACGATGTCCGGGTGCCCGGCCGGCGTGTGCACGAACACGTCGTACCAGCACTGGCCGGTGCACTGGTTGTAGGTGGCGTAGCCCGGGTCGGCCGGGTTGGCGCTGCTCAGGTCGGCGAACGCGGGGGCGCCGCCGGCCACGTCGTCGCTGCGGAACAGCCGCGAGTACGGGTTGCCGATGTTGCCCTCGTAGACGTACATGCGGGTCTTGCCGTTCGGCAGGGCGGTCACGTCGATCGCGGCCCGGGTCTGGAAGACCGCCGGGTTCAGCGAGGGCTTGATCTGCGTCCAGGTGGCGCCGGCGTCCGCGGAGCGCCAGACCCCCCGGGCGTACGAGGAGGCGTAGACGGTGTTCGCGTCGCGCGGGTCGAGCTTGACGTAGCGCACGCCACGCGGCGAGCAGGCGGCGGTGTTGTTGTATTCCGCGGCACTGCCCGTGCACTGCGTCGCGTCGGCCGAACCGTTGTGGATGAACTTCCAGTTCGCGCCGCCGTCGGTGGACTTGTAGAGGCCCCACTTCTCGGCGTCGGGCACGGGCCGGGTGACGCCGGTGCAGCAGGAGCTGGACATGCCGCGCAGGGCGGTGGTGGTGGCGACGTAGAGCGTCTTCGGGTCGCCGGGCTTGACGGTGATCTCACCGATGCCCTTGCCGGCGAGGGCGTCCTTGCCCAGCGGGCCCTTCCAGGTGACGCCGCCGTTGGTGGACTTGTAGAGGCCGACGCCGGCGACGCAGCCGGAGGCGCAGGTGTTGGCCTCGCCGGTGCCGACGTAGATGGTCAGCCCCGTCTTGTCGTTGCGGTCGATCTTGACCGAGCCGGCCGCGTTGATGCCGAGCGGCCCGCCCAGGTAGAACCACTTCGGTTCGGCGGCGAGGACGTTCAGGGTGCCCCAGACGCCCCCGCCGGCCGGCGTGACGTACGCCCGGCAGAGCAGGGCGTTGCAGTCGGGAGCGATGTCGATGGAGGTGACCCGGCCACCCGCGACGTACGCGTTCGGCACGTAGTTGGAGGCGTTGCGGAACTCGGTGAAGGGGTAGAGGGCCTCGCTGGGCCCGATGTTCGTCCAGCCCCGGGTGCCGCCGGCGCGCCGCTCGGCGGCGGCGTACGCCGACTTGGACCGGTCGACCTGGGCGATGCTGATCGTGCTGGCCGGGTACGCGCGCTCCAGGAACTCCTGCTGCGCGGCGTTGCCGGGCCCGTCCGGCGACATGCCGTCGCTGCCCGGCACGGCCTGGCGCAGCCGCTCCATGTGGGCGCCGAGCGCGCCCGGCATCTCCCCGTCGCCGGCCGCGGCGACGGGGGCCGGCACCTCGGCGCCGGCGTAGTGGATTCCGATGAGGCCGGTCGATGCCACCAGGGCACCGACCGCCAGTCCTGCGAGCAGGTGGCGACGTCTGCGCTTCACGAGGTCCCTCCGGAAAATGACGGCGCCACCTCAGCGCGACCCTCCGGATTGCCGACCGCCGCTGGCAGCGTCCACGCTGGAGAATGACAGAGCGCATCGACGCAGACAATCCCCTGCATGGACGGGGATCGACGCATGGTTGCATTGGCATGGAACGGGTAGTGCGCCAGCATGCCATCGCGTTACGAGAATTTCCCGAGGATCGCCATCGTCACCGGCGCGGACTCCGGCATCGGCCGGGCCTGCGCCGTCGCTCTCGCCCAGGCCGGCTTCGACGTCGGCGTCACCTGGCACCGCGACGCCGAGGGCGCCGAGCGGACCGCCGCCGAGGTACGCGCCGCCGGCCGGCGCTGCGAGGTCGCCGAGCTGGACCTGACCCGGCTGCCGGGCGCCGACGCGGTCGTCGACGAGCTGGCCGACCGGCTCGGCGGCCTCGGCGTGCTCGTCAACAACGCCGGCACCGGGGCGTCCACGCCGTTCGTCGACACCGGCTGGGAGCAGTGGCGCGAGGTGCTCTCCGTCGACCTCGACGGGCCGTTCCTGTGCGGGCAGCGGGCCGCCCGGCGGATGCGGGCCGCGGGGCTGGGCGGACGGATCGTCAACATCACCAGCGTGCACGAGCACGCGCCCCGGGTCGGTTCGGCCGCGTACTGCGCCGCCAAGGGCGGGCTCGGCCTGCTGACCAAGGTGATGGCGCAGGAGCTGGCGGCGGACGGGATCACCGTCAACGCGGTCGCCCCGGGCGAGATCGCCACCCCGATGACCGGCCAGGAGGACGTCGACCCGTTCACCGAGGAACGCCCCGGGGTGCCGGTCGGGCGGCCGGGCGACGCGCGGGAGGTGGCTGCCGTGGTCGCGCTGCTCGCCTCGCCCGCCGCCGCGTACGTCACCGGCGCGTCCTGGCCGGTGGACGGCGGCATGCTGATGATGGGCCCGCAGGCCAACGCGCTGGAGTCGCACGACTGGCGCTCGGTGGAGGGCTGAGCGCGGGCGCGGCCCGCCCTGCCTGCGGCTCCGCCCCCTGCACCCGCTGCCCGGCAGCGCAGGCGGTGCGCCGGCTCCACCGCACCCGGCGTGGGCCACGCGGACAGTGCGCCGGCTCCACCGCACCCGGCGTGGGCCACGCGGACAGTGCGCCGGCTCCACCGCACCCGGGCACGCGAGCTGCGCAGCCGGACGCCACGGCTCCAACGGCCCCGGGGGTGGGCCACGCGGACGGTGCGCCGCGGCTCCCGCGCCCGGGGCGTGGGCCGCGTACCCTGCGGCCCGGTGGCCTCCGCGGGGGCGGGACAATGGGGGCCTCCGCCCGCGAGACTGCCGGCGGAAGACCCCGAACGGCAGGAGAGCGGTCAGCGTGTCGGAGACTCCCGGGGCGACGTCGCCCGCGGACGGACTGCGCGCCGACTGCGCCCGGTGCTTCGGGCTCTGCTGCGTCGCGCCCGCCTTCTCCGCGTCGGCCGACTTCGCCATCGACAAGCCCGCCGGGCGGCCCTGCCCGAACCTGCGGGCTGACTCGCGCTGCGGCATCCACGCCGACCTGCGCGACCGGGGCTTCCCCGGCTGCACCGTCTTCGACTGCTTCGGCGCCGGGCAGCGGGTGGCCCAGGTCACCTTCGGCGGGCGGGACTGGCGCGACGCGCCGGAGACCGCGGCGCGCATGTTCGACACGTTCGCGGTGATGCGACCGCTGCACGAGCTGCTCTGGTATTTGACCGAGGCGCTCGCGACTCGCCCGCCGCAGCCGCTGCGCGACGAGTTGTCCGCCGCGCTCGACGAGACCGAGCGGCTGGCCCGGGAGCCCGCCGGGACGCTGCTGGGGCTCGACGTGGACGCGTACCGGGGACGGGTCAACCCGCTGCTGTCCCGCGCCGGGGACGCGGCCCGGGCCCGGGGCGGCCGGCCCGGCGTGGACCGGCGGGGCGCCCAACTGTTCGGCGTCGACCTGCGCCGGGCCGACCTGCGCCGGGCGAACCTGCGCGGGGCGCTGCTGATCGGCGCCGACCTGCGCGGCGGCGATCTCGGCCTGGCCGACCTCACCGGCGCCGACCTGCGCGGGGCCGACCTGCGCGGCGCGGACCTCTCCGGCGCCCTGTTCCTGCACCAGTCCCAGCTCGACGCGGCCCGGGGCGACCAGCACACCGCCCTACCGCCCGGCCGGACGCGCCCCGGCCACTGGTCCCCGCTGTCCCTCACCCCCCTGCGCCGCCCACCCCGCTCCCCCACCCGCCCACCCCGCCCACCCCGCCGCCGCTGACTTCACTCTCCCGCCCCACGCCCTCGCCCCGCGCGCCCCCCTCTTCGCGATCATGCAGTTGTGGTGCTGGACAAAACGGTCTTCACCCCATCACGGCGGGCACCACAACTGCATGATCGCCACGGCAGGGCCGCCCGGGCGGGTGGGTGGGTGGGTGGGTGGGTTTTGGGTGGGGGGTTGGGGGTAGGCGGGGGCGGAACCAGCAGCGGCGGACGGCAGGGAGGCAGCGGTGGGGTATCGGGCACGCGACGGTGAGCTGCCGGTCGATCCGGCGCACGCCGAGGACGAGGCCGGCCAGGCCCGGCTGGTCCAGGTCGAGGCGGACACCGACGTCCCGGCGTCGGACGACACGACGACGAAGCCCGACATCGTCACCGAGGACGACGGGTCGGGCATGGCGGGCGGCGCGTCGGGCACCTCCAGCGGCGGGTCCGGCATGCCGGGTCACCCGGACGCGGCGCGCTGAGCACCGCGAGCACGTTTGCGGGCAGGCCACGGGGGCAGGAGAGCGGCATGACCGATCAGAACCGTACCGACCGGGCCGCCACCGACGAGCCGGACGGCGCCACCGCCATGCAGGCGTCGCTGCGTCCGCCGGGCGAGTCCCTGCGCAGCACCGACGACACCGGCGACGACTTCGCCGACCTGCCGGCCGAGGACCGGCGGTCGGCCCGGGAGGTCAGCCGCGCCGGCTACGACGTGGACGCCGTGTCCGGCACCACCGACCCGAGCCGCACCGAGTGACCTGACCGCCGGCCCGCCGGCCCGGTCAGCGACCGGCGGGCACCGCCGACGCGCGGGCCTCGGTCATGCCCCGGTTGGCCAGCGCGTCGGCGCGCTCGTTCTCCGGGTGGCCGTTGTGCCCCTTCACCCACAGCCAGGTGACCTCGTGCCGGGCGCACGCTGCCTCCAACCGCTGCCACAGGTCGGCGTTCTTGACCGGCTGCTTCGCGGCCGTCCGCCAGCCGTTGCGCTTCCACGAGGCCAGCCAGCTGGTGATGCCGTTGCGCACATACGTGCTGTCGGTGTGCAGCTCGACCGTGACCGACCGGGTCAGGCTCTCCAGGGCCTGGATGGCCGCCATCAGCTCCATCCGGTTGTTGGTGGTCGGGCTCGCCTCGCCGCCGCACAGCTCCCGCTCGTGCGCGCCGTAGCGCAGCACCACGCCCCACCCGCCGGGGCCGGGGTTGCCGCTGCACGCCCCGTCGGTCCAGATCTGCACGACCCTGCCGGCCGTCTCGTCCACCATGCCGGCAACCTACCGAATCCGCGCCGCCTCCCCCGCCGTCGGGCGGCGGCGCGGCGCGGGTCACCTCCGCGCGTACGCGCCCGACGGCCGGAGGGTCGCCGCCACCGGCCGGGCGTGGGGCGGCGGAAAGGGCCGCGCCCCGGTTCCCCCGCCGCTGGCGGGATGGCCTCCCGTGACGGGAAGCCGGGACGGCCTGCGGGCCGACGCCACCGGCTGAGGTGGCTCAGCCGTCGGCGTCGGCCCGGTCGCCGACCACCGGTCGCGGGACCGTCCAGGTCGCCGCCCGGCGGGCCGGGTCGAGTCGGTCGCGGAGCCGGGCGACGGCGTCGCCGGCGGTGGCGGCGACCATCGGCCGCAGCCGGGTGGAGCTCATCAGCGCCACCTCCTCCGCCGGGGTGGTCGCGCCGTCGAGGAACCGCAGCACCCGCTCGGCGGGGTTGCGGTCGAAGAGCCGACCGAAGAAGTCCGGCCCGCCGACACCGCCGGCGGCCAGCGCCCGCAGCGCGACCGCGTCCATCCAGCGGTGCCGACGGGGGTACGCGGGAGCGGGCACCGGCGGGCGGCCGGCGGCGAGGGCGCGGGCGACCTGCTCGGCCTGGCGGTGCATGGCGGAGAAGGTGAAGCCGGTGGAGGGTCGGGTGGCGCCGCCGGCCGTGCCGAGGCGGACCACCCGGGGCGAGGGCCGGGCCTCGAACGGGCCGTCGGTCATCGGGATCACCCCGTTCTCCACCTCGCGGACGGTCAACCGGGTCGGGTCGAGGCCGAGCAGGTCCCGGTAGCCGGCCAGCGCCGCGTCGTACCCGGCGTCGGTGAGCAGGTCGGGGCCGAACTCCGTGTACTCCACCAGGGCGTACCGGTCGCTCACCGGCAGGACGTAGCCGAACGACACGCCCCGGGCGGGTTGCGGGGTGCGGAAGTCCATCAGGACGGCCCGTGCCGGGTCGAAGACCGGCGCGTCGGACTCCAGCCACCAGCCCCGGAAGTGCTGGAGCCAGTTGGTGCGCCCGGGTCGCCGAGGTGGCCGGGTCCGGGAGTCCAGCACCCAGGACGCGCGGACGGTCGGCCCGGCGCCGCCGGCGCGTACCCTGACGTGCCCGCCGTCGTCGTGCAGGGCGTCGACGGGCGCGACGATCCGCCGTACCCCGAGCCGCCGCTCGGCCTCGGCAGCCCGGTCGTAGACCGGGCCCGAGCGCAGCATGGCGTACCGCAGGGGGGCGAGATCGAGGACGCGGCGGCCGGCGGGCGTCGCCACCTCGACCTGGGGCCAGCTCGCGGCCAGCAGCGGGTCCAGGTCGCTGCCGGGGCGGTCCCAGAACGCCCAGGTCCGGTCCTGGCCGCGCCGGTGGACCGGGTCGATGACGGCGACCCGGAGGTCCCGCACGCCGTGCCGGTCCAGGGCCGCGAGGACCAGCGACGCGGCGCCGCCGCCGCCGACCAGCGCCAGGTCGACGTCCAGCGGTGCGGAGGTGTTCACGCCGCCCACGCTGCCACACCGACCGGGCCGTCCGGCCACCGACCGGCCCCGCCGCCCCCGGCCGCGCGCATCCGGGTGGCGGCGGGCGGCGGTAGGGTGCCAGCGGTCGCCCCCCGGGCGACGGTCACGTCGCCCCCGGAGGACGCCCGCCCCATGAGCACCGACGCCGCCAACGCCCTCACCGCCCGGTGGGCGTCCGGCCTGGACGACGGCCAGACGGTCCTCTCCGGCGCCGGCGTCTACCCGCTGCTGGCGCTGCTCGCCCGCTACGCCGCCGGTCCGGCCCGCGACGAGCTGCTGGCGGTCGCGCCGGAGCCGGCCCGATCCGACCTGGACCGCTCCCCCACCACCCGGCTCGCGCTCGCCGCCTGGGCGCGGCGGGACCTGCCGCTGACCGACCGCTGGTCGCGGGAGGTGCCGGCGGCCATGCGCGGGGAGCTGACCGGTGATCCGGCGCGCGACCGGACGGCCCTCGACGGGTGGGCCGCCACCCACACCGACGGCCTGGTCCCCCGGATGCCGGTGCGGGTCACCCCGGCGACGGCGATGGTCCTGGCCAGCGCGCTGTCGCTGCGGACCGGGTGGGCCGAGCCGTTCCGCGACGCGTGGTGCCAGCCGGCCGCCGGGCCGTGGCGCGGCCGCCGGCTGGCCGGGCTGAGCCGACTCGGCCACGACCTCGACGCGCTGCGGGCCGTCGACACCGCCGCCGGACCGCTGAGCCTGCTGACCGTACGCGGCGCCGAGGACGTCGACGTGGTCCTCGCCCTGGGCGTGCCGGGGCGCGGGGCGGCGGAGGTGCTGCCGGCCGCGCTCGGCGCGCTCGGCGCACCGTACGCGCTGCCGGTCGCCGCCGGCCCCGGTGTCGTCGAGCAGATCGTGGACGCGTACGACGACCGGCCCGAGCTGCTCGTCTCCACGGTGGGCTTCACCGTTTCGGCCGACCACGACCTGCTGGAGCGGGCGGCGACGTTCGGCCTCGCCACCGCCGCCGGCGACGGCGACCACTTCCCCGGCATCGCCCGGCTGCTGGCCGTCTCGCAGGCGCGGCAGAGCGCGACGGCGACGTTCGGCGCGACGGGTTTCCGCGCGGGGGTGGTGACCGCCGTCTCCACGCGGGCGGGCTCGGCGCGGCGGCCGGTCACCGCGCGCAAGCGGCGGGTACGCCTCGACGTCGACCGCCCCTTCGGCTTCCTCGCCGTGCACCGGCCCTCCGGACTGGTGCTGCTCGCCGGCTGGGTGACCGAGCCCGACGGCCGCGCCTGAGGTGGGGCGCACCGCTCCGCCCTGCGTCCGCGGCCGTGGAGCCGAGGCGCTGCGCGAGCGCTACGGCGGCACCCTCGCCCCCCCCTGGACCCGACCGTCGTCGACCGGCGGTCCGGTGTGCGTCGACGGCGGCGACCGGCTGCTGTCACCGGAGCGGGCAGTGCCGGGAGGTCCGCGCCGAGCCGGCGGCGGCCCTGCCTCCGAGCGGCGCCCCGACGCCCAGGGCTCAGCGCCGCCCGGCGCGCTTGCGGTAGACCACCTGGCGGCGCAGCGGACCGGAGTCGACGTCCGGGTCGTCGAAGTCATCGGTCGGATCGGTGGTCATGCCCAGGCGGCGCATCACCGCCTGCGAGCGCACGTTGGTCGCGGTGGTGATGGCGAGGATCTCGGACAGCCCGACGGTGTCGAAGCCGTGGCGCAGGACGGCGCGGGCCGCCTCGGTGGCGTAGCCGTGCCCCCAGGCGGAGCGGGCGAGCCGCCAGCCGGCCTCCACGCCGGTGACCGGCACGCCGTCGTCGACCCGGTCCAGCCCGGCGAAGCCCACGAACGCGCCGCCGTCGCGGACCTCGACGGCCCAGAATCCGTAGCCGAGCCGGTCGAGGTCCGCCTGGAACGAGCGCGCCGAGGCGGCGGCCTGCTCGGCGGTGAGCAGCGGGCCGAGGTGCTCGCGCACCTCGGGATCGGCGTTCATCGCGGCCCACGGCGAGAGGTCGGACTCCCGCCAGTCGCGCAGCAGCAGCCGTTCGGTCCTGATCTCCGTCACCGCGCGACCCTAGCGTCGGGCGGGCGCCGGGGCACGCGGGATTCGCGGCGGCCCGTCAGTCCCGGGCGATGGCCTCGATGGTCGCCATGTGCCGCTCGCCCCAGTCGCCGAGCGGCATCAGCGCCTCGTTGAGGGACCGGCCGAAGTCGGTGAGCGAGTATTCCACCTTGGGCGGCACCTGCCGGTAGACCTCGCGGTGCACGAGGCCGTACGCCTCCATCTCGCGCAGCTGCTGGATCAGCATCTTCTCGCTGATCCCGTCGATCCCCCGGCGCACCTCGGCGAAGCGGCGAGGGCCCTGGTCCAGCTCCCACAGGATCAGCGCCTTCCACTTGCCGCCCACGACGTCGATCGCGGCGTCGAGCCCGCACGTGTAGGTCCGCTTCTTCACGTCGCTCCCCTCACTCACCAAAAGGTAAGTACCTGAGAAAATTGTCGGTACTTGCTGCTCCGTGCGTACGGAAACAGGATGGGACCGACCCGGCGGCACGCGCAAGGCCGGGCGATCCGTCCACGAAGGAGCACTCCCATGACCGACCGCGACCTGCCCCCGGTGACCGTGCTGGGCCTCGGACCGATGGGCCGGGCCCTCGCCGGCGCGCTGCTCGCCGCCGGCCACCCGACCACCGTCTGGAACCGCACGGCCGCCCGGGCGGCCCCCCTCGTGGTACGCGGCGCGCGCCGGGCGCCGACGGTGACGGAGGCCGTCCGCGCGAGCCCGCTGGTGCTCGCCTGCGTCATCGACTATGCCGCCGTCCGCGCCGTCGTCGAGCCCGCGGCCGACGCCCTCGCCGGGCGCACCCTGGTGAACCTGACCGCCGACACGCCGCAGCGGGCCCGGGCGATGGCCGCCTGGGCCGCCAGGCAGGGCGTCGACTACCTCGACGGCGCGATCATGACGCCGGCCCCCACCATCGGCGGCCCGGAGGCGCTGGTGCTCTACAGCGGGCCGGAGCACCTCTGGCACGCCCACCGGGACAGCCTGGCGAACCTCGGCGGCTCGGCCGACTGGCTCGGCGCGGACCCGGCTCGCGCCGCCGCCCACGACGTGGCGCTGCTCGACATCTTCTGGACCGCGATGAGCGGTATCGCGCACGCCTTCGCCCTGGCCCGGGCGGAGGGGATCACGGCGACCGGGCTCGCGCCGTACGCCAAGGGCGTCTCGGGCCTGCTACCCGACCTCGTCGACGACCTGGCCAGGCGGATCGACGTCGGGAACCACACCGCCGACGTCTCCACCATCGCCTCCGCCGCCGCCACGATGACGCACGTCGTCGAGGCGGCCGAGGGACACGGCATCGACGCCGGCACGCTCCGGGCGGCCAACGCCGTCGTCGCCCGGGCGGTGGACGCCGGGCACGGTGACGAGGACTTCTCCCGCCTGGCCCGGGTGTACGCGGAGGCGGGCGCGTGAGCGCCCCGCGCCGCCGGCCCGTCACCGTGCTCGGGCTCGGCGTGATGGGGCGGGCCCTGGCCTCGGCGCTGCTCGCCGCCGGCCACCCCACGACCGTGTGGAACCGGACGCCGGGGCGGTCCGCCGCGCTGGCCGGAACAGGGGCGAACGTGGCCGGCTCGCCCGCCGAGGCGGTCGCCGCGGGCGAACTGGTCGTGGTGTGCCTCCTCGACGACGAGGTCACCCGGCGGGTGCTCGACGAGGCGGCGCCCGCCCTGGCCGGCCGGACGGTGGTCGACCTGACGAACGGCACCCCGGAGCAGGCCCGCCGGCTGGCGGAGTGGGTGACGGCCCGGGGTGCCCGCCACGTCGACGGCGGCATCATGGCGGTTCCGGCCATGATCGGCGGGCCCGGGGCGCTCGTGCTCTACAGCGGCGGGCAGGACGCGTTCCTCGACTGGCGGGACACCCTCGCGGCGTTCGGCGAGGCCCGCTGGCTCGGCACCGACCCCGGCCGGGCGGCCGTGTACGACCTGGCCCTGCTCGCCGCCATGTACGGGCTGTTCGGCGGGTTCCTGCACGCCACGGCGATGATCCGCGCGGCCGGCGTACCGGCGGGCGAGTTCGCGCCGATGGTGACCGGCTGGCTGACCGCCATGCTCGGGGAGTTGCCGGCCATGGCGGCGGCCGTCGACTCGGGCACGCACGACGGCGACGGGTCGTCCCTGCGGATGCAGGCCGCCGGCTTCGGCAACCTGCTGGCGGCCTGCCGGGACCTGGGGGTCGACGCCGGGTTGATGCGACCGGTGCGCGACCTGCTGGACGAGGCGGTGGCCCGGGGCCACGGCGAGGAGGGCCTCTCCGTCCTGGTGGATCTCCTGCACACCGGCGCGACCGGATCGCCCGGTACGGCGCGTTCGTCCGGTTGACCGTCGACGGCGGCGGGCCGGACGCGTTCGGTCCGCCGCGGGGCATCGTTCCGAGACGGGCCGAGACGGCCCAGCCCCGACAGCACGCCCCCGGGCGACACCGACCCGGCCAACCCTCGCGGGCGGGCCGCGCCGGCATTTCCGCTGCTCCCTCCGCCTCGCGGGTGGACACGTGACGGCAACGAAGATTTCTCATTTTCACCGGATCGGGGCCCCAACCCTCCTAGGGTTGGTCACACCGGTGCTAGTCACGGAGTTGGCCACCCGAACGACGTCCCACGCAGTCAGCGGACGAAAAGTGAGGGAAGACGCGTATGAAGGCAAAGACAGTTCTCGTATCGGCGGCGCTCGGCGTGGGTCTCGGCACGCTCCTGCTCCCCGGCGCGGCGCTGGCCGACACCGTCGTGTCACCGGCCACCACGCCGGTCGGCGGAACGGTCGTGCTCACCGCGACGACCTGCAACCCGAAGTCCGGCGACGCGATCTTCCGCGTCACCGGCCCCGACCGCGACCAGAACGTCCGGTCCACCACCGCGGCGGCCGGCGGCGGCCTGAGCGCCGAGCTCTTCACCGCCGGATTCACCCTGGGCACCTACACGGTGACCGCGACCTGCGGGGACGGCAGCGCGGCCGGCAGCGCCACGTTCACCGTCACCCCGATCGGCGGGGCCCCGGCCGGCGGCCGCGGCAACGACGACGGGACCGGGGAACTGGCGGCCGGCGGCGCCCTGCTCGGCTCCGCCGCGGGCGGCGCCCTGATCCTGGCCCGCCGCCGACGCCACATGGCAGCGGCCACGCTCTGACCGACGGCCCCGCGCCGTCCACTCCTGGAAGCCGTCCATCCCTGCAACGGGTGCCCGCACCGGTGAACCACCGGAGCGGGCACCCGGGCGAACGCGTACGGAGGTGGGATCGTGTCCTGGCGCAGGCCCGGCTGGGCGGTGACGGTCGTCGTCCTGCTCGCCACGGCCGGGCTCGGCCTGGTCGCCGCCGGACTGGCGACGACCCCGCCCCGCCCGCCCCGGCCGGGGGCCGCCGACGCCCCCGTACCGACCCGCTCCGCGCTGCCGCCGCTGCACCGGGCCGAGCCGGTCGACGTGCGGATCCCGGCCATCGGCGTACGGGCGCGGATCGTCCCGGTGGGCGCCGACGCCGACGGGCACCTGGAGGTACCGCCGCTGGACCGGCCCACCCTGGCCGGCTGGTACCGCCACGGTGTCAGCCCGGGCGAGACCGGCAACGCGGTGATCGTCGGGCACGTCGACTCCGCCGCCGGTCCCGCCGTCTTCTTCGACCTCGGCCGGCTGCGGCCCGGCGACACCGTGCGGATCACCCGGGCCGACGCCAGCGTCGCCACCTTCGCCGTCGACGCCGTCGGGTCGTACCCGAAGGACCGCTTCCCCACCGACCTGGTCTACGGGCCCAGCGACGCGACCGGCCTGCGCCTGATCACCTGCGGCGGCCGGTTCGACCGGGACAGCGGCAACTACGTCGACAACGTCGTCGTCCTGGCCACCCGGGTGCCGTGACCCCCGGACCCGCCGCGGCCGAGTACGGTGTCCGCGCGGATGCGGGCGCGACGGAGGGGGACGGGTGGCTCGTCGGGTGGGAGAACGGGTCAGGCTGGCGGCCGTGTTCGACCGGCTGCTCGGCCGACCGCTGCCCCGGCAGCGCGCGCCGGAGCCCCCACGCTCCAATCCCGACGCCGTGGTCGACTGCGCCGTCTACGTCGACGGGCGGCGCGAGCCGGGCCGCCCGCACTACGCCGACGCGTACGCCCGCAGCCGTCGCGGCCGCGACGCCTTCGTGTGGCTGGGCCTGCACGAGCCCGACGCGGCGGTGATGGCGGCCGTCGGCCGCACCTTCGGGCTCGACGACCTGACCGTCGAGCAGGCCCTCGCCGACGGCCACCGCCCCACGGCGCGCCGCGACGGCGACGTGACCCTGCTGGTGCTGCGCACCGCCCGGTACGTCGAGCACGCCGAGCTGACCGACACCTCCGAGGTGGTCGACACCGGCGACGTGATGGTGCTGCTCGGCGACCGCTTCGCCGTCACGGTGCGGCACGGCGCCGCGGGCGCGCTCACCTGCGTCCGCGCCGACGTCGAGCAGCGCCCGGCGGTGCTCGCGCAGGGCCCGTGGGCGGTCGCGTACGCGGTCTGCGACCGGATGGTCGACCTCTACCTGGAGGTCGCCGGGCACGTCGAGCGGGACCTGGAACGCATCGAGGAGGCGGTGTTCGCCCGCGACCGCTCGGCCGACATCCAGCACATCTACCAGCTCAAGCGGGAGGTGGTCGAGTTCAGGCGGGCGGTGCAGCCCCTGCAGGCGCCGCTGCGCTCCCTGCTCGACCAGCGGCCCGACAACCCGCCGCGCGGCCTGCACCGGTGGTTCGTCGACGTGGACGCCCGGCTGACCCGGGCGGTGGACCGGGTGGCCGCCTACGACGACCTGCTGAACTCGATCGTGCAGTCCCGGTTGGCGCAGCTCGCGGTGGAGCAGAACAACGACATGCGCAAGATCGCCGCGTGGGCCGCCATCGCCGCCACCCAGACCGGCATCGCCGGGATCTACGGCATGAACTTCGCCAACATGCCGGAGCTGCAATGGCGCTACGGCTACCCCACCGTGCTCGGCCTGATGGCGCTGACCGCGTTCACCCTGCACCGCCTCTTCCGCCGCTCGGGCTGGCTCTGACCGCCGCTACTCCATCGTGGACGGCTCCGGGATCGCGGGCGCGGGGGTGGTGCGCGGCATCGGGACCTCGGTGGCCCGGACCGCCGGGGCCGACGCCAGCATCCGGTCGAAGACGTTACGGAACAGCGTCGACATCGCCGGATCGTCCGCCAGGGCGCCGACGAACGAGAGCGAGGAGGCGCTGAAGACCAGGGCGCCGTTGGGCCGCTCCAGGAGGACCAGCGCGGCGCCGCGGCCCCCGGGGTTCTCCCCCCGGGCGATGACCTGCGCCGGGGACGCCTCGCCGGCCAGCCCGCGCAGCCCGTCGGTCTCCCACCCGCTGGCGGCGCCGTTGTAACCCGTGCGGCCGAACCTGCTGCCGACCACCAGGCCGGTGCCGGCCAGCAACGGGTGCTCACGCAGCACCTGGTACGGCGCGTACGTGCCGGCGTCGGTGTAGTTGGTGCCGAGCAGCTGCGAGGCGGGCAGGCCCAGCTCCGTGTAGATGTCCCGCCTGCCGTCCGCGCGGCGGTAGGTGACCACCGTACGGCCGGAGTTGACCTGCACCCGCTCGTACAGGCCGTTGCCGCCCGGATAGATCAGCCGGCCGCCGCCGGCCTGGAAGTTGACCAGGCGCTGCCGCATCGTGTCGGACCAGTACTCGGGATGGCTGCCCAGCACGAGCACCCGGTAGTTGGTGAGCCAGCCGTTGGAGCCGTGCAGGTCGGCGTCCTCGTAGACGTCGAAGGCGAGCCCCTGTCGGGACATCCAGCGGGTCAGCAACAGATCCGAGAAGAGGGTGTGGTCGCGGATCCCGGGGTCGTCGACGTTCAGCTCCGTCGACGGCCGACGTACGGAGAGGGGCCGCCGGCCGGTCGTGTCCGCACAGTACTGACTGTGCCCGCCCCAGCTGTTGTAGGCGTTGTAGGTGAAGGTGGGCAGCAGCACCGCGATCTTGTTGCTGGGGCGGGTCGGGCGCACGAGGAACGGCACGTACCGGTGCAGCCCGTTCGGGCCCTCCAGCCGGGCGGCGTACAGGCCGGGCTGCCAGTCGGCGGGGACCGGGAACCGCAACCGGTCCGACCATCCGCAGCCGACGCCGAGGAACCCCACCGGCAGCGACTGCACCCCGCCGGTCACGGCCAGCGGTGGCGAGACGACCACCGGGGCACCGGGGTTGGGTGCCAGCCGCACCATCGACGCGGTGAGCGACGGGAACCCGGTCGACACCGCGATCCGCGCCACCTCGCCCTGCGCCACGCTCGGCGTGTTGGCGTAGCCCTGGAGGGCGGCCTGGGTCTGCACCGTCCAGCCCGAACCGACCCTCCTCCCGGTGCCGCTGTTCATCCAGGCGGCCCGCCGGTCGGGGCCGGCGGTGGTGTGGTTGGTCAACCGGTACTGCGCGAGCGCGCCGGTCTGCCGGGCGGTGGCCGCGTCCGGCCAGATCGCGTACAGCGCCCCCTGGCCGGTGAACCACACGCCGTCGTTGAGGAAGAAGTTGCGGAACCCGGAGCCGATCCGCAGGCCCGAGCCCGACGCCCAGGTGCCGCCGCCGAGGTGCCGGTGCCAGCGGATGTCGCCGTAGTGGTAGGCGTAGAGGACCCCGGAGGTGTCCGCCTGCAGCACCGCGCCGGCGAAGCCGCCACCGACCCGCGCCCCCTGCACCGTCCACGTCCTGCCGACCAGGTCGTACTGGTGCAGGAACAGCTCGCCCGCGGCGTTCTGCCCGTAGAACGCGCCGTGGAACCCGCACAGCCGCGGGTAGCGCTCGAATCCGGCGCCAATCTGCCCGCCGCTGATCCAGGTGCCGGCGCCGGTCGTCGCGTTGGTCAGCCGGTAGCGGTAGTAGTGGACGGTGCCGTCGCCGCGTACGGCGTAGAGCGAGCCGTCGAGCCCACCGAAGACCGCCCGGAACTGGTGCCACCCGGAGCCGATGCGGCGGCCCGATCCGCTCGCCCACCTGAACGCGCCGGTCTGCCAGCCCGTGTGCCGGTACCAGTGCAGCGCGCCGTCGGCCTGGATCGCGAAGATGACGCCGTACCCGCCGCCGACCAGGCGGATGAAGCGTTGCTGCGGGTCGTGGTGGGGCACGGCGGCCGACGCGCCGGACGGGCCCGCCAGCAGCAGCGGTGGCACGGAGGCGGCGATGACGGCACCATCGCGCAGCAGCCGTCGGCGCGGTACGCCCCCCAGGTCCGGCATGTTCCCCATGGCGACCCCTCTCCGGCGAGGCGGATGTGCTGGGCAACCTACGGAACCGACGCCGCCACCGTGGCCCCGTCGAGTGCCCTCGGCAGGGAAATCGGATGATCCGCGCGCACCTGCGACCGGCCGGCCCGCGCCGGTCCCGCCGATCAAGGGATTGACGGATAGCGATTGACAGTTGTCGATCGAGGCGACGGGGTCGGCGCGGGCGGCGGCCCCGGTCGGCGACGGGCGGCGGGCGGCCCGGTCAGGGTGCCCCGGGCGGCGTGTCGCCGACGGCGAGGGCGCGCAGCGGGACGGGCTTGACCGGTGCCTGCGCGGTGAACGCCCCGACCTCCTCCGGCCCCCGGCCGGTCAGGGTGCAGATGAACTGGCAGAGGCCCGGCTGGCAGGACCGGCCCTGGCACAGACCCATCCCGGCGCGGGTCACCAGCTTCACCGCGTTCGCGGTGCCCAGGTGCGGGTTGGCCCGCAGCGCGCGGCGCACGTCACCGGCCCGCACCTCCTCGCAGCGGCAGAGCACGGTGTCGTCGGTGACCAGGCTGCCGAGGGCCGCCCGGTCCGGCGCGAACCGGTCGAGCACCTGGGTGACGAAACGTCGCCGGCGGCGCAGTTCCCGGCGCACCGGGTTGGCCAGCGCGGCGGCCCGGTGCGCGTCGAGCAGCCCCAGGTCGCGCAGCACGCCGAGGGCGGCCAGCCGGCCCTCGACCTCCGCCTGCTCGGCGCCCGCGACGCCGGTCAGCTCGCCGGCCACCGCGATCCGGGGCACCGAGGTGCGCAACCACTCGTCGTGCCGGACCACCCAGCCGCCCGCGGGCGAGTCCCAGGCCACCGCGCAACCGGCCTGCCGGGCCAGCTCGACGGAGGGGACGAAGCCGTACCCCAGCGCCAGCACGTCGCAGGGCACGTCCCGGTCGGTCCCGGGCACCGGCTGCCCCGTGGCGCCGACCTCGGCGAGGGTCACCCTGCTCAGGTCCGGGTCGCCGTCGGCGCGGCGGACCACCGTGGCGAACCGGACCGGCACCCCCGCCCGACGCAGCACGCGCAGCGCCCCGACGCCCTCGGCGATCTTGCCGCCCGCGCCCGCCACGGCGGCCAGCCCGGCCGGTCCGGGCAACAGGTCGCGGCGGCGTTGGACCAGCGCGACCTCGACCACCCGGGCACCGGCGCGCACCAGCTGGGCGGCGACCACCAGCAGCAGCGGGTGGCCCCCGGCCAGCACGAACCGGCCGCCCGGCAGCAGGCCCTGCGCCTTGACGAACGTCTGCACGCCGCCCGCCGTGAGCACTCCCGGCAGGGTCCAGCCGGGAAACGGCACCGGCAGGTCGTACGCGCCGGCGGTGAGCAGCACCGCCCGGGGTTCGAGCAGGCGGACTCCGGCCGGGCCGTGCGTGGCGACCCGGTAGCGGCCCGGCGGTGGCTGCTCGCCCGCGTAGCCGTCGAGGCCGGCCCGGGCGCCGAGGACGCCCCACACCGTGGTGTCGGCGAGCCACCGGACGCCGGGAGCGGCGGCGGCCTCGGCGAGCAGCGCCCGACCGGCGGAGGAGGGCGCGGCCGGCGGAGCGAAGCCGACCGGCGGCCGGCGGTAGATCTGCCCGCCCGGCTGCTCCTGCTCGTCGACGACGGTGACGGCGGCGCCGTACCGGCCGAGGGTGGCGGCGGCGGCCAACCCCGCCGGGCCGGCGCCGACCACCACCACGTCGGGCGCGCTCACCGGGGCACCCCCGTGCGGACCCGCATGTCGGCCCGCACCCGGATCAGGCAGGAACGCTGGCAGGGCACGTCGTCGACCGTGACGACGCACTCGAAGCAGACGCCCATGTTGCAGTAGGGCCCCCGGCGGGCGCCGCCGCGCGTGGTGCCGACGGCCCGCTGCCCGGCGGCGAGCAGCGCGGTGGCCAGCGACTCGCCCGGGTGGGCGGGCACCGGCCGGCCGTCCACCTCGATGGTGACCGGCGCGGGCCGGTGCGTCGCGGTGCGCCTCGGCGCCCGCGCGGGCTCCGGCGGGCGGTGTTCAGACAAAGTTCAGCGCTCCGAAGCGGGAGGGTGAGTAGTCCTCGATCGACCGGTCGGGCTCGCCGGTGACGACCATGGCGGCGAGCAGCCGGGCGTAGGTGAGGCCGAGGGTGAAGGCCGAGCCGCCGGTGGCGACGTACAGTCCCGGCCGGCGCGGCACCGCGCCGAGCAGGGGCAGATGGTCCGGGGTGAGCGTGGTCATGCCCGTCCACGTCCGGATCACCGGCAGGTCGAACACCGCCGGCACCACCCGGGCGGCGTCGGCGTTGCCGACCAGCGACTCGTACCGCAGCTCCGGGTTGGTCTCCAGGTCGACCCGCCCGGCGCGGCTGACCAGCTTCGCCGGCCATCCGCCACCGATCAGCACGTTGCCGTCCTCGGTCTGCTTGATCGACAGCCGCCGGCCGACGTGCTGGATCAGGTGCGGCAGGAACGGCCGGCTGCGGGCGGTGGCGCTCATCGTCAGCCCGACCGGGAAGACCGGCAGCCGGACGTCGGCCATCGCGGCCAGCTCGGCGGTCCAGACGCCGCCGGCGAGCACGACCGTGTCGGCCAGGTGGGTCTCCCCGGCGGTGTCCCCCGGGCCCGCCCCGGTGCGCAGTTCCCAGTGCCGGCCGCGCCGGTGCAGCCCGGTGACCCGGCAGCCGGTGCGCAGCACGGCACCGTGGCGGCCGGCGGCCCGGGCCAGCGCCGGGGTGACCAGCCGGGGGTTGGCCTTGCCCTCGCCGGGCACGTGGCCGGCGGCGAGCACGGTGTCCGCCAGGTACGGCGCGAACCGGCGCAGCTCCGGGCCGGAGAGCACGGCGACGTCGAGGCCGTACTCGCGTTCCAGGGCCGCCTTGCGGTCCAGCACGGCGATCTCCGCCGGGGTCTCGGCGAGCATCAGCCCGCCGGTGCGCGACACCCCGCACCGCTCGCCGAGCTCGTCCTCGATGGTCGCCCAGGCCCGCACGGCGTCCAGGTGCAGCGGCAGCGCGCGGGCCGCCGCCCGGGCCGCGTCGTCGCCGTGCTCGACCATCCGGAACTCCAGCTGGAAGTGCAGGCTGCCCGCGTTCTGCCCGGAGGCGTGCCGGTTGACCTGGTCCTTCTCGACGAGCAGGACCCGGTTGCCGGCGCGGGCCAGGTGCCAGGCGGTCGCGCAGCCGAGCAGGCCGCCGCCGACGACCGCCGTGTCGTACACGGTCACGGCAGCAGGTCGAGCTGGGTCATGGTGGCCCGGACGCGGTCCTGTTCGGCGGGGGTCAGCGGGAGCAGCGGCGCGCGCACGTGACCGGCCGGCACGCCGCGCAGCGTGAGCGCGTACTTCATGATCGCCTGCGCGTTGCCGAACCGGGCGCCGTAGTCGGGCCCGAACCAGTCCTCCATGATCACCCGGTCGCGGGCGCCGAGCACCCGGGCCCGGTCGAGGTCCCCGGCGCGCAGGGCGCGGAAGAAGTCGGGGTGGTCGGCGCCGAGCACGGCGCCGGCGCCCATCAGCCCGTCGCCACCGATCGTGGTCATCAGCTCGATGCCCACCTCGTTGGTGGGGATGCCGAAGTAGCGCACCCGGCGCCGCAGGGCCACCAGGCTCCGGACGAAGCCGCCGAAGTCGGGCGTGGAGTTCTTGACCGCCACGACGGTGTCCAGCGCGCTCAGCTCCAGCAGCAGGTCGGCGTCCAGGTCGACGCCCGTGCCGCGCGGCCAGTTGTAGACGCAGAGCGGCAGGTCAACCGCCTTGGAGACGGCCCGGTAGAAGGCCACGACCTCGGCCCGGGTGGGTACCACGTACGGCGGCGGGGTGAGCAGGATGCCGTGCAGGCCGGCGTCCCGGGCGGCCTCGGCGTGCCGGATCGCCTCCGCCGGCGTGTACGCGTTGCAGCCGCCGAGGACGGTGAGCCGGTCGCCGACCCGCTCGGCGGCCGTCCGGAACAGCTCGGCCCGCTCGTGTTCGCTGAGACTGAACCACTCGCCCGTGGTCCCGCCGACGATCACCCCGTGCAGCCGCTCGGCGGCGAGCCAGTCCAGTTGCCCGCGCCAGGCGGCGAGGTCCAGCTCGCCCGTGACGGTGAACGGGGTGGTGACGGCCGGGAGGTAGCCGAACCAGTCGACGCTGTCACGGTCCACTGCGGGTCCTTTCGACGGGCGGCGTCGTACCGCCCACGTGCGCGACGCGGGCCGGGTGACGTGCCAGGTGGGTCAGGGGGTCGGCGGGGTGACCGCGATGATGAGCCGGGCCCGCTGGTCGCTGGCGTTGCGGTACAGGTGGGGCAGCCGGGAGTCGAAGGTGATCGCCTCGCCGGTCTTCAGCACGTACTTCTCGCCGCCGATCTCGGCGACGACCTCACCGGTGACGGCGATCGCGCACTCGGTGGAGGGGTGCGCCCACGGCTCGGTGGAGCTGGCGTCACCGGGTGCCAGCTCGGCTTCGAGCACCTCCAGGTCGCCCCGCCCCGGCGTGAGCCGGTCGTAGGCGATCTGCCCGGGAGGCGCGGCGAGCCGCGACCGCGAGCCGGGCCGGCTGATGTGCACCAGCGGGGCGTCCGGCTCGGAGAACAGCGCCGCTATGGAGGTGTCGAAGACCTTGGCGAGCTTACGCAGGGTGGCCAGGCTGGGATCCGTGGCGCCGTTCTCGATCTGGCTGAGCAGGGCGGGCGACACGTCGGCGGCGGCCGCGAGCTGGCGCAGCGTGAGGGAGTGCTGCTGGCGCAGGTCGCGGAGCTGGTCACCGAGCATGCGTCTTTCCTCGTTCCAAAACAGTGTGGCTAGAAATGTTTGACGTGACTATACGCCGCTGTCTAGGGTGGTCAAACACAAGGTGAACGTGTTTGGCGCTACTAGACAAGCGGCGTCGAGGCACGAACCGGACACGAGTTCTGTCCGGGTACATCCAACCCCATGACGGCACAACGGCACAGACCCGCGAGGCCGCCACGGTTGGCACCAACGGCCCGGCCGCGGCGTCACCGACGTCGCCGGGTGTGACAGCCCCCAGAGCCCGTCCCGCGCGGGCCGGCCCCATACGAAGGTAGGAACAGCATGTCGGTGTCCCCTCGCCGGCTCCGCGTCGGAGCGATCGCTCTGGCGGCGCTGGCCATAGCCTCCAGCACCGCGTGCAGCGCGGGCGGCAGCGGAGGAAGCGGTGACGGCGGTTCGGCCAAGACCCTGACCGTCAACACCTCGTTCGTCCTCAAGACCCTCGACCCCGGCCGGATCTACGAGGCGACCGGCCTCACCGCCGTGCACTCGCTCTACGACACCCTGCTGACCTTCGAGGGCTCGGACGTCAGCAAGCCGGTCCCGGCGCTGGCCGAGTCGTACGAGGCGTCGCCCGACGCCAAGACCTTCACCTTCAAGCTGCGCGAGGGCGTGAAGTTCTCCGACGGCACCGCGCTGACCGCCGACGACGTCGTCTTCTCCCTCAACCGGCTGAAGAACGTCAAGGCCAGCCCGGCCGTCATGGTCAGCGGCCTCACGTTCGCCAAGACCGACGAGCGGACCGTGGTGGTCACCTCGGCGACCGCCGACCCGAACATCCCCGTGGTGCTCGCGATGCCCTCCACCGGCGTGGTGAACTCCAAGGTCGCCAAGGAGCACGGCGCGACGGACGCCGCCGACGCCGCCAAGAGCGACACCGCGCAGCAGTACCTCGACACGAACTCCGTCGGCAGCGGCCCGTACGTGCTCAAGTCGTACGACCCGTCGGCGCAGGTGGTGCTGGAGGCCAACCCCAACTACTGGGGCACCAAGCCCGAGTTCAGCCGCGTCGTGCTGCGCAACATGGACGTGCAGACCCAGAAGCTGACCATGCAGCGGGCCGGCGGCTCCGAGATCGCGCTGGACATCTCCGGCAAGCTGCTGGAGGGGCTGCCGGGCAGCCTGAAGACCTCCGGCGTGCAGGACACCGTCTACTTCCTCTTCCTCAACGCCGACCCGGCCGTCTCGCCGGTGACCTCGAACGCGAAGTTCAACCAGGCGCTGCGCGCCTCCCTGGACTACGAGGGCCTCGCCGCGCTGTACGGCAAGGGCGCCGCCCTCGGCGCCGGGCTGGTGGCCCCCGCGTTCCCGGGCGCGCTGCCCGCCGAGGAGCAGTCGAAGCGTGACGTGGCGAAGGCCAAGGCGTTGCTCACCGAGGCGGGGCTGACCAACCCGACCGTCAAGTTCAACTACCCGGCCATCACCTACAAGGGGGTCGACCTGGGCACGGTCGCGACGAAGGTGCAGGGCGACGCCGCCGAGGCCGGCATCAAGCTGGAGCTGACCCCGCAGCCGCTGACCACCTTCCTCGACGAGATGCGTACGGGCAAGATGGCCCTCGGCTTCACCCCGCAGAGCCTGAACTACCCGGTCGCCGACTCGCTGATCAACAACATGTCCCCCGGCCAGGCCACCGCGCTGCGCTCGGGCTGGACGGTGGAGCGGGCCGACCCGGCCGTCGTGGCCGCCGGCAAGAAGGTCACCGAGACCCTCGACCTGGCCGCCCGGGCCGCCGCCATGCAGGAGTGGCAGCGGGCGATGAACGCCGCCTCGCCGTACGTCGTCCTGGCCAGCAACTCCTCCACCGTGGTGGCGAGCGGCGACCTGACCGGCACGGACTACACCGCCGCCGGTTGGCAGGTCGACCTCGCCGCGGTGGGCCGGGGGTAGTCACTCCATGACGACGACGATCGACGACGCCGAGCCGGGCACGGTCACCACGACCGTGTCCCGGCCCCGGCCGCACCGGGCACTGCTGTTCTTCCTGCTCAAGCGGGTGGCCATCACGGCCGGGCTGCTGCTGGGCGTCACGATCGTGACGTTCGGCCTGGTCACCGTCGTGCCCGGCGACCCGGTCACGGCCAACCTCTCCGACCAGGCGCTCAACGACCCCGCGACGGTGGCCGCGTTCCGCGAGAAGTGGGGCCTGGACCAGCCGCTGTACGTGCAGTACCTGCAGTACCTGGGCAACCTGTTCCAGGGCGACCTCGGCATCTCCCAGCAGACCGGCCGGACGGTGGCCGACGACCTGTTGCAGTACGTGCCGGCGACCATGGAACTGGCCATCCCCACCATGGTGCTGGCGCTGCTCATCGGCACCGGGATCGGCATGCTCGCCGCCGTCCGCAACGGTCGGGTCACCGACCAGCTGATCCGCGTCGGCGCGCTGCTCGGCCTGTCCACGCCGCCGTTCTGGCTGTCGCTCGTCGTGCTCTACGTCTTCTTCTACCAACTCGGCCTGGCGCCCAGCGGCGGCCGGCTCTCGACCGACTTCAGCCCGCCGCCGACGGTGACCGGCATGTACACGGTCGACGCCGCTCTGGCCGGCCAGTGGGACGTCGCCTGGGACGCCGCCCAGCACCTGGTCCTGCCGGTGCTCGTGCTGACCAGCCTGACCGTGGCGATGCTGGTCCGGTTCGTCCGCTCGTCCATGCTGGAGGTGCTCCAGCAGGACTACATCCGGGCCGCGTACGCCAAGGGCCTGCCCGCCGGGGTGGTGTTCCGCCGGCACCTGCTGCGGGCCGGCCTGGTCCCGGTGATCACCGTCTCCGGGCTGGCCTTCGCCTCGCTGCTCTCCGGCACGGTGCTGGTGGAGAACATCTTCGGCTGGCCGGGCCTCGGCCAGTACGCGTACCGCAGCGCGACGGCGCTGGACCTGCCCGCGATCCTCGGCGTCAGCCTCTTCGTGGCGCTGGTCTACACGCTCGTCAACCTCACCGTCGACCTGCTGTACGGACTCATCGACCCGAGGATCCGCCTGTCATGACCACACTCGCACCCGATCCCGTGGCGCCCGACCCGAAGGCGACGGGGGCGCTGGCCCGGCGCCGGTGGCCGGGCCGGCTGCGCGGTCGCTCGACCGGGCGGCCCATCTGGCGGCAGCCGATCGCCGTGGCGGCCCTGGTCATCCTCGGCGGGTGGCTGCTGGCGGCGCTGTTCGCCCCGCTCGTCGCGCCGTACGACCCGCTGGCGCAGAGCCCCGACGCCTACGCGCCGCCGTCCGGCACGCACTGGTTCGGCACCGACTCCCTGGGCCGGGACGTGTTCAGCCGGGTGGTCCACGGCGCCCGTTTGTCGATCCCCCTCGCGCTCGCCATCGTCTCGCTCGCCCTGCTGATCGGCGGCCTGCTCGGCCTGGTCGCCGGCTACGTGGGCCGGTTCGTCGACGAGGCGCTGATGCGCCTGACGGACCTGGTCTTCGCGTTCCCGCAGATCATCCTGGCGATGGCGGTCACGGCCGCGTTCGGGCCCAGCACCCGCAACGCCGTCCTCGCGCTGGTCATCGTCTCCTGGCCGGTCTACGCCCGGGTCATCCGCAGCGCCGTGCTGACCATGCGCGGCGAGGACTACCTCAGCGCCGCCCGGCTGCTCGGCATCGGGCCGATGCGCGCGCTGCGCCGCGACGTCCTGCCCAACAGCGTGGGTCCGGCGATCGTGCTGGCCACCCTGGAGCTGGGCAACGCCGTGCTGCTGCTCTCCGCGCTGTCCTTCCTCGGCCTCGGCCCCCGCCCGCCGGCCGCCGAGTGGGGCTCGATGGTCGCGCTCGGCTCGCAGGACCTCTCCATGTGGTGGGTCAGCGTCTTCCCCGGCCTGGCGATCCTCACCGTGGTGATGGCCTTCAACGTGCTCGGCGACGCGCTGCGCGACCGGATCGACCCCCGCTACGCGAAGGGACGTTGAGAAATGGCACCCCTGCTCGAGGTCGACTCCCTGGCCGTCACCCTGCCCGGCCCCACGGGGCCGCTGCCGATCCTGCACGACGTGTCGTTCACCGTCGACGAGGGCGAGATGGTCGGCATCGCCGGGGAGAGCGGGTGCGGCAAGAGCCTCACCGCGCAGACCCTGCTCGGGCTGCTGCCCGCCGGCGCCAGGGTCACCGGGTCGGCCCGCTTCGCCGGCACCGAACTGCTCGGCCTGGACACCAGGCGCTGGCAGAAGGTGCGCGGCGCCGGCATCGCGATGGTCTTCCAGGACCCCACCGCCGCGCTGCACCCGATGCTCACGATCGGCCGGCAGCTCACCGAACACATGCAGGTCCACCTGGGCCTGGACCGGCGGGCGGCCGACCGGCGGGCCGTGGAGCTGCTCGAGCAGGTCCGCATCCCCGACCCGCAGCGGGCGGTGCGGGCGTACCCGCACCAGTTCTCCGGCGGCATGCGGCAGCGGGCGGCCATCGCGATCGCCCTCGCCGCCCGCCCCCGGCTGCTGATCGCCGACGAGCCGACCACCGCGCTGGACGTGACGGTGCAGGCCGGCATCCTGGCGCTGCTGGACCAGCTGCGCGCCGAGACCGGGCTGGCCGTCGCCTTCATCACCCACGACCTCGGGGTGCTCAGCGCGCTCACCACCCGCGGGTACGTCTTCTACGCCGGGCGGGTGGTGGAGACCGGGCCCACCGGGGCACTGCTCACCGCGCCGCGCCACCCGTACACGGCGGCGCTGCTCGGCGCCCGCCCGCACGGCACCCAGGCCGTCGGCACGCTGCGCCCCATCCCGGGCGGGCCGCCGGCGCCGGGGCAGGCGCCGCCCGGATGTCCGTTCCAGCCCCGGTGCGGGTTCGCCGAGCCGTCCTGCGGCACCGCGCCGCCCCCGCTCTCCCCCGCCGGCGCCGACCGGTCGGTGGCCTGCGTGGTCCGTCCGCACCTGGAGGTGGCGGCATGAACGAGCCGGTCGGCTCGGGCAACCTGCTCGAGATCAGCGACGTCGAGGTGGAGTACAAGGCGCGCGGCCGGGGGCCGGTACGGGCGGTGGCCGGGGTGAGCCTCGAGGTGGCGCCCGGCCAGATCGTCGGCCTGGTCGGCGAGTCCGGCTGCGGCAAGTCGTCGCTGGCCCGGGTGGCGGTCGGGCTGGCCGCGCCGAGCGCCGGGACGATCCGCTTCGCCGGCCGCCCGGTCACCCCGCTCGGCTGGCGCCGCCGGCCGGTGCCGCAGGTCGGGCTCCAGATGGTCTTCCAGAACCCGTACGCGTCGCTGAACCCCCGGCGCACCATCGGCGCCCAGCTCCTCGACGGGGTGCCCGACACGGTGACCGGCGCCGCCCGCCGGGCGCGGGTCGCCGACCTGCTGGACCGGGTCGGCATGCCGGCCGGGGCCGCGGAGCGGTACCCGCACCAGTTCTCCGGCGGCCAGCGGCAGCGGCTCGCCATCGCGCGGGCGCTCGCGCCCGAACCCCGGATGATCATCGCGGACGAGCCGGTCACCGCGCTGGACGCCTCGTCCCAGGCGCAGGTGGTCAACCTGCTCGTCGGGCTGGTCCGGGACCTGGACATGGGCATGCTGTTCATCTCGCACGACCTGTCCCTGGTGCACGAGATCGCCGACGTCACGGCGGTGATGTACCTGGGCCGGATCGTGGAGACCGCACCCACCCGCCAGCTGTGGCGCTCGCCCCGGCACCCGTACAGCCGGGCGTTGATCGACGCGGTGCCACAGATCGGCCCGCACCCGCAGCTGCCCAAAACGCTCGCCGGAGAGGTGCCCGACCCGGCGCACGCGCCGACCGGGTGCCGGTTCCGGCCGCGCTGCCCGCACGCCTTCGCGCCGTGCGGGAAACAGCCGCCCACGCTCGACCTCGGCGGCCGCAGCGCCGCCTGCTGGCTCAACGACCCCACGGTGGCGCCGACCACCGTGCCCGCCGCGTAGAGGACTCCGCATGCACATCCCCACCGAACAGGTCCTGGTCAACCTCGCGCTCTACGACGGCGTGCGGGACGACGTCCAGCGCGACAGCGGCGTCTGGATCGGCGCCGACGGCACGGTCCGCGCGGTCGGGCCGGTCGACGACGTCCTCGCCGAGGCCGGCGGCGCCCGGGTGGTCGACCTGCACGGCGACCACGTCATGCCCGGCCTGACCAACATGCACGTGCACCTCTCGCTCGGGCTGCCCGGCCACTTCGGCGACGAGGTGCACCGGTCGAACCTCGCCGAACTGGTGCTGCTGATGGCCGACTCGGCGCGGCGGACCCTGCACTCCGGGGTCACCACCGCCCGGCTCGTCGGCGAGAGCCGCTACGCCGACTTCGCCCTGCGCAAGGGGATCGAGCGCGGCGCGGTGGACGGCCCGCGGATCTTCACCGCCGGGCACGCCCTCTGCTGCACCGGGGGGCACGGCTGGGAGGCCGACGCCCTGGAGGCCGACGGGGCGGACGGGTTCCGCCGGCTCACCCGGCAGCAGATCCGGGCCGGCGCCGACCTGATCAAGGTGTGCATCTCCGGCGGCATCGCCGGCGAGTTCGAGTCGATCGACACCCCTCAGCTGCTCGACGACGAGCTGGCGGCGGTGATCCGGGTGGCGCACGACTGGGGACGCAAGGTCACCGCGCACGCCGGCCCGGCCGACTCGGTGCGCCGCGCCGTGGAACTCGGGCTGGACTGCGTCGAGCACGGCTACGAGCTGACCGACGAGGTGACCCGGCTGATGGCCGACCGGGGTGTCTGGTACGTCCCGACCATCGTGGTCAGCCGCTGCGAGCAGTTCTTCCGCGACTCCGGCGTGCCGGGCTGGCTGATGGACCGCGCCCTCGGCGCCGGGCCCCGGCACTGGGAGAGCCTCCAGCACGCCATCCGCAACGGGGTGCCGATCGCGCTGGGCAGCGACATGCCGCCGCACGCCGGCTACGACGAGACGACCGCGACCGTGCGGGAGCTGGAGTTCATGGTGGACGCCGGGATGCCCGTCGCCGACGCGCTGAGGTCCGCCACCATCCGCCCCGCCCAGTGGCTGGGCCAGGCCGACACGCTCGGCAGCGTCGAGGTGGGCAAGCACGCCGACCTGCTGGTCCTGCGCGACGATCCCACCCGCTCGGTGTCCGCGCTGCGCACCCTGCACGCGGTGCTCAAGGGTGGCGTCGCCTACCGCGACGACCACGGCCGCCTCGGCGTCGCCCGATGACGACGATCACCGAGGTCGCCGACGGGTACCTCGACGCGCTCGCCGAGCTGGACCCGGAGGCCGCCGAGGCGTCGGGTCGTACGCCCGGATCGCACTTCGCGGACCTCTCCCCCGACGGCTTCGCCGCCCGCGCGGAGCTGGCCCGCGCCACCGCCACGGCGGCGTCCGGCGCCGACGCCGACGGCACCGCGCAGCGGGCCCTCGCCGGCGCGCTGACCGATCGGCTGTCCAGCGAGGTCGACTTGTACGACGCGGGCTTCACCACCCGGTTGCTCGCCCCGCTGGCGACGCCGGTGCACCTCGTCCGGCAGGTCTTCGACAACCTGCCCCGCCGCAGCGCGGAGGACTGGGCGGTCGTCGCCGCGCACCTGCGCCGGGTGCCGACGGCGCTCGGCCAGTACGCCGACACGCTGCGCTGGTCGGCACAGCGGGGACACCTGGTCGCCCGCCGGCAGGTGCTGGCGGTCGCCGCCCAGTGCACCTCCTGGGTCACCGCCGACGACTTCTACGGCCGGCTGGTCGCCGCTCACCCGGGCGGGCCGCTGGCCGGGGAGCTGGCCGCCGGGGCGCGGTCGGCCGCCGCCGCGACGGCGGACTTCGCCGCGTTCCTGCGCACCGAACTGGCGCCCCGGGCCACCGACGTCGACGGCGTCGGCCGCGACCTGTACGCCGTCACCGCCCGCAGCTTCCTCGGCGCGAGCGTCGACCTGGACGAGTTGTACGCGTACGGCTGGGAGGAGCTGGCCCGCACCGCCGCCGAGCAGCGCGCGGTCGCCGCCGAGCTGGGCCACCCGGACGTGGCGCGGGCGCGGGCCGCGCTGGACGCCGACCCCGCCGGCCGGGTGCCGGTCGGGCCCGACCTGGAGCGCTGGCTGCGGGAGCGCACCGAGCGGCTCACCGACGCCCTGGACGGCCCGCACTTCGACATCCCGGCCGCCACCCGCCGCGTGGTGTGCCGGCTCAGCCCCGCCGCTTCCGGCGTCATGTACTACACCCCGCCGGACGCCGGGTTGACGCGGCCGGGCGGGATCTGGTGGTCGACGCCTCCGGGCGAGTCGACGGTGCCGGTGTGGCGGCACGTCGGGACGCTCTGCCACGAGGGGCTGCCCGGGCACCACCTCCAGCACGCGATCACCCTCACCACCGCCGAGCTGCACCCGTGGCAGCGGTCGCTGTGCCAGGTGCACGGCTACGCCGAGGGCTGGGCGCACTACGCCGAGCGCCTCGCCGACGAGCTGGGCCTCTACGCCGGTCCCGCCGAGCGGCTCGGGATGCTCGACGGGCAGATGTGGCGGGCCGCCCGGGTGGTCATCGACCTCGGCCTGCACCTGGACGTGCCTGTCCCGGCCGGGACCGGTCTCACCGACGCGCGCCGGTGGACCCCCGAACTGGCCGTGGACCTCCTGATCCGCGTCGCCGGGCTGGACCCGGCGACCGCGCGCTTCGAGGTCGACCGGTACCTGGGCTGGCCGGCGCAGGCGTTGGCCTTCAAGGCCGGGGCGCGGCTCTGGCAGCAGGCCCGCCGGGAGGTCGAACGGCGCGAGGGCGCCGGCTTCGACCGCAAGCGGTTCCACCACCGCGCCCTGCGGCTCGGCCCGATGGGGCTCGACCCGCTGCGCGCCCGCCTCGCCGAACTCTCCTGATCCACCGTCACCCCCGACACCCCCGTCCGCCCCGACCGGAAGCGAGCCCCGATGACCGTTGACGATCTCACCGCCGCCATCACCGACATGTACCGGTCGTTGGGCGACCGGGCGGCGTTCGACGCCCGGCTGCACCCCGAACTGACGATCTGGGAGTCCGACGCGCCCGACCTGCTGGACGGTCTGGCCGCCCTCGACGACCTGCGGGACCGCCGGGCGGCGGACCGGGGACCGGCCGCGCCGCCGGCCTCGGTCGCCCCCGAGCAGTTCCGGACCGAGACGTGGGGCGACACCGGCCTGGTCCGCTACGTCCTGCGGGCCCGGTACGCGGCCGGGCAGCCCGACGACTGCTTCCGGGTGACGGACGTGCTGCGCCGCGACGAGCGGGGCTGGCGGATCGTGCACCACCACGCGGAGGCGCTGCGATGAGCGCCGAGGAACCGGTCACCGACCTGTACGACCTGCGGGTCGTGGTGGAACGGATCGAGGGCCGTTCCGTCTGCGGCCTCCAGCCCGGGGACCACATCGACCTGACCGAGTCGAACCGGCTCCGCATCCCCGCCGGTCGACACTTCTGCCTCTACGCCCTCGCCGCGTGCCTGCCGCTGCTGCCGGCCAAGCAGCGCCCGTTGCCGCCGGAGGACTGGCTGGCCCGGGACTGCCACGTGGCCTGCCCCGATCCCGACGAGCGGGTCATCCTGCGCATCGAGCGGACCGGCCGGCGACAGATCCCGACTGGAGAACTGACGTGAGCACCGACGACGGACGCCGACTGGTCGGCGTCGGACTGCAGTCCGACAAGAGTGCCGACGAGTACGCCGCGCTGGCGGAGCTCGCCGAGGGACACGGCTTCGACGTGCTGTCGGTCTTCGGTGACCTGATGTACCAGCCGCCGTTCTTCCCGCTGCTGGTGGCCGCGCGGCACACCCGGCGGATCCGCCTCGGCTCGGCCTGCCTGAACCCGTTCACCATGCATCCGGTGGAGATCGCCGGACAGGTCGCGGCCCTGGACCTGGCGTCGAACGGGCGGGCCTACCTCGGGCTGGCCCGGGGCACCTGGCTGGACCAGGTCGGGGTGCCCCAGGCCCGGCCGCTGCGGCGGATCGCCGAGACCGTCGACGTGGTCCGGCTGCTGCTGTCCCGTGACGACCAGGGCTTCCAGGGCCGGGAGTTCACCGTGGCGCCCGGCACGGCGCTGCGCTACGCCCCGGTCCGCGCCGACGTGCCCGTCCTGGTGGGGACGTGGGGTCAGCAGACCGCCCGGACGGCCGCCGCGTTCGCCTCGGAGATCAAGGTCGGCGGGTCGGCCAACCCGGCGATGGCCAAGACGATGCGCGCCTGGCTGGACGACGCCGCGCCCGAGGCCCGGGTCGGCGTGGTGCTCGGCGCCGTGACCGTGGTGGACGAGGACGGCGCCCTGGCCCGTCGGGTGGCCCGTACGGAGGTGGCCATGTACCTCGCCGTGGTCGCCGCCCTCGACCCGAACGTCGACATCGACCCGGAGCTGCTGGCGCGCATCCAGCAGCACGTCGCCCGCCAGGAACACGACCTCGCCGGCGCGCTGATCGGCGGGGACCTGCTCGACCTGTTCGCCTTCTCCGGCACCCCCGAACACGTCGCGGCGCAGGCCGCGGCGGTGTTCGACGCCGGGGCGACCCGGGTGGAGTTCGGCACCCCGCACGGGTTGACCCCGGCCGGCGGCGTCGACCTGCTCGGCCGCCGGGTGCTGCCGCTGCTGCGGCAATGACGCCGTGGCGGGGGCGGGCGTGCACCGGCCCGCCCCCGCCGCGGGCCCCGCGCCTGCCACGCTTGCACACGCAGTCGATTTCTTTCGTCACGAGATCCAACTCTTGCGCTTGCCAGTCCAGTACTGACACCATGCCCATCGATACCTTTCCGTATCGAAGGGAGCAGGGCCATGGCGGTGTCGCGCCGGAGACTGATCGGATCACTCGCCGCGGGCTCGGCCCTCGCCGCCGTCGCGCCGACCGACCTGATGGCGGCCCTGCGCGGCACCGCGTACGCGGCCAGCCCGCCGGGCGACGTCGTCGGCAAGGTCTCGGTCGGCTACCAGGGCTGGTTCAGCTGCCCCGGTGACGGCGCGCCCATCGGCGGCTGGTGGCACTGGAGCCGCGACCGGTTCCAGTCGCCCTCCCCGGCCAACACCACCATCGTCTCCTGGCCCGACATGCGGGAGTACGCCCGCGGCTACACCACCGCCTACCCGCCGCTCGGCAACGGCCAGCCCGCGCAGCTCTTCTCCTCCTACGACGAGCAGACCGTCGACACCCACTTCCGCTGGATGCGCGAACACGGCTGCGACACCGCCGCCCTGCAACGGTTCAACCCGTTCGGCGACGAGGGGCCCACGCGCGACGCCATGACCGTCAAGGTCCGGGGCGCGGCCGAACGCCACGGCCGCAAGTTCTACATCATGTACGACGTCACCGGCTGGACGGCGATGCAGTCCCAGATCAAGGAGGACTGGCTGCACCGGATGGCCGCGCACACCGCCTCCCCGGCGTACGCACGGCAGAACGGCCGGCCGGTGGTCTGCGTCTGGGGCTTCGGCTTCAACGACGACGGCCGCCCCTTCGCCCCCGCCGCCTGCCTCGACGTCGTCAACTGGTTCAAGGCCCAGGGCTGCTACGTCATCGGCGGCGTGCCGACGTACTGGCGGCAGGGCGTCAACGACTCCCGGCCGGGCTTCTCCGAGGTCTACCACGCGTTCCACATGCTCTCGCCCTGGATGGTCGGCCGCACCGGCACCCTCGACGGGCTCGACTGGTTCCACACCAACGTCAACGTCCCCGACCTGGCCGACTGCGCCGCGCACGGCATCGACTACCAGCCCTGCGTGATGCCGGGCGACCTGTCGGCCGGGCACCGCCGCCACGGCGACTTCTACTGGCGGCACCTCTACAACATGACCCGGCTGGGCGCCCAGGGCCTCTACGTGTCGATGTTCGACGAGTTCAACGAGGGCAACCAGATCGCCAAGACCAGCGAGACGCAGGCGACCACCCCGGCGGGGGCGGGCATCCGCGCACTGGACGAGGACGGCGTCGCCTGCTCCGCCGACTACTACCTGCGGATCACCGCCGACGGCGGCCGGATGTTCAAGGGCCAGCTCGCCCTGACCCCCGTACGGCCGACGCCGCCCGTCGTCGGCGGCGGCCCGGCGCCCGGGGGCGACCTCGCCGCCGGCCGGCCGACGTCGGCGAGCAGCCGGAACGGCTCGTTCGCCGCCGGCAACGCCGTCGACGCCGATCCGAACAGCTACTGGGAGTCCACCAACGGCGCCTTCCCCCAGTGGTGGCAGGTCGACCTCGGCGCGGCGCACGCGGTGACCCGGATCGTGCTGGCCGTGCCGGCCGGCTGGGAGGCGCGCACCAAGACGCTGGCGGTGCAGGGCAGCACCGACGGCGCGACCTTCCGCACGCTCGCCGGGCCGGCCGGGGTCCGGTTCGACCCGGCCACCGGCAACACCGCGACCCTCACCGTGCCGTCGGCCACCGCCCGGCACGTGCGGGTGACCGTCACCGCCAACACCGCCTGGCCGGCGGCCCAACTCGCCCGCGTCGGGGTGTACGCGGCGACCGGGACGCCCACCCCGCCCACGCCGCCGGGCGGCCTCACCGTGACCGGTCGCACCTCGACCAGCGTGTCGCTGGCCTGGACGGCGTCGACCGACGCCGACGGCGTGACCGGCTACCAGGTGCGCCGCGACGGGCAGACCGTGGCGTCCGTCCCGGGCACCTCCGCCACCGTGGGCGGGCTGACGCCCCGCACCGCGTACACCTTCACGGTCGTCGCCGTGGACGGGGGCGGCACCCTGTCGGCGCCGTCCGGCGCGGTGCCGGTGACCACCGACCCGGCGCCCGGGACCGACCTCACCCGGGGCCGGCCGGTGACGGAGAGCAGCCACGTCCAGACCTACGGCTGCGCCAACACCGTCGACGGTGACGCCGACACCTACTGGGAGAGCGCCGGCAACGCCTTCCCGCAGTGGGTGCGGGTCGACCTCGGCACGGTCGTCGACGTCGGACAGGTCGTGCTCCGGCTCCCGCCCGCCGCCGCCTGGCAGCGACGCACGCAGACGGTCGCGGTCGAGGTGAGCCCGGACGGCACCGCCTGGAGCACGCCCGTCGCGCCGGCCGGCCGGGTCTTCGATCCGGCCACCGGCAACCGGGTGGTGCTCGCCGTCCCGGCGACGCCCGGCCGGTACGTGCGGATCCGCGTCACCGGCAACACCGGCTGGCCGGCGGCGCAGCTGTCCCAGCTTGAGGTGTACGCCGCATAGCGGCGGTCACTGCCGGCCGCGGCCGGACCCGTCCCACCACGAGAAGAGTCCCGCCATGCCCCTGAGCAGATACTCGCCGCCCGGACCGTCGTCGCGGCGACGGCCCCGGGCGGCGGTCGCCGCCACCGTCGCGCTCGCCGCCGCCCTCGGCGTCCTGGCCGGCGCGCCCGGCCCGGCCACCGCCACCCCACCCGCCGGCACCGGGCCGGTCGTGACCAGGGCCGGCCTCGACCCGCACCTGGTCGCGGGACGCGGCGCCGACGTCGACTTCGTCGAGCAGGAGGCGGAGAACGCGACCACGAACGGCGAGGTCATCGGCCCCGACCGCACCGCCTACACGCTGCCGGCCGAGGCCTCCGGGCGCCGCGCGGTCCGGCTGACCCCCGGCCGGTACGTCGAGTTCGTCCTGCCCCGCGCCGCCAACGCGATCACCGTGCGCTACAGCATCCCCGACGCCCCGCGGGGCGGCGGTATCACCGCCCCGCTGGACGTGGCGGTCAACGACCGGCGGGTCCGGACGATGACCCTCACCTCGCAGTACGCCTGGCTCTACAACCAGTACCCGTTCTCCAACGACCCGACCGCCGGGCTGCTGCACCCGGACTGGTGGATCACCGAGTGCTCGTGCGTGCCGGCGGCCACCACGCCGTACCCGAGCATCCCCACCCCGTTCCGCCCCAGCCACTTCTACGACGAGCAGCGGCTGCTGCTCGGCCGGACGTACCGGGCTGGCGACCGCGTCCGGCTCACCGCCCCGGCGGGCAGCAACGCGGCGTGGACGGTGATCGACCTGCTCGACTCCGAACTCGTCGGTCCCCCGCGCGTCCGGCTGCGCGCCGCGAACGTCCTGGCCTTCGGCGCCGATCCGACCGGCCGCCGCGACTCCGCCGCCGCCCTGGACCGGGCCATCGCCTTCGCCCGGCGGGCGGACGTGCCGGTCTACCTGCCGCCCGGCACGTACCAGGTCAACCGGCACATCATCGTCGACGACGTGACGATCGAGGGCGCCGGCAACTGGTACACGATCGTCAAGGGGCGCGAGGTCGCGCTGCCCACGCCCGCGCCGGACGGCTCGGTGCACACCGGCGTCGGCTTCTACGGCCGCAGCGCCGCCGACGGCGGCAGCCGCAACGTGCACCTCTCCGGCTTCGCCATCGAGGGCGACGTGCGCGAGCGCATCGACACCGACCAGGTCAACGCGATCGGCGGCGCGATGAGCGACTCCACCATCGACGGGCTGCACCTGCGCCACACGAAGGTGGGCATCTGGTTCGACGGGCCGATGACCAACGTACGGGTCACCAACACGATCATCGTCGACCAGATCGCGGACGGGCTCAACTTCCACACCGGCGTCACCGACTCGCGGGTCGCCCACACCTTCGTCCGCAACACCGGCGACGACGGGCTCGCCATGTGGTCGGAGAAGGTCGGCAACGCCCGCAACCGGTTCGACCACAACACCGTGCAGTCGCCGGTGCTGGCCAACGGCATCGCCCTCTACGGCGGCACCGACCTCACCGTGTCGCACAACCTGGTCGCCGATCCGGTGCGCGAGGGCAGCGCGATCCAGGTCGGATCCCGCTTCGGCGCGGAGCCCTTCACGGGGCGGCTGCTGATCACCGGCAACACCACCGCCCGCGCCGGCACGTACGAGCTGAACTGGAAGATCGGCCTGGGGGCCATCTGGTTCTACGCCCTCGACCGGGACATCGACGCGACCGTCGACGTGATCGGGGACAGCTACCTCGACAACACGTACAACGCCATCATGCTGGTCAGCGACTGGCCGGTGAAGGACCTCCACTCGATCACCGGCGTCCGGTTCCAGGACATCCGGGTCGACGGCACGGGCACCTCCGTGCTGAGCGCCCGCGCGGCGGGCTCGGCCTCGTTGCGCGACGTCGACGCCCGCAACGTCGGCGCCGTCGGCGTCAACAACTGCGGGTCGTTCAACTTCCCGGCGACCGGCTCGGAGTTCGCCCTCACCGATCTCGGCGGCAACGACGGCGGCTGGCTGGCCCCGTGGCAGTTGCCGAACACCATCACCTGCGACGACCGCCCGCCGGTCGTGCCGCCACCGCCACCGTCGCGCTGGTGAGGCCGGTCCGCCGGCGGCGCGTCCCGTGGGGCGCGCCGCCGGCGGCCGTGTGACATGTCTGCCGTCCACTGCTATTGACCCGTGTTGATCTATGTGTTATTCCGCCGCGTTTACACATCGCAGAAAATGGCGGAAACCTCCCCTTTACGGAGCCGGACACGGCCCGCGACGAAGGCGTGACACATTGCCTTTCGTCGTTGCATAATGGCCGCCGCACGCGCTGTCGGGCCGACGTTCCCGACGCAGCGACGCTGACCGAAGGGGACAATTCCGTGAAGCGGGACCACTCACCTGTTCTTCCTGGCGACGGCGCCACGGACTACGCGCGCTACATGCGCACGGACGCGCTGCTCGACCTGCAACGGAGCCCGGCGGACATGATCCACCGCGACGAGTTGCTCTTCCAGGTGGTGCACCAGTCCACCGAGCTGTGGCTGAAGCTCGCGGGGGCCGAGCTGACCGAGGCGGTTGCCCGCCTCCGCGCCGGCGAGCCGGCGGCGGCCGAGCCGCTGTTGGCCCGGGCGACGCTCGGGGTGCGGCTCATCACCGACCAGCTGGAGATGTTCCGGCACCTGTCCCCGGCCGACTTCGAGGCCATGCAACCCGCCCTGGGCAAGGGCTCCGGCGCCGAGTCGCCCGGTTGGCGGCGGGTCCAGGCCGCGAGCCGACAGCTCGGCCGGGCGTTCGCCGACCACCTCGCCGCACGCGGGACCGCCCTGTCCGAGCTGCGCCGGGCGGACCCGACGGACCCCGCCCACCTGCTCGCCGAGGCGATGATGGAGTGGGACGAGCGGGTGTCGCTGTGGCGGGTGCGGCACTACCAGGCCGCCCTGCGCGTCGGGGGCCACGCCCCCGACGGCGCCGAGGCCACGATGCTCGCCAAGCTCATCGGGCACCGGTTCTTCCCGGAACTGTGGCAGGCCCGCGTGAAGCCCGTCCACGCATGAGAGCGACCGTTCCCGTGCCGAACGGCCCCGACAACAGTCCCCACCCACCCCTTAATTCGTCAATTGTCTCCCCGTCCCCGGTTGACACGGGCCGAATATCGAGGTGCGGTTCGTGCGTGAACTGACGAGTTGGCTGTCGGGTGCCGCCGACGCCGACACTTTTCCCTACTTCCCCGTGCTGGCGGAGTTCCACCGGGTCGGCAAACACTTCGTCGAAAAGGAGCTCCTCGCTCTGCTCGACAAGATCCGGGCCCAGGTGAGCGGCCCGACGGCCGGCCGACCGGCGCCCGCCGTCGGGCTGCTGCGCGACTTCCTCGACGTCGCGCTCGACAAGTGGGACGGCCGGTACGACTACCGCAGCTACCTGGCCCTGCGCGTGCTCCGGCTGCCCTGCGGGGTGGACGACCGGCCGGACGGCGAGGACGACGGGTCGGTCGCCCAGCCGGACGGCGCGCGCCGCGACCGCGACCGGCTCCTCGTGCGCCTCGTCGCCGACGCGCTGGCGTTCGAGCTGGCCGCCGGCTCCGGCGCCACCGACCTGCTGCCCGAGGACCGCCCGAGCCCGGAGGTGGTGGCCAAGCGCCACCGGCTCGGCGTCCGGGCCGCCTCCCCCGCCCTCGCCCGCCTGGGCCTCGCCGGGGCGGTCCACGACCGGGAGCCGGCGGCCGTGCTGCGGGCCCTCGCCGCCGAACGCGACCCCGCCGGGGAGCCGGCCCTGCGGCTGAGCATGCTGCCGGTCTACGTGTCGCACGACGAGTACCTGTTCATCCGGGTGCTCCAGGCGTACGAGTGCCTCTTCGCGGGGCTCGTCGAGGAACTGCGCGCCACGATCGTCGCCCTGCGCGCCGGTCACGCCCGGCCGGCGGCCGACCGGCTGGCGTACGCCGGCGAGCAGCTCACCGCCGCCGGGCCGCTGTTCTCGCTGCTGGCCACCATGCAGCCGACGGCGTTCCGGACGTTCCGGCAGTACACGGAGGGGGCCAGTGCCATCCAGTCCCGCTCCTACAAGCTGATGGAGGCGCTGTGCCGCGCGCCGGAGGGGACGCGGCTGGAGTCGCCCGCCTACCAGCAGGTGCCGGAGGTGCGCGACCGGGTGCACGCCGGGCAGCCGTCGGTCGACGAGGCGTTCCGCGCGGCCGTACGCGGGGGCCTGCTCATTGGGGCGGACGGCGAGCTGGTGGCGCGGGCGATGCGCGCGTTCGCCGACGCCGTGCTCCAGTGGCGGCGCACGCACCACCGGCTGGCCACCCGGATGCTCGGCCCCCGCCCGGGCACCGGCTACACGGAGGGCACGCCCTACCTGGCCGCCGTCCGGTCCATCCCGGTCTTCACCTCCGTCGCCCACGAGCCGGGTCGCTCGGCGCGGACCGACCCGACCGGAGGCACCCCCGAGTGAACCCGCCCGCCCCGGCACCCGGCCCCGACACGCCGGAGTGCCTCGACGCCACCGCCCAGGCCGCCCTGCGCGCCGAGTTCCCGCTGCTCGACACGTGCGTCTACCTGAACAACAACTCCACCGGCGCCGTGCCGAGGGGCGCGGAGCACGTGCTCACCGGCTACTGGGAGACGCTGCGCGGCTGGCGCGACGACGTCTGGCAGGACTGGCACGTCGGCCTCGACCGGTACGCCGACTCGGTCGCCGCCCTCATCGGCGCGCCCCCGGGCAGCGTCGTCACCGACGCGAACCTGAGCACGCTGCTGGCCAGGGTCGCGTCCTGTTTCGACTACCGCGCGCCGCGCGACCGGGTCGTCATGACGGACCTGGAGTACCCGACGGTGCCGTTCATCTTCAACGCGTTCCGCCGCTACGGCGCGCGCCCGGACGTCGTCGGGTCGGGCGGTCCCCGCTTCGACGAGGACGCCCTCGAAGCGCGCGTCGACGAGCGGACGCTGCTGGTGTGCGTCCCGCACGCCAGCTTCTCCTCCGGCGCCACCGTCGACCTGCCCCGACTGGTGCGCCGGGCCCACGACGTCGGTGCCCTGGTGGTCGTCGACGCCTTCCAGACCGTCGGGGTCGTGCCGCTGGACGTGACGGCGCTCGGCGTCGACGTCGTCCTCGGCGGCGCGCACAAGTGGCTGTGCGGCGTCGCCACCGCCTTCCTGTACGTCCGCCCAGACCTGGCGACCCGGCTGGAACCGGCGGCCACCGGCTGGCAGGCCGGCGACCGGGCGCTGACCTTCCAGCCGTCGACGGACTGGGCGCCCGGCGCCCGGCGGTTCGCCGGCGGGACGCCGTACCCCCTCACCTCGCTGGTCTCCCAGGTCGGCTTGGACCTGCTGGCCGGGGTGGGCGCCCCCGCGATCCGGCGGCACTCGCTGGCCTGCACCTCCCGGGTCATCCAGCGGGCGACGGCGGCCGGCATCGACGTGGTCAGCCCGACCGAGCCGCACCGGCGCGGCGGCGTGGTGTGCCTCGACGTCGCCGACGGCGAGGCGGTCAAGCGGCGGCTGGCCGCGCGCGACATGGTCTGCAGCTGGCGTGGCTACCTGCGGGTCGGGCCGCACGTCTACAACACCATCGAGGAGATCGACGCGTTCATGGACGCACTGGAAGAGGAGCTGGGCCGGTGAACGTCACCCTGTCACCACGGGCACTGATGAGCCTGCTCGCCAACGGGCCCAAGGCCATGGACGTGCTGGAGACCGCGCTCGGCATGGGGCTGCTCGACGCCCTGGAGCCGGGGCCGGCCCGCCTCGGCGAGCTCGCCGAGCGGTTCGGCGTGCGGCCCCTGCGGCTCTACAAGTTCCTCGACTGCCTGGAGAGCCTCGGCTTCGTCGCGCGCAGCGAGCCGGGCGACGACATCGCCTCGGCCACGTACCGGGCGGCGCCCGGCCTGCGCGACGCCGTCGCGGCGGTGGTCGGCCCGGACGCCATCGAGCGGGACCGGGACCGCTATCCCTGGCGGCGGCTGCACGGCCGGCTGGGCGAGAGCCTGCGCGGCGAGGTCAGCATGGGCGACGACGACTTCGCCTGGCCGCCGAAGACCGACGAGCAGACCGCCGACTTCGAGCGCAGCATGGCCGTCGGTCTCGGCCCGGTGATCGAGGCGGTGCACCGCAACGCCGACCGGCTGTGGCCGGGGCGGACGCGACTGCTGGACGTCGGCGGCGGGGACGGCACGCTCGCCGCGCACGTCCTCGACGACGCCCCGGGGCTGCGGGTCGACGTGTACAACCTGCCGGCGGTGGCGCCGCTGGTGGAGGCCACCCGGGCCCGCCGGGGGCACGCGGACCGGCTGGGGTTCGTCGGCGGCGACTTCCTCGCCGAGCCGCTGCCGTCGGGCTACGACGCCCTGGCGTTCGTCCGGGTGCTGCACGACTGGCCGAACGAGGTCGCCCGCCGGCTGGTCGAGAAGGCGTACGCGGCCCTGGAGCCGGGCGGGATGCTGCTGATCTGCGAGGAGTTCCGCACCCCGGACCGGCTGGCGATGCAGTTCTTCTGGAGCTACTTCCTCATCGGGGTCGACAGCTGCGTGAGCCGGCTGCGGGAGGTCGACTTCTACACCGGCCTGCTCAAGGAGGTCGGCTTCGAACGGGTGGCGGTGCTGCCCGGCGGCTGGGAGCTGGTCTGCGCGTACAAGCCGGGGACCGGGGCGTGACGCGCCGGCGCGGGGGCCCGGCCCGCTCCCGCGCCGCGGCGGCCCCGGCGTTTGACCGCCGGGGCCGGGGGAAGACCGTGCGCCCAGGGCCGATTCCCGAGGAGCGACGATGGCGGACGCAGGACGGGCCAGGAAGGCCACCGGGGCCCGCAAGGCCCCGATGAAGCGGGCGGCGGCGGCGAAGAAGGTGGCGACGGCCACGAAGCGGGCCACCGGGGCGACCGCGGCCAAATCCCCGGGTGAGAAGGCGACCCCGACGACCGCCCGCGTGGCCCGGAAGACGGACACCTCGGCCACGGCGACCCCGGCCCGCGCCCGCAAGGCGCCCGCCACGGCCGCGCCGGCGAAGAAGGCGCCCGCCAAGAAGGCGGCGAGGGCCGCGGCGACCCGCGCCGGCGCGGCCTCGAAGACCCCGGCCCGCAAGGCGACGACCATGGAGTCGTTCGGCACCCGACGGGCGCCCCGGACGAGCGCCGGCTGACGCGGAAGGCCGCAGCACGCCGGGAGCGGCGGCCCGGCGTCGGCAGCGGCAGACGCCGCGGTCGTGGCGCGCCCGGCGCCCGCGTCGGACCCGACCCCGGGTGGCCGCCCCACCGGGGTCCGGACGCCCGCCGCGCCGGGCCGTCGGCCAGAATGGGCCGGTGGCGAAGCGACCCCGCCGGCGGGCGGCCGACGACCCGGACCGGCCCTGCCCCTGCGGCTCCGGCCAGCCGTACGCCGGATGCTGCGGGCGGCTGCACCGCGGCGAGGCGGACGCGGCGACCGCCGAGGCGCTGATGCGCTCGCGGTACAGCGCCTTCGCCGTCGGCGACACCGCGTACCTGCTGCGCAGCTGGCACTCCTCGACCCGGCCGGGCCGGCTCGACCTCGACCCCGGCCAGCGCTGGACGGGCCTGGAGATCGTCGGCACCGACCGGGGCGGGCTGTTCGACGCCACCGGCACCGTCGAGTTCCGGGCCCACCACCGCGCCGGCGGCCAGCCGGGTACGCAGACCGAGCGCAGCCGGTTCGTCCGCGAGGACGGCCGCTGGGTCTACCTCGACGCGCTGCCCGACTGACCCCCGGTCGCGGCGCCGGGGCACCGCGACCGGGACGCGGTCAGCCGTTCGCGGTGACGCCCTTCGACAGGCCGAGCCGCCGCACCGCCGCCGAGACGAGCGCGTCCGGCGTCAGCGACACGTCGAGGACCAGCACCGACTCGTCCGGGTGGGGCCGTTCCAGGGTGGCCAGCTGCGACTCCAGCAGGCTCGCCGGCATGTAGTGCCCGGCGCGCCCGGCCATCCGCTCCCGGATCACCTCGGCCGCCCCGTCCAGGTGTACGAACTCGACGCTCGGCGGCCCCTGGCGCAGCACGTCGCGGTAGGAGCGCCGCAGCGCCGAGCAGGCCAGCACCGTCGAGACGCCCTCGGCGGCACGGGCGGCCATCCAGCCGGCCAGCTCACGCAGCCAGGGCAGGCGGGCGGCGTCGTCCAGCGGCACGCCGGCACGCATCCGCGCCACGTGCTGCGGCGTGTGGAACTCGTCCGCCTCGGCGAAGGTCAGGCCGGTCGCGGCGGCGATGCCCAGGGCCACGGTGGTCTTGCCGGCCCCGGACACCCCCATCACGACGACGTGCCGCGTCGGGGACGCGTCCTCACCAGTCATGGACGGTGCCGTCCTGGAGCCGGTTGAACGGCAGGTAGGCCGGCACGTACGGGAACTTCGCGGCGGCCTCCTCGTCCAGCTCGACGCCGAGGCCGGGCTGCTCCCCCGGGTGCAGGTAGCCGTCGGTGAAGGTGAACGACTGCCGGAACACCTCGTTGGTGAGCGCCCCGTGCTGCATGTACTCCTGGATGCCGAAGTTGTGGATGGCCAGGTCCAGGTGCAGGGCGGCGGCCATACCGACGGGCGAGATGTCGGTCGGCCCGTGGATGCCGGACTTGATCTGGTACTGGGCGGCGAAGTCGAGCAGCTTGCGCATGGCCGTGATGCCGCCGGTGTGGGTGACGGCGGAGCGGACGTAGTCGATGAGCTGCTCGCGGATGAGCGTCTGGTAGTCCCAGACGGTGTTGAAGACCTCGCCGATCGCCAGCGGCGTGGTGGTGTGCTGGCGGACCAGCCGCAGCGCCTCCTGGTTCTCCGCCGGGGTGCAGTCCTCCAGCCAGAACAGGTCGTACGGCTCCAGCGCCTTGCCCAGCTTCGCCGCCTGGATGGGGGTCATCCGGTGGTGGCCATCGTGCAGCAGCGGCAGCTCGGGGCCGAACTCGTTGCGGACCGCCTCGAACACGCCGGGCAGGTGACGCAGGTAGGAGCGGGTGTCCCAGTCCTCCTCGGCCGGCAGCGGGATGCGCTGCGCCGGCTCGTAGTCGTAGCGCTTGCCGTCGGCGCTGGGCTGGGTGGCGACCCCGTACACGGCGTTGATGCCCGGCACCGAGGTCTGTACCCGGATCGAGCGGTAGCCCTGCTCGAGGTGCCGGCGGATCGAGTCGAACAGCTCCGGCAGGTCCCGGCCGGACGCGTGGCCGTACGCCATGATGCCGGTGCGCGAGGCCCCGCCCAGCAGCTGGTACAGCGGCATGCCGGCGGCCTTGGCCTTGATGTCCCACAGGGCCACGTCGACGGCCGCGATGGCGGCCATGGTGACCGGCCCGCGACGCCAGTACGCCGAGCGGTAGAGGAACTGCCAGGCGTCCTCGATGCGGTGCGCGTCCCGGCCGAGCAGCAGCGGAACGACGTGGTCGCGCAGGTACGAGGCGACCGAGAGTTCCCGTCCGTTGAGGGTGCCGTCGCCCAGGCCGGTGACGCCGTCCTCCGTGGTGATCTTCAGGGTGACGAAGTTGCGGTCGGGGCTGGAGACGATGACGTCAGCGGCGACGATCTTCACGGGGTGCCTTTCTTCTTCGGGTGCTCGGCGGCTAGCGGAGGACGTCTCCGGCCTCGTGGCCGTCGAGGAGGGACAGTTCGGCGCGGCGCGGCAGCCCTTCCCAGTCGCCGGGGCTGGAGACCGCGAAGGCGCCGAGGGTGGCCGCGCGGCGCAGCCGGCCGGCCAGGTCGAGCCCGTCGAACCAGCCGGACAGGTAGCCGGCCGTGAACGCGTCCCCGGCGCCGACGGCGTCGACGGCGGTCACGGTCAGCGCCTCGACGTGCCGGACCCCGTCGCGGGTGTGCGCGCGGGCGCCGTCGGCGCCCAGCTTGACCAGGACCGTGTCGACGCCCCGCCGCAGCAGGTCCGCCACGACGGTGGGCTCGTCGGCCCCGGGGTCGCCGACGAGGTCCAGCTCGTCGGCGGAGGCGACGACGGTCGAGGCGTACCCGGCCAGCGGGGTGAGCACCTCACGGGCGGTGTCGCGGGACCAGAGGCGTTCGCGGTGGTTGACGTCGAGGCAGACCGGGATGCCGGCGGCGACGGCGGCCTCGGCCGCCCACCGGGTGGCCGCGCGGGCGGTGTCGGACAGCGCCGGGGTGATGCCGCTCAGGTGCAGCATCCGCGCGCCGGCGGCCAGCGGCGCCCGCAGGTCGTCGACGTCGAGGGCGGAGCCGGCCGATCCGGCCCGGTGGTACTGCACCCGGGTCAGGTCGGCGGTGCGCCGCTCCAGGAACATCAGGCCGGTCGGCCGGTCCGGGTCGCGGGTCACGCCGTCGACGGCGACGCCCTCGGCGCGCAGCTGCCGCAGCACGTACTCGCCGAACTCGTCGGCGCCGAGGCGGCCGACCCAGGCCGCGCGGTGGCCCAGCCGGGCCACCGCGACGGCCACGTTGGACTCGGCGCCGGCCAGGTGCATCGTCAGCGGTCCCCCGGCGGCGAGCGGGCCGGCCGAGCGCAGCGACACCAGGGCCTCGCCGACGGTGAGCAGGTCCGGTGCGGTCATGACGCGGCCGGCTCCCGCACGGCGGCGAGATAGGTGCGCGCCCGCGCCCGCAGCGCGTCCAGGTCGCCGCCGGAGGCGGCGTCGCCGACCAGGGGGCCACCGAGGCCGACGGCGATCGCGCCGGCCCGGAAGTAGCCGGGCACGTCGTCCAGGCCGACGCCGCCGACGGCGACGAACGGGATGTCCGGGAAGGGGTCGCGCACCGCCCTGAGGTACGCCGGGCCGCCGACCGACGCCGGGAACAGCTTGACGACCGACGCCCCCATCCGCACCGCCGTGTACGCCTCGGTCGGGGTGAGCGCCCCGGCGGCGACCGGGAGGCCCCGGCGCGCCGCCTCGGCGATCGACTCCACCACGGCCGGCGTCACCACGAACTGCGCGCCCGCGGCGGCCACGTCGGCGACGTCGGCGGTGGTGAGCACCGTGCCGGCCCCGACCAGCGACCCGGCGGGGGCCGCCGCGCGCAGCGCCTCGATCGCCCCCGGGGCGTCCGGCGTGGTGAGGGCCACCTCGACGACGCGTACGCCCTCCTGGAGCAGCGCGGTGCCGGCGGCGATCGCGGCGGCGGTGTCGGTGCCGCGGATGATCGCGAGGACGCGGGCGGCGGTGAGGTCGGCGGTGAGGTTGACGGTCATGTGATCACCATTCCGCGTAGGAGCCGTCGCGGTGCCGCCACGTGGGGCTGCGCCACGCGTGTCCGCGCTTGTCCGCCGCCCGTACGGCGTCTTCGTCGATCTCGATGCCGAGGCCGGGTGCCGTGAGCCGCTCGACGTACCCGTCGACGAACGTCAGCGGGGACTTGTCGAGGCAGTAGTCGAGCACCTCGGCGCCGAGGTTGTAGTGGATGCCGATGCTCTGTTCCTGGATCAGGTAGTTCGGCGTGGCGAAGCCGACCTGGAGGCAGGCGGCGAGCGCGATCGGTCCGAGCGGGCAGTGCGGGGCGAGCTGCACGTCGTACACCTCGGCCAGCGCGGCGATCTTGCGGACCTCGGTGATGCCGCCGGCGTGCGAGAGGTCCGGCTGGGCGACCGCGATGCCGGCCTGGAGCACCGGCAGGAACTCCTGCCGGTTGTAGAGCCGCTCCCCCGTCGACACCGGCGTGGTGGTGGAGCGGACGAACTCGCCGATGAGGTGCGAGTTCTCCGGCACCACCGGCTCCTCCAGGAAGAACGGCCGGTACGGCTCGAGCAGCGGGGCGACCCGGCGGGCGGTGGCGAGGGTGAACCGGCCGTGGAAGTCGACCGCCACGTCCCGCTCGTCGCCGAGCACCTCGCGGGCGGCGGCCACCCGCTGCACCACCCCGTCGATCTCGGCGACGGACGCGACGGCGCTCATCCGGCCGGAGGCGTTCATCTTCACCGCGGTCAGGCCGGTGGCGACGGCGGCGGCGATCTGGTCGCGTACCTCGCTCGGCTCGTCGCCGCCGACCCAGCCGTAGACCCGGATCCGGTCCCGGACCGGGCCGCCGAGCAGCTGGTGCACCGGCGCGCCGAAGTGCTTGCCGGCGATGTCCCACAGCGCCTGGTCGAGCCCGGCGACGGCGCTGGCCAGGATCGGCCCGCCCCGGTAGAACGAGCCCTTGGTCATGACCTGCCAGTGGTCCTCGATCCGCAGCGCGTCCCGGCCGACGAGCAGCTCGCTGAGCTGCTCGACGGCGGTGCGGACGGTCTCGGACCGGCCCTCGCAGGTCGCCTCGCCCCAGCCGACGATCCCGGAGGACGTCTCGACCCGGACGAACAGCCAGCGCGGCGCGACGAGGAAGGTCTCCACCCGTTCGATCGTGGTCACGGTGTCCTCAGCCCTTCGTGGCGCCGGCGGTCAGGCCGGAGACGACGTACTTCTGCACGAACAGGGCGATCAGCATGATCGGCAGGGTGACCACCGTGGCCGCCGCCATCAGGCCGCCCCAGTCGATGCTGGCGTAGCCGACGAAGTCGAAGATCGCCACCGGGAGCGTCTTGGTGTCGGCCCCGGAGAGCACGAGGGCGAACATGAAGTTGTTCCAGGAGAAGATGAACGACAGGATGCCGGCGGTGGCGATGCCGGGCACCGACAGCGGCAGGGTGATCCGCCGGAACGCCCCGATGTGGGTCAGCCCGTCGACGAGCGCCGCCTCCTCGAGTTCGGCCGGCAGGCCGTCGAAGTAGCCCATCATGATGTAGACGATCAACGGCAGCGACACGAACATGTGGCTGAGGATCAGCACGGTGAACCCGCCGACCATCTGCAGGTTCGAGAAGACGTAGTACCAGGGCACCAGCAGCGAGACGCCGGGGATGACCCGCGCCATGAGCACGACGAGCGCGGACTTCTTCATGTTGAAGCGGCTCATCGAGTACGCGGCGGGCACGCCGAGCAGCAGCGACAGCACGGTGGCCGCGAGCGCCACCCAGAGGCTGTTGCCGATGAACTGGACGTAGTTGGCCTGCTGGAGCACGTTGGAGTAGTTGTCCAGCGTCGGGGAGAAGACGAACGCCTTGTCGGTGTCGTAGATGTCGACATTCGTCTTCAACGACGCGGCGACCATCCAGACCAGCGGCGCGATCAGCGCCAGCACCACGAGGACGAGGGCGACCGTCCGGAAGATCTTGTAAGGCCTGCGCAGCTTCATCGGTCCATGCCCTTCTTGCGGTAGGTCAGGGCCCACATCACCCCGATGATGATCAGGAAGAAGATGATGAGGACGGTCGATGAGACGCCGTAGTCGTTGTAGTCGAAGCTGAGCCCGTAGGCGTACACGTTCAGGGTCTCCACCTCGTGGAACGACCCACCGCCGCGCCCCTTGGTGGCGTAGAGGATGTCGAAGGTCTTCAGGGCGTCGATGCCGCGTAGCAGGATCGCGACGATCACGGTGGGCATCAGCAGCGGCAGGGTGACATGCCGGAACCGCTGCCAGGTGCTGGCGCCGTCGATCAGCGCCGCCTCCTGCGGCTCGTCGGACAGCGACGTCAGGCCGGCGAGCAGGATCAGCACGACCATCGGCGTCCACTGCCAGATGTCGATGAACATCGTCGTCGGCAGGGCCGAGCTCTGCCCGGAGAGCCAGGGCTGGGGGCCGATGCCGACCCAGCCGAGCACCTGGTTCGCCATGCCGATGTTGGGATCGAAGATCAGCCGCCACATCATGCCGACCGCGACCGGGGTGGCCACCAGCGGCAGGAGGATCGCGACCCGGACCCACTTCTCACCGCGGAACGGCCGCCACAGCAGCAGGGCGATCGCCATGCCGAGGACGACCTCGAAGAAGAGCACGACGCCGGTGAAGAGCGCGGTGCGCCACACGGCCGGCCAGAACCGGTCGGTGTCGCCGAGCACGTCGAGGTAGTTCTGGATGCCGATGAACTCGCTCTCGGCGCGGACCGAGCCCTCGGCGTCGGTCAGGCTGAGGTACCCGGTCCACGCCACCGGAAAGACGATCAGCACGGCGACGAACAACATGGCGGGTGCCGCGAAGAGCCACTTGCGGTGCTCGTTGGCCCAGCGCGACCAGGCCGAGGTCTCCGGGGACGCCGGACGCGCCTCGGGCGATCTTTTGACTGGTGTGGTGACGGCTGACATCAGGTCTCCGGGTGGGTCAGGGCAGCGGCCCGACGCGGGGTGGCGGAGCCGGTCGGCTCCGCCACCTGCGCTTCGGGCTACTTCGCCTCGTCGTCGAGGAACTTCTGGAACGCCTCGTTCGCCGCGTCCGCCGAGGCGGCCGCGTCCTTGCCGGTGATCGCGTCGACGATCGGCTGGCCGACGATCTCCCGCGCCTGGGCGACCTTCTCGACCAGCGGCCGGTCGTGGCCCACGCCGTTGGCGGTGCTGACCGTGGTGGCCTCGGCGAGGTCCTTCGGGTAGGTCGCCGCGCCCTCCGGGTTCTCCCAGACGGAGGTACGGGCGCTGGGCACGCCGGCCTTCTGCTGCGCCAGCGCCTGCTCCTTGCCGGCCGCCCACTGGATGAACTTCCAGGCGTTGTCCTGGTTCTTCGAGGCCTCATTGACGCCGAGCGCCCAGGACGGGATGTTGTACGGCTTCGAGCCGGCCGGGCCGGCCGGGAAGGCCGCGAACCCGACGGTCTCGGAGACCTTCGACTTGGCCGGGTCGGTGGCGTTCTTGTAGAGCGAGTTGGCCTCGGTGTAGAAGGCCGCCTTGCCCTGGGTGAAGATCGCCATCGCCTCGGACCAGCTCATGTCGGTGCTGATGTTCTCCGGGCCGTGCTCACGCAGCAGCCCGCCGTAGTAGGCGTACGCCTGCTTGGCCTGCTCGCTGTTGATCGAGGCCTTGCCGCTGGCGTCGACGAAGTCGCCGCCGAAGCTGTAGAGGAAGCTGGAGAACTGGGTGACGGCGGCGGCCTTGCCGGTACGGGACACGAAGCCCGCCACGCCCGGGTTGTCCGCCTCGACCTTCGCCGCCTGCGCCTTGAGCTCGTCGAGGGTCTTCGGCGGGGCGGTGAAGCCGGACTTCTCCAGCAGGTCCTTGCGGTAGTAGAGGACCTCCTGCTCGGTGATGATCGGCACGCCGACCACCTTGTCCTCGTACGTGGTGGCCTGTACCGGCCCGGACTGGAAGTCGGCGATCTCGAACGCGCTGTCCGACTTGCTCTTCTCGGTCAGGTCGGCGAGGTACTTGTTCTTGGCGAACAGCTTCCCCTCCTGCAGCGGCCGGTACATCATCACGTCCAGGTCGGTGGACCCGGCGTTCAGCTTGACGTTGTACTGGTCGGAGAGCTGGTCCTCACCGAGCTGGGTGACCTCCACCTTCAGGCCCGACTGCTTCTCGAACTCCGGCAGGGCCTTCTTGATGTTCTCCGTCCAGACGTGGTTCACCAGCGTCACGCGAACGGTGTTCGAGCCGCCGGCGTCGTCCCCGCCGCCACCGCAGGCGGACAGGCCGAGGGCGACGACCATCGCCAGGGAAGTCCCAATAACTGATCGACGTCTCACGTCCATCTCTCCTTATGCCGTGGCCGTGGCCGCCGCCCTGACGGGTGGGCCGCCACCTCGCGGTTTACATCCGCTTAACATCGGGATGCTAGGCCGAAAAAGCAGATTTATACAAGGGGTAGACCCAACTGATATGCTCCGTGGCGTGAAACCGTCCTCCCCGAGGGCTGTGGCCGCCCAGCTCGCCCCTGTCGAGGCGGGCCTGCACGCACGCGTCCTCGATCGCCTCGGCACGGCCATCTGTGACGGCGAGCTGGCTCCCGGGTCGGTGCTCAACATCGACGACCTGGTCGACCGCTACGCCGTGTCCCGCTCGGTCGTCCGCGAGGTGCTGCGGGTGCTCGCCTCGATCGGGTTCATCGAGACCCGCCGCCGCGTCGGGGTCATGATCCGCCCGTCGGAGGACTGGAACGTCTTCGATCCGCAGGTGATCCGCTGGCGGCTCGCCTCGGCCGGCCGCATCGTCCAGCTTCGTTCGATCACCGAGCTGCGGACCGCCATCGAGCCGCACGCCGCCTGGCTGGCCGCCAGCCGGGTCGGCCACGACGAGGCGAGCGACCTGGTCGGGCTCGCGGCGAAGATGTGGGCCGCCGGCAAGGCCGGCGACGAGGAGCGCTTCCTCCAGCTCGACATAGAATTCCACCGCCGGATCCTGGTCGCCTCCGGCAACGAGATGTTCGTCCGGTTGCAGGACCTGATCGCGGAGGTGCTCACCGGCCGGCACCAGCACCACCTGATGCCGCACCACCCGCACGAGCAGGCCCTCCAGTTGCACGCCGAGGTGGCCCAGGCGATCCAGCGGCGCGACGGCGAGCGCGCCCGGCGGGCCATGGTGCAGCTCATGGAGCAGGCCTTCGACGAGATGAGCTCGATCTGGGAGCAGACCGGCGAGGCCGCCGGCGCCTGAGCGCGCATCCGCCGGCTCCCGGCCCACCCCACGGCCCCGCCGTCGCGGCGTAAGCGGGGCCGCGACAGCACAGCCGCCGTCGCCACCCGCGGCCGCACCGGGCGCGACGGGCCAGACCGAGGTGTTCGAAGTAGGCCAGCGCGTCGGTGGCTCGCTTCTTCAGCGTCCGGCCGAGTGTGATGATCTCGCTCAACGCGCTCGGGACGCCTTGGCTGACCGACTCGATCAACTTCACCATCAGCTCTCGGCCCTTGCTCCGATCGGGCTCGCGTGGGCGGCGCTCATCCGCTGGTAGACCCCCACGCGGCTTCGACCTCAACGTGAGCGTCGCTGACAAACAGCGCGGCCAGTCGATCCTTCTGCTCGTCGGTGAGTAGGTCGGTGCCGGTGTGGAGGGTTCGCCGCGCGGTATGGAGCGTGTCGCTCTTGCGTGCGCGGTGCCCGTGGATGGCCAGTTGGACACGTCGGCGGCACCGGTCGAGTGCATCGCCGGCCAGACGCACGAGCCCGAGCTCGTCAAGGTGGCAGAACGTAGTCATGTCAGCGCGGGCGAAGCCCGCCTCAGGGGTAGCGTCGAGCAACGTCGAGGTCTTCCGGATGGGCCTGGGGTAGGAACCCCCTTCCCCCGGGAGACCTCGACGCCTACCCGGTCACCGATGCGGGGTAGCTGCCACCGAACGGTGGCTTCGGTCGTGGCTTGTGGGCCGTTCGGCCACGGGGCATTCAGCGGCCGATGTCATCCAGCTCGGTCAAGTCCTCATGCGAGAGGGAGAGTCCCGCGCCGGCGATGTTCTCGCGCAGGTGCGCTGTCGATGACGTGCCGGGGATGAGCAGGATGTTCGGTGATCGCTGCAGCAGCCAGGCAAGCGCGACGGACATCTGTGTCGCCTCCCGTCGAGCGGCGACCGCCGAGAGAGCCGAGGACTGAAGCGGGGTAAAGCCCCCGAGGGGGAAGAAGGGCACGTACGCGATGCCTTCGGTGGCGAGCCGGTCGATGAGCTTGTCGTCGTGGCGGTGGGCGAGGTTGTACATGTTCTGCACGCACACGATCGGCGCGATGCTCTGCGCCTCGGTGACCTGCTCCTCGGTGGCGTTGCTGACCCCGAGGTGACGGACCAGGCCCTGCTGCTGGAGTTCCACGAGCGTGGCGAACGCGTCGGCGAGCGAGCCGGGCTGGGGACCTTCGGCGTTGCCGAGTCGGAGGTTGACCAGGTCGAGTACGTCGAGCCGGAGGGACTTGAGGTTGTCGTGGACCTGGCGGCGCAGATCTTCGGGTCGCCGGGCCGTGGGCCAGCCACCCTGTTCGTCGCGGGTCGCGCCCACCTTGGTCACGATGTGCAGCGACTCGGGATAGGGGTGCAGTGCCTCGCGGATCAACTCGTTGGTGACGCGCGGCCCGTAGGCGTCGCTGGTGTCGATGTGGGTGATACCGCGGTCGGCCGTTTCGCGCAGAACGGCCAGGGCACCCTCGCGATCGGTGGGCGGCCCCATGACCCACGGGCCGGCCAGTTGCATGGCGCCGTAGCCGAACCGTGTGACGGTCAGGTCACCCAGAGTCCGGGTGCCGCCGGGAAGAGAGAATGAGGGTGTGCTCATCCTGTTGCCTTTCGTCGTGCGAACTTGGGGGTGGCGCCTGCTGCCTCCCTGCATCAGCATTGGAGAGAAACTTCCTGTCGGGAAGTAGGCACTTTGGAGTGCGTAACCCACCCATCGGTGAGAGGTGCGATCAGTGACGACGATGAAGGCGGCCCAGAAGAGGGCTCAGGCCAAGGTGGAGTACAACGCGTTCCTGGCAGGGTGCCCCAGCCGGCAGCTGCTCGACCGAATCTCGGACAAGTGGGTCGTCCTGATCCTGTGTGCGCTGGGCGGCGACAACAACCCTGGCCAGCCCGGTGCAGCACACGCAGACGCTCCGAAGGCGATGCGTTACTCCGAGATCTCTCGTCTTCTGGCCGGGGTCAGCCAGAAGATGCTGACCCAGACGCTACGGTCGCTGGAGCACGATGGCCTGCTCACCCGTACCGTGACGCCAACCGTCCCTGTCACCGTCTCCTACGAGCTGACCGACCTCGGCCTCTCGCTTCATCACATGACGCGCGGGCTCAGGAACTGGGCGCAGACACACATGACCGAGGTCCTCGCAAACCGCGAGAACTACGACTCTCGCACCTCCTGACGACTCACATCCAACCGTCCAACAGCTCTATGTTCTCGGCGCTACACCCTCAACTGCGAAGAGCCGCGTTGCTGCAGGAGCGGTGAGCTGACGGGCGACGGGCCCGGCGGCGGTCCGCGCGACCGCCGCCGGGCCCGTCGTCAGCCGATGTGCCCGGCGCTCGCCCGCTCCGGCCGGCGGCGGGCCAACCGGCCGGCGCGGCTCGCCAGGAGCAGCGCCATGACGAGGTACGGCACCGCGGCCACCGCGAACGCGACCCCGTTGCCGGCCCCGGTGGCGAGCAGGCCGTATCCTCCGTAGACCGCGATGATCGTGACGTCGGTGGCCATCCCGGCCAGCGAGGTGACGGTGGCCCGGCTGCCCCCGGTGATCCGGGCCTGCAACCGCGCGTCGGCGAGCACGGTGGCGAGCTGGAAGCCGCAGAACGCGACCGCGACCAGCGCGAAACCGGCCGGCCGGGCGAACAGCGCCCCCGCGGCCAGGGCCAGGGCCGACAGTGCCAGCAGGCCGGCGTACCCGCGGGCGGTCAACCGCTCCCCCGCCGGGGCCAGCAGACCACCCACGGCCACCCCGATCCAGGTGAGCAGGAGCAGCAGCGGCACGGTCGCCTCGCCGACCCCGGTGTCGCGGGCCAGCAGCGGGGTGTACTCGTCCAGGGCGCCCCAGACCGCCGCGACGACCGCGGCCAGCAGCACCGCCGCGCGCACGGCCCGGTCGGCGCGGACCTCGGCCAACCCGGCGCGCAGGCTCGCCCACCAGCCGAGGTCCTCGTCGTCGTCCGCCCCGGCGCCGGGCCCGCTCCGGTCCGGCCCCGCCTCGGTCACGACGTCGGTGGGGGCCGCCTGGGCGGGCGCGCGCCGGCGGTGCTCCGGGAAACGGGTGGCGACGGCGGCGGCGAGCAGGCAGGCCAGCACGCTCGCCGCACCGATGGCCGGGTAGCCGCCGACGGCGAACACGGGGCCGGCCAGCAGGATCGAGGCGAGCACGGCGAGCGTCTCGGCCGTCTTCGCGCGGCCGATGAGGCGGGCGTAGCGGCCGGCGGCGCCGAGGCGGTCCAGTTCGGTGAAGACCAGCGCCTCCAGCGCGCCCGAGGCGAGCGCCCCGGCGGCGCCCCAGAGCACGAAGCCGACCGCGAAGGCGGGGTACGAGGGCACGAGCACCCAGAGGGCGAAACCGGCGGCGGCGACCACCGGCGCGAGGCTGAGCAGCAGCCGCCGGGAGAACGCGTCGGCGAACGCGCCGGAGGGCACCTCCAGCAGGATGCTGGCGGCCGACCAGATCACGAACAGCGACGAGATCTGCCACACCGACAGGCCGGTCTCGCTGAACAGCAGCGCGTACAGCGGATAGAGCAGGACGAGTTCGCTGAGGAACGCGTACCCGTAGAGGGTGGCCGCCAGCCGGCGGACGCGCGCGTCGGGCACGCGCGGAGGGTGGACAGTCATGGGACCTTCCTGTGGGGACGAAGCGGACGCCGGACGAACGGCGACCGCGGCGGCCCACGGCAGTGGCCCCTAGCAGTGCATCAACATCGCCACGTCATGCCCGCGATGGTAGCGGCGCCGGCCCGGGGCGTCACGCCCTTCGCCGGACACGCCGGGGCGGGATCCGACGTGGATCCCGCCCCGGCGGCGGTGCGCGGTCAGCGGCGGCGCTGCTCGCCGTCCAGCGGCGGGATCACCATGGTGGCCTCGCTGTCCTCGCCGGCCGGGCGGGACGGGACGGTGGCGCCGCCCGAGGTGACCTGGGTGGCGTCCGGTTCACCCTGTCGCGGCACGGGCACGGTCGGGTCGGTGTCGGCGCGGGGACCGGAGACCACCTGCGTGGCGTCCGGGTCCGCCACGACGCGCGGGCCGGGAACCACCTGGGTGGCCTCCGGGTCGGTGTCGACGCGCGGGCCGGCAACCACCTGCGTGGCGTCGGGATCGCCGCCGCCCACCGGGCCGCCGTCCGTGGCCGCCGCGGCGAGGTGGGCCGCGCTGTCGCGGCGTCCGGCCTGGTAGGCGCGCGCGTGCTCGGCGATCAGCCGCGACTCCCGCTCGGCCCGACTCAGCCACGACTCCCAGCGGCTCTGCATGGGACGGACCAGCCCGCCGCCCACCCCGACGACGAGGATGCCACCGACGGTGGCCAGCACCGCGATCAGCACCGGAGTGGTGACCGCGGTGGCCACGCCGATCTGGTTGAGCGCGGCGATGACACCCAGGCCGAGGATGAACACGGAGGCGACGGTGGCCAGGATCCGGCCGTACGACAGCCCGCCCAGGGCGCCGCTGATGATGTCCTTCACCGCGTGGGCGATGGCCGCGGCGACCACGACGATGACGATCGCGACGAAGGCGCGGGGCAGCCAGGCGATCACGCCCGCGATCAGGTCGGAGATCGGGTTCGGGCCCCAGATGCCGAAGGCCAGCTGGAGGGTCACCAGCAGCACCCCGTAGTAGGCGAGCTTGGCGACGATGTCGCTGGCGTCGTACCGGGAGCGGGCCAGGGCCCGACGGATCCCACCCCGTTCCACGGCACGGTCGAAGCCCACCCGCTCCAGCACCTTGTCCACGATCTTCAGCACGGCCTTGGCGATCAGCCAGCCGGCCACCAGGATCGCCACGAAGGCGACGGCCTTGGGCAGGAACAGCATCACCGACCGGAGGGCGTCCCCCACCGCGTCGCCGAAGTTCTCTCTCATCGGAATTCCTCCACACGGCATCCGGGTTCGTTCGGCCCGACCTACCCCCGGCGGCGACCGGGGAAACGCCCCGTCAGCGGCGCCGGCAGTCGTAGGACACCGGGGTCTCGGCCTGCACCGGAGCCGGTGAGGTGACGTTGACCGTGGCCGTCTCGGTCGTGGTGCCCACGCCGCTGAAGGCCCACCGCAGCGTCAGCTCGACGGTGCGCTGGCCGCGTCCGACCCGCTCGGTCAGCAGGCTGCCGGGCGCGCTGCCGGTACGCAGCCACCGGTAGCGGATCTCCCCCGCGCGGCCGTTGGTCGACACGGTGGCGACCACGTCGACGGTGACGTCGCACCGGTCGCCTGCCGGCTGGGGCACCGCCACCGTCACACCGGTCACCTCCAGGGGGCTGATCCGCTGCCGAAGGTAGAGGCCGACGACCGCGAGCAGCGCGACGGTCAGCAGGGTCGACAGCACCGAGGTCACCGTCCGCCACACCGGGCGCCGCCGCGGCGGCGCGGGCGCCGGCCACGCGGGTGCCGGGGGCGGGGTGGCCGGCACACCCGGCCCGAACCGCACCTCCCCGCCGGGCGCGGTGGCGGCGGCGCCGGTGGGTCCGCCGAAGAGCGTCCCCGGGGCGGAACCGGTGGTACGCCCGGTCGCGGTCCCGTGCCCGGCTCCCACGGCCGTCGCCCCGGTGTTCCACTGCCTCGGCGCGGACTGCGCCGCCGCCCACGGCCCGGCCTGCCCGCCCGGAGCGCGCCGGGGCATCGTCGGCTCGCCGTGGGCCAGGTGCACGGTCGCCTCGCCCTGGACCGGGTGCACGGTCGCCTCGCCCTGGGGCAGGTGCGCCGTCGCCTCATCGCGGGTCAGGCGCGCCGTGGGCTCATCGCGGGTCAGGCGCGCCGTGGGCTCATCGCGGGTCAGGCGCGCCGTGGGCTCCCCGGCCGCGCGGTGGACGGTCGGCTGCCCCGCGGCCAGGTACACGGTCGCGTCACCCGAGGCCAGGCGCGCCGTCGGCTCCCCGGCGGCCAGGTACACGGTCGCGTCCCGCGAGGGCAGGTGCGCGGTCGGCTCGGCCGGTGGCTGCGGCTGGTGGACGTCGAGGCGGGCGGTCGCCGCGCCGTCGTCCGACTGCCGGTGGGTGGGCAGCGCCTCGGTCGGGTCGTTCGGCTGGGTCACGGCGGCCCGCCCTCCGTCCTCGTGGTCAACATCCGGGTGTCCGGGCTCAGCCCGGGATGCAGAACGGGTACAGCGTGACGTGGACCGGCGAGACCTCGGGCGAGACGTTGCCGGCCTCGTCCACGGCGACGACCCGGACCGGGATCCGGGTGCTGGTCGCCGGCCGGGGCAGATCGCCCAGGACGCCCCGGAACGACCCCCGCCCACCGGGCGCCATGGCCACCTCGGCGGTGCGGCCGTCCAGGGTGTACCGGAAGCTCACCCGCAGCTTCCCGGCCGCCGTACGATCGTCGGAGACGATCGCGGAGATCGTGCTGGACGTGGGCCCGTACGGGCAGCCCCGGGGATCGAGTGCGGTCGGATCGGCCGCGACCCGCCCGACGGAGGGCGCGACGGTGTCCGCCGGCACGGCGCCGGTGCTGGTCGGAGCGGTCGGCGAGGCGGGGGCGGGCGTGGTCGGCGTGCCGGTGCCGGCCGGCTCCGGTGCCGCCGTCGTGGCGGCCGGTGCGACGGGAGGGGTCGGCGCGGGCGTCGTCCCGGACGTCGGGGTGGGCGGCGCGACGGCCGGCGCGGACGGCGTGCCCGTCGGCTCCGTCGGCGCCTCGGATGCGGCCGGCCCGGCGGCGGGCAGTGGCTCGTCGTCGGCGGCGTAGGTGAGCCCGGCGCCGCCGAGCAGCAGCGCCGCCGCCAGCCCGCCGCCGACCAGCGCCGCGCGGGCCCGGCCGGATCGCCGCCACGTCCACCGGCCCGACCCCTCGCCGAACGCGGTGCTGGCCAGGCTGGTGGCCCCGCCGGTGCCGTCGGGGAACGGGAAGAGGGCGGCGAGCAGGGCCGCCCGCCGGGCCAGCTCGCGCAGGCCGCGCTCCTCCCACCGCTGCCCGTACGCGTCGGCCGCCACCCGCTCCAGCAGGGCGAGGAAGACCTGGGCGGGTTGCGGCCGCGGCCGGTTGCTTGGCCATGCCGTACCGCAGCAGGTCGTGCACCGGCACGGGGGCGGGTTCGGTGGGGACCGGCGCGCGGGCGTGCTGCTGGCGCAGGGTGATCAAATCCCGCCCGTCGAAGGGCGGCCGGCCGGTGAGGCACTCGTAGAAGGTGGCGGTGGCCGCGTAGATGTCGCAGGCCGGGCTCGCCGGCGCGCCCGTCCACTGCTCGGGCGCCATGTAGCGGGGAGTGCCGGTGACGCTGACCCCGGAGCTCTCGCCCACCGGCATGGCGATGCCGAAATCGGCCAACTTGCTGGCGCCCTCGGCGGTGACCAGCACGTTCTCCGGCTTGTAGTCGCGGTGCACGACGCCCCGGGCGTGCGCCGCGCCGAGCCCGGCCAGCGAGCCCTTGAGGACACAGAGCGCCGACTCCGGCGTGGTCGGTCCGTGCGCGCGCAGCATCTGCCGCAGCGACACGCCGTTGACCAGCTCCATGACGATCGCCGCGCCGCCGGGCGACTCGACGTACTCGTAGAGGCGGGAGACGTGCGGGTCGTCGATCCCGGCCAGCAGCCGGGCCTCGGCGCGGAACGCGGTGCGGAACGCCGGATCGTCGCCGATCCCGCCGGTGAGGTACTTGATCGCGACCGGTGTGCCGGTCGCCTCGTGCACGGCGAGGTCCACCCGGCCGGACGCGCCGGCGCCGAGCTGCCGCACCGGGCGGTAGCCGGAGACCTGCCAGCCGGTCACGCGTCCACCTCTCCGCCCCGGGGGGCGGTGGGGCCGCCTCCGGTGGTCATTGTGGTCGCGTGAGTCGGCGCGGCCATCGGCGCAACGGCTGTTTCCGGCCCCCGGGCGTCCGGGACGTCCCGGCGGGTGGCGGCATGGTCGGTTACGGACACACGCCACTGGTACCACCCGCCGGCAAGCGCCCTCTCGCCCGGCCGGCTGGACTCTTCCGCCCGGCCGGCTGGACTAAGGTGCAGGCCGTGGGCAGCGAGGCGACTCCCGAAGCAGCGACCCGACGGCCGATGACGACCCGACGGTGGCTCACTGTCCTGTTGCTGACGATGACCGCCCTGGTCCTGCTCGGCGGTGGCGCCGGCGCCGTCGCGCTGAGGCACACCGCCGCCGTCTCCAACCACCTCGCCGACCGGGTCGCCCCGGCCCGTACGGCCGTCGGCCAGCTCGACAGCGGCCTGCTCGCCCAGGCGGCGGCCGTACGCGGCCACGTCGTCACCGCCGATCCGCGGTTCCTCGACTCGTACCGGCAGGGCGTCGAGAGCGAACGCGCGACCATGTCCCGGCTGCGCGGGCTGCTCGCCGACGAGCCGGCGGCGCTGGGCGACCTGGACCGGGCGCAGCGGCTGGCCGACCGCTGGCGCACGGAGTTCGCCGAACGCCTGGTCGCCTCCCGGCAGGCCGGCGGGACGCCGCAGGAGCTGGCGCCGCTGGTGACCGGGGACGCGGAGACCTTCGCGGCGGTGCGCGCCGAGCTGACCGGGCTGGTCGGCCGCCTCGACGGGATCCGCGACGCCGGCCGGGACGACCTCGACAGCGCCCGGGCGCTGCGGGACCTGACCTTCGTGGCGATCCTGGCGGCCCTGCTGCTGTGCGGGATCGTCGGATCCGTGCTGGTGCGCACGCGGGTGCTGCGGCCGCTGGACCGGCTGGGCGCCTCGGTGCGGCAGGTGGCCGGCGGCGACTTCCGGCACCGGCTGCGGCCCGACGGCCCGGCCGACATCGCCCGGCTGACCAGCGACGTGGAGACGATGCGCCGCACGGTGGTGGAGGCGTGGGAACGCAGCCAGCACGACCGGGACGCCCTGGAACAGCAGGCGACCGAGCTGCGCCGCTCCAACGAGGACCTGGAGCAGTTCGCGTACGTCGCGTCGCACGACCTTCAGGAGCCGCTGCGCAAGGTGGCGTCGTTCTGCCAGATGCTGGAGCGCCGTTACGCCGACCAGCTCGACGACCGGGCCCGGCAGTACATCGGCTTCGCCGTCGACGGGGCGAGCCGGATGCAGGAGCTGATCAGCGACCTGCTCACGTTCTCCCGGATCGGCCGGATCTACGGCGACCTGCGGGAGGTCGACCTGACCGAGGTGTTCGCGCAGGCCGAGGCGAACCTGTCCCGGGCGGTGGACGAGTCCGGCGCGACGATCACCCGCGACCCGCTGCCCACCGTGCGGGGCGAGCCGACCCTGCTGACCATGCTGTGGCAGAACCTGCTGGGCAACGCGGTCAAGTTCCGCAGCCCCGAGCGGGCGCCGCTGATCCGGGTGACGGTGACGGGCACCGAGGATGCCTGGTCCTTCGCCGTCGAGGACAACGGCATCGGCATCGACCCCCGGTACGCCGAGAAGATCTTCGTCATCTTCCAACGCCTGCACCCCCGGGGCACGTACCCGGGCACCGGCATCGGGCTCGCGGTGTGCAAGAAGGTCGTCGAGTTCCACGGCGGCACGTTGAGCCTGGACGAGGGGTACCGCGACGGGACGCGCTTCGTGTTCACGATGCCGCGGCTGCCGACGGCGGTCGTACCCGCGCAGCCGGGCGAGCCGGCGACGGAGTCTACGGCCGCGGCCTGACTCTCCCGCCGGCTCGGCCCGGGCCCGGGCGGCGGAGGGCCGGCGGATCAGCCCGCCGATCCGCCGCCGCCGATCCTGCGGGCGGCCACCAGCGCGATCCCGCACGCCGCGACGGCGCTCAGGGGGGCGACGAGGAAGCCGACGGTGACCTCCCCCGTCGCGTCCAGCACCGCGCCGGCCACCGCCGCGCCGCCCGCGCTGCCGACCGAGAACGCCGTCGCCGCCCAGGCGAACGCCTCGGCCACCGTGCCGGCGGGCGCCACGTCGTCGATCGCGACGAAGGCGATGGTGAGCAGTGCCGGAAGCGCGAGTCCGCTGACGGCCATCAGCACCAGCATCACGGCCGGGGCCGGGGTGAGCAGCAACGGCAGGTAGCCGGCGGCGAAGACGGCGACCGCGCGCGGCAGGGTGGCGTACCGGCGCAGGCCGCCGAAACGTACGTAGAGCAGGCCGCCGACCAGCGCCCCGGTGGCCTGCGCGGCGAGCAGCCAGCCCGCCCAGGAGCGGGCCCCGGCGGACTCGGCGTACCCGGTTGCGGCGACGGTCACGCTGCCCACCGCCGCGCCGACCAGCAGCAGCGCCCCCAGAACCAGCCGGAGCCGGTTGGCGCGCAGCGGCCCGGCCCAGTGGCGTACCGCCGGCTCGCCACGCCAGCGGCGGACCGCGTCGGTCGTGGCGAACCACGCGGTGCCGGCGGCCTGGAAGAGCGCGGCGGCGGCCAGACCGCCGCTCGGGCCGGCCAGGCCCACGCCGGCGAGCGTGACCACCGGGCCGAGGATGAAGATCGTCTCCTGCACGGCGATGTCCAGGGTGTACGCGGTCTGCACCCGGTGCGCGGGGAGCAGGTCGCGCCAGAGCACCCGCAGGCACGACTCGAAGGGCGGCGCGCCCGCCCCGGCCAGGGCGGCGGCCAACACGGTCACCGGCAGGTTGACGTGTGCGGCGGTGAGCGCGAAGCCGACCGTCGACGCCGTCACGGCCAGCCACAGCACCGGCGGCTGCCGCCAGCGCTGCGCCAGCCGGGCGAGCATCGGCTGGCCCACGGCGGTGCCGGCGGTGAACGCGCCGACCAGCAGGGCCGCGACGGTCAGCGTCATCGTCTCGCGGGCGAAGACCAGCAGGGCCAACGGGGCCGCGCCCAGCGGAATCCGGCCGAGCAGGCTGGCCGCCAGGACCCGGGCGGTCTGCGGCGCCCGCAGCACGGCGAGGGCCGAGGTGTCGGTGGGGTCGGTGGGGTCGGGGTCGGTGGGTCGGTTGGTCGGTGGACGGCCGGCGGGCGGTACGAGTTCGGTGCCATCGGGCGTGGGCATGACGGATCGCTCCCGGATCGTGGCGGAGGTGGACCGGAGGGCGGCGGGGCGCCGGGCCGGTCAGGGAGCGAAGTCGGAGCGTTCGTGGTCGTTGCCGTACAACGGCAGGACCGGGGTGATCCAGCGGCCGTAGGCGGCGGCGACGGCTTCGAGCGGGATCACGTGGACAGTCTAGGCCGAGCCAGCGGGACCGGATTGGACCTCGCCGCCGCACCACCCGTGCTCCCTACGATGACGGCCCACGACTTGCCGCACCGCCGGGAGGACGTCATGCGGGAGCGCTTCGCCGACCTGTCCACGCCGCTGATCGCCGACGCCTGCGTACGCCTCAGCGCGCCCCCGCGCGCGGCGCCGGCCGGGATCCGGGCGGTCGTCCCCGGTCACCGCCTCGTGGGCCGGGCGCTGCCGGTGCGCCACCACGGCAGCGTGGACGTGTTCCTGGAGGCGTACGGCAACGCCGCCCCCGGTGACGTCCTCGTCATCGACAACGGCGGCCGGAGCGACGAGGCGTGCGTCGGGGACCTGGCGGTGCTGGAGGGCGTCGCGGCCGGGATCGCCGGCCTCGTCGTCTGGGGCCTGCACCGGGACACGCCGGAGCTGGTGGAGATCGGCCTGCCCGTCTTCAGCTACGGCAGCCTCCCGGCGGGCCCGGCCCGCCTCGACCCGCGGGAGCCGGAGACGCTCACCAGCGCCCGGGTCGGGCCGCACCTGGTGACCGCCGACGACCTCGTCGTCGCCGACGACGACGGGGTGCTGTTCCTGCCCGCCGGCCGGGCCCCCGAGCTGTTCGCGGCGGCGGAGCGCATCGGGACCGTCGAGCGGGTCCAGGCGCGGCGGATCCGCGCCGGGGAGACGCTGCGGGAGCAGACCGGCTTCGCCGACTACCTGGCCCGCCGCGCCGTCGACCCCGCCCACACCTTCCGGCAGCACCTGCGGCAGGTCGGCGGGGCGATCGAGGAGTGAGCGGGGCCCGGCTGGAGCACGCGTGAGGGTGGTCATAGCGGCTGGACGGCCCACGGTGGCGGGCTGCTAGCCTCGTCGGCAGGTCATGAGCGCCAGCGTCAAGCCCCGGCTCGCTGGCCGGCAACCCTCGTCCGCGCAGGGGTGCCCCGGGTGAGGACCAGGCACCGGAGCGGCTCCGGTGCAAGCGCGGCCTGGTTCCCAGGTCGGCACCGACCGAGGAGAGCCATGTCCTTCCGCAGCTGCGCCCCACCGGCGGTCCCCGCCGTGGCCCCGACGTCGCCGGCACTGACCCGGCGCCGCCACATCGACATGATGCGGGTCTGCGTCACCTCCTGTCGCCCCGGCGACGCGCGCTAGCCGCGCCACCCCTTCTTTCCACGACCCATCCCAGCGGTACGCCCACCGGGCGCACCGTCGGCGACGCACGCCCGTGCCCGCCGCCGGAACACCTCGTTCGGAGACACCTGTGCGAATCCTTTCCTCCCTCACCCGGGCCGCCGCCCTCGGCGTGGCCGCCGTCCTCGCCGCCACCGCCCTGACCGCCTGCGGCGACGACGCGGCCGGCGCGGCCGACAACCCGTACGGCCTGCTCCAGCCGGGCGTGCTGCGCGCCGGCACGCTCACCGACGCCCCGCCGAACGTCTACCTCAAGGACGGCAGGTTCACCGGCTTCGACAACGACCTGCTCACCGCGGTCGCCGCGAAGGTCGGCCTGAAGGTGGAGTTCGTCGGCACGGACTTCTCCGCTCTGCTCTCCCAGGTCAACAACCGCAAGTTCGACGTCGGCAGCTCCTCGATCACGATCACCGAGGCGCGGAAGAAGACCGTCGACTTCGGCAACGGCTACGACTTCGGCCACTTCGGACTCGACGTGCCGGCCGGCTCGTCGATCACCGGCTTCGACCAGCTCGCCGGCAAGCGGGTCGTGGTCGTGCAGGGCACCGTCCAGGACGACTACGCCACCGGCGAAGGGCTCGACCCGGTCCGGGTGCCCGACTACAACGGCGCAATCAACCAGCTCAGGGCCGGCACGGCCGACGCCTGGATCGCCCCCGCCGAGATCGGCGACAAGTCGGCCGCCGACAGCGGCGGCAAGATCACCGTGGCGGCCAAGCTGCTCAGCCCGGCCCCCACGGCGTACGCGTTCGCCAAGGGCAACGACAAGCTGCGCGAGGCGCTGGACAAGGGCCTCGACGAGGTGATCGCGGACGGCACGTGGAGCCGCCTGCAGGTCCAGTACTACCCGGGCCGCCCGATCCCGGCCGACTTCAGGCCGGGCAGCGGCGCGGTACCGGTGCCGTCGGCCTCGGCCACCTCCTGAGACGTACGGACGACGAGCGAGCGGGGCGGTAGGAGCGACGATGGATCGGTTGAGCACCCTGTGGGAGACCTTCTTCGACGCAGACTCCATGCGCGAGGCGCTGCCCGAGATGCTGACGGTGGGGCTGCCCAACACGCTGATCCTGGCGATCTCCGCCGCCCTGCTCGGCTCGGTGCTCGGCATGGCGCTGGCCGTCGCGGGCATCTCGCGTAGCCGGTGGTTGCGGTGGCCGGCGCGGGTCTACACCGACGTGTTCCGCGGCCTGCCCGCCGCGGCGACGATCCTGCTCATCGGAGTCGGCCTGGCGCCGCTGGGCATGCAGGTGTGGGGGCCCAACCCGTATCCCCTGGGCATCCTGGCGCTGTCGCTGATCGCGGCGGCCTACATCGGGGAGATCTTCCGCGCCGGCATCCAGTCGGTGGAGGCCGCGCAGCTGGAGGGGGCCCGGGCGCTGGGCCTGTCCTGGGGCGAGGCGATGCGCCTGGTGATCGTCCCGCAGGGGATCCGGCGGGTGCTGCCGGCCTGGGTGAACCAGCTGATCGCGCTCATCAAGGACTCCAGCCTGGTCTACTTCCTCGGCCTGCTGGCCAGCCAGCGGGAGCTGTTCCGGATCGGGCAGGACTACGCGGCGAACACCGGCAACCAGTCCGCGCTGCTGCTCGCCGGGCTGTTCTACCTGACCCTGACGGTCCCGCTGACGCACGCCGTCAACTGGATCGACCGGCGGCTGCGGCACGGCCGGCAGGCCACCGCGCCGGGTGACGCCGACGACGACCTCGACCTGGCGCTGCCGGGTGCCGCGGGAGGGAACCAGCGATGAGCATCGACACCACGACCTCGGTGAGCCTGAGCGTCCGCGACGTGCACCTGGCCTTCGGGGCGCACCGGGTGCTGCGCGGGGTGGACCTGGACGTCGCACGCGGGGCGACGGCCTGCGTGATCGGCCCTTCCGGGTCGGGCAAGTCCACCCTGCTGCGCACGATCAACCGCCTGATCGAGCCCGACCGCGGCGACGTGCTGCTGGACGGGCGCAGCGTGCTCGGCGACGACCCGGACGCCCTGCGGCAGCGGATCGGCATGGTCTTCCAGCAGTTCAACCTCTTCCCGCACATGAGCGTGCTGCGCAACGTCACCCTCGCGCTGCGCCGGATCCGCAGGCTCGGTGAGGACGAGGCGGTGTCCGTCGCCCGCGAGCACCTGGAGCTGGTGGGGCTCGCGGCCAAGGCCGACGCCCGCCCGGCGCACCTGTCCGGCGGGCAGCAGCAGCGGGTCGCGATCGCCCGCGCGCTGGCGTTGCGCCCGCAGGTGATGCTCTTCGACGAGGCGACCTCCGCCCTGGATCCGGAGCTGGTCAAGGGCGTGCTCGGACTGATGGCCGAGCTGTCCGCCGGCGGCATGACGATGGTGGTGGTCACCCACGAGATGGGTTTCGCCCGCGAGGTCGCCGACACCGTGGCGTTCATGGATCGCGGGGTGGTGCTGGAGGCCGGCGAGCCGGCCGCGATCTTCGAGCGGGCCGAGCACCCCCGGCTACGCCGCTTCCTCTCCCAGGTGCTCTAGCCGGTCACGTCGGTGAGCCGACCCGTCCGGGGCCGTAGGTCTCGTCCGCACGCGTGGGCAGGTTCCGCAGTTCCGCGGTGAGCTGTTCGAGGTACTCGGGCGGCCCGGCCTCGGCGAACCACAGCCAGAGTTCGGCGGCGTGGATCGGCAACCAGGCCCGGACCAAGGCCGGGTCGGCTCCGTACCCCTCGACGAGGACGTCGAACGACCGCGGGTCCTTCCGCGCGGCGCCCCAGGCCGCACGCGACAGTTCTCTGAGCGGGTCGCCGAGGTGGGCCGCCTCCCAGTCGATGACCGCCGTGATGTCGCCGTTCGCGGCGAGGAGGTTCCCGTCGGTCCAGTCGCCGTGACAGAACGCCGTGCGACCGGCCGGTGGAACGGCGAGCGGAAGCGGGGGGCCGCCGGCGTCGCGGTAGCGGCGGATGATCAGCGCGTCGTCCGGCGCGGGCGGCAGCCCGTCAGGTGGCGGCAGCTCATGGAGGCGACGGAGCAGTGTCGCCGAGGCACGGAGCCCGCCGAGTCGCACGTCGGCGTTCTCGCTGTCCAGTCGTTCACCCGGCATGAGCGTCATGAGGATCGAGCCCGGCCCGACCTCGACGAGCTCGGGAACCGGCATGTCCGTGTCAGCGAGCGCCCGCAGGGCGAGCACCTCCGTGTCGTGGCGGGAGGGTTCCGTCATCCGCTTCTCGACCAGGCGGCGCCCCTCGCGCTCCACCAGCCGGACGTGACCGACCGCTCCCTGCCGCATCCCGCCATCCTGCCAGGCGCGGAGGTCTGGCGTACCGCCGAGTCTTGGCAATATCCTCCACTGCACACGCGATGCCTGGAGTTCCTTTTCACGGGGCCGCCCCCGCCCCCACCTCCGGCCGCAGAGGAGATGCCATGCACGTCGAGAACTCCGCAGTGGACCGTCGAACCCTGCTGCGGGCCGGCCTCGGCGCCGCCACGGTCGCGGTCGTCGGCAGCCAACTCGCCCTCCCGTCCGCCGCGCACGCGGACCCCGGCACCGACCTGGACTGGATCTACAGCTGCGACGAGTGGGGCGCGCGCCCACCGGCGGACCCGCTGGCGGTCAGCGCCATCCCCACCAACAAGATCATCGTGCACCACATGGCGTTTCCGAACGTCACCGACTACTCCGAGGCGCAGGCGGTCAAGCTGGCCCGCGACTGCCAGAACCTGCACATGGACGGCAACGGCTGGTCCGACACGGGCCAGCACTTCACCATCAGCCGCGGCGGGTACGTCATGGAGGGACGCCGGGGCAGCCTGGAGCGGTTGCGGGCCGGCGACCGGCAGATGATCTCGGCGCACTGCCCGGGCGAGAACGGCCGCGCCATCGGCATCGAGAACGAGGGCACGTACGTCACCGAGACGCCGCCGGAGGCCCTGCTGGACTCGCTGGTCACGCTCTGCGCGACCATCTGCCGGCGGTACGGGCTGCACGCCCACGACATCTTCGGCCACTGGGACTTCCGCACCACGCTGTGTCCCGGGGCCGCCTTCTACGGGCAGTTCCCCGCCCTGCGCCGCCGGGTCTTCGAGGCGCTCGGCACCGACCTCGCCGACGTGCCGGCCCGCCGCTGGCCGGACCTGTGGCGCTTCGTCGGCTCCCCCTCCGTCCGGGTGGTGCAGTACCTGCTGGCCCACCGCGGCTACACCGTGCCGGTCAACAGCGTCTTCGACGCCGCCACCGTCGCCGCCGTGCAGGACTGGCAGTACCGCAACGGCATCCCGGTCGACGTCGACGCCACCCTCACCGCGCCCACCTGGGAGACCCTGGTGCCGGAGCTGGGCAGGGACGCCGCCGGCCTCCCGGTCACCGCCGTGCAGTTCCTGCTGAACTTCCGGGGCCACCCCGGGGTCACCGTCACCGGCGAGTACGACCACCCGACCAAGACGGCCGTCAAGGACGTCCAGCGCAGCCACGGGCTGCCGGCCCACGGCAAGCTGGACGTCGACACCTGGTGCGCGCTCGTCGGCGGCGTCGTACGCCGGTCGTTCCGCCACTGACCACCGCCGCCGGCCCGTGGGGCGCACCGCCCCGGCGGGCCGGCGAAACGCGGCGCACCTCGCCCCCGTCGGCCCCCTGGTCTGCGACGATGGGTCCGTCACGACCGGAGGAGGGTGCTGTGGCGTCTCGACTCAACCCGTACTTCAGCTTCCCGGGCAACGCACGGGAGGCGATGGGGTTCTACCACCGCGTGTTCGGCGGTTCGCTGTCGATGGACACCTTCGGCTCGATGGGCACCGACGATCCCGCTTTGGCCGACAAGATCATGCACGCGATGCTGGAGACCGACCGGGGCTTCACCCTGATGGGCTCGGACACCGCGCCCGGCATGGAGCACGACCCCGGCACCAACGTCTCCGTCAGCCTCAGCGGCGACGACGCCGACGACCTGCGCGGCTACTGGGGCAAGCTCACCGAGGGCGGCACGGTGACCGTGCCCCTGGAGAAGCAGATGTGGGGCGACGAGTTCGGCATGTGCGTCGACCGCTTCGGCATCGGCTGGATGGTGAACATCGGCCAGCCCCGGGACTGACGAGGTGTAGCGGCGGCGCGAGCGGGTAGGGACCGCCGTCCGACGGGCCCGGGCGGCACCCACCGGTGCCCCCGGCCCGCAGCCGCCGGCCGGAGGGGTGCACCCGATGCTGTCGACGCTCGCGCACCCGCACCCGCACCCCGCACGCCCCGCCCGCCCCCGCCCGAGCGCGCCCCGGCCGCGATGACCCGGGTCCGGAACCTGCGCGTCCGCCCGGACCTGCTCTACGTGGCGAGCGGCTGGAGCACCCTGGTGACCGACGTCCGCGGCCGGATCACCGGCGCCGACCCGCAGGGCTTCGCCCGCAACACCCGGGTGCTCAGCACCGAGCGCTCAGCGTGGACGGCCGCGAGCCGGTCCCGTTCAGCACGGCCAACGTGGCGGGGCACGCCCAGCTCTCGTACGCCGCCCTCGGCGGCGGCGACACGCTGCCCTCCCGCGCGGTCTACCTGCTGGTGGAGCGTTTCGTCGGCGCGGGGCTGCGCACCCGGCTGACCGTGGTCAGCTACGCGGCCGTGCCGCTGGACCTGCGGCCGCGCATCGACCTCGCCGCCGACTTCGCCGACACCAGCGAGGCCGAGAGCGGCCGGCGGGTGCAGTCCGGCACGGTCGACGCGAGCTGGGACGACCGGGACCGGGAGCTTCGCCTGATCTACCGGTGCGACGGCCTCGACCGGGCGGTGGCGATCGGCGTACGGGCCGACACACCCGTCCGGTACGCCGACGCCGCCCTGACGGTCGACCTCGCGGTGCCGCCCCGGGGATCCCGCCGGGTGGAACTCCTCGTCGAACCCGTCTTCGACGGCCAGCGCCTCGCCGCACCGCCGCCGACCTTCGCCGAGCCGGACGACGCGGCGGCGCGCGCCCGCGACACCCTGGCTCGTGAACTCGTGCGACTCGCCAGCAGCAACTTCGACGTCACCGCCGCCTGGCGGTGCGCGGTCGACGACCTGTCCGTGCTGCCGCAGGGGGAACCGGACGGGCCGACGGCCCCCATGGCCGGCCTGCCGATCTACCAGGAGATCTTCGGCCGCGACACGATGACCGCCTCGTGGCAGTCCCTGCTCGCCGGGCCGACGATGCTGGCGGACAGCCTGCGCCTCAACACCCACCAGCTCGGGCGGCGCATCGACGACTGGCGGGACGAGGAACCCGGCAAGCCGTTGCACGAGGCCCGGCGGGGCCGGGTGTCCCCGCTCGGGCTCGACCCGTTCGCCGCCTACCACGGCGACTGGTCGACCGCGCCGGACTTCCTGGTCTTCCTCGGCCAGTACCTGGCCTGGACCGGGGACCTCGACACGGTACGGGACCTGCTGCCGACCGCGCGGCGGGTGCTGGGCTGGATCGACCGCTTCGGCGACCTCGACCGGGACGGCTTCCTCGAATACCACCGCCGGTCCCCCGCCGGCCTGAAGAACCAGGGGTGGAAGGACTCGGACACCGCCATCGTCGACGAGCACGGCGAGGTGTCGACCTGACCGTCCGCCGTGGGCGCGGCGGGCGCACGTCGCTGCGCGCCCGGGGCGACCGGATCGCGGTGATCCGCCGACCCACGCTCCAGGCCTCGGCGACCCGCCGCCGATCCTGACCGGCCGCCCGGCAGGCCCGATCGACGCAGCGCGGAAGGCGGCGGACGCAGCCGTCAGGGCTAGGATCCGGTGGTGGCCGATCAGGGGCTCATCCAGGACGACGAACGGTTGCGCCGCATCGAGGCCGTGACCGACGCGACGCTGTCCCGCCTCGACGCGGCCGACCTCTTCGACGAGCTCCTCGACCGCGTCCGGGACCTGCTCGACGTCGACACGGCGGCCATCCTCATGCTGGACACGCACTCCCAGCAGCTCGTGGCCACCGCGGCCAAGGGACTGGAGGAGGAGGTCCGGCAGGGGTTCCGCGTCTCCGTGGGCCGCGGGTTCGCCGGCCGGATCGCCCTGACCCGACGGCCGGTGCTCGTCGAGGAGGTCACCTCCGACGTCGTGGTCAACCCGGTGCTGCTGGCGATGGGGCTGCGGTCGCTGCTCGGCGTGCCGATGTTCGCCCGGGGCGAGCTGATCGGCGTGCTGCACGTCGGCACCCTGGGCCGACGCCGGTTCACCACCGACGACGTACGCCTGCTGGAGCTGGTCGCCGACCGGGCCAGCCTGGCCAACCTCGCCCGGTCCCACAACCTCGACCACAACGCCGCCCTCGCCCTGCAACGCAGCCTGCTGCCCGCCCAGCTGCCCAGCCTGCCGGGCCTGGACCTGGCCGCCCGGTACGTGCCCGGGCACGTCGCCGGAATCGGCGGCGACTGGTACGACGTGTTCGTCCTGCCCTCGGGCTGGCTGGGCCTGGTCATCGGCGACGTGTCGGGCCACGGCCTGCAGTCGGCCGTGGTCATGGGACGCATCCGCAGCGCGCTGCGCGCCTACGCGCTGGTCTGCGACGACCCGGCGGAGGCGTTGACGCTCCTCGACCGCAAGGTCGGCCACTTCGAGGCCGGGAACCTCACCACGGCGCTCTACGCCATGGTCTCCCCCGACCGGACGCGCATCCGGCTCTCCGCCGCCGGGCACCTGCGCCCCGTCCTCGCCGCGCCGGGCCAGCCGGGCGCACCGGTTCCGGTCCACGCCGACCCCCCGCTCGGTACGGGCCGCCGGCCGCCGCCCCGGCGACAGGCCGAGGTGGACTTCCCGCCGGGCGCGGTGCTCGTCTGCTTCACCGACGGCCTCGTCGAACGCCGCCACGAGGTCATCGACGTCGGTCTCGAGCAGCTCGTCGACGTGGTCCGCCCGGCTCCGGCCGAGGAGGTGTGCGCCACTGTCATGGACGCCCTCGGCGCCGAGCGGCCGACCGACGACATCGCCATGCTGGTCGTCCACCGTGTCCTGACGCCGGGCTGATCCGGCAGGGGGTTCGGGGCCGCCGTCCGCCGCGCCCCGGAGCGCCGTCCGGGTCGGCGACGCCGCCCGCGTGACCGCCGGCCCGTTTGACGGAGGGCGATCGCGGAAAGAGTGGCGGGCATGAAGTGGGCAAGCCGAGCCGTACCCGCCGCCGTCGCCGCCCTCGCGGCCCTGGCCGCGCGCGACCTGATCCAGCGCGATCACGCGTTGCTGCGTACCTTCCCGGTCCTCGGCCGGGCCCGGTACCTGCTGGAGTCCATCGGGCCGGAGTTGCGCCAGTACATCGTCGCGGGCAACAACGAGGAGCGGCCCTTCACCCGCGACCAGCGCCGCTGGGTGTACGCGTCGGCCAAGCAGCAGAACAATTACTTCGGCTTCGGTACCGACAACGACATCGAGTTCACGCCCGGATATCCGATCATCAAGCACCGCACCTTCGGTCGCGCCGTCCCGCCGTCGACGCCCGGCGCCGGACACGACGTGCGGCTACCGTGCGCCAAGGTGCTCGGCGCCGCGCGGGGCCGTGCCCACGCGTTCCGGCCCGAGTCGGTGGTGAACATCTCCGGGATGAGCTTCGGCTCGCTGTCCGGCAACGCCGTCGAGGCACTCAACCGGGGCGCCGCCCTGGCCGGCTGCCTGCAGAACACCGGCGAGGGCGGGCTGTCGCCGTACCACCGCAAGGGCGGTGACCTGGTCTTCCAGATCGGCACCGCGTACTTCGGCTGCCGCGACGAACGCGGCCGGTTCAGCCTCGACCGACTCAAGGACCTGGTCGCCGGCGCGCCGGTACGGGCGCTCGAGATCAAGCTCAGCCAGGGCGCCAAGCCCAGCCTCGGCGGCCTGCTGCCGGCGGCCAAGGTCTCCGCGGAGATCGCGGCGACCCGGGGCATCCCGCAGGGACGCGACTGCGTCAGCCCGTCCCGGCACGCCGAGTTCTCCGACTGCGACAGCCTGCTCGACTGGGTGGAGCTGCTCGCCGCCGAGACCGGCCTGCCGGTCGGCATCAAGTCCGCGGTGGGCGACCTCGGCTTCTGGGAGGAGCTGACCACCCTGATGCGCGACACCGGGCGCGGAGTCGACTTCGTCACCGTCGACGGTGGCGAGGGCGGCACCGGCGCCGCGCCGCTGATCTTCACGGATTCGGTGTCGCTGCCGTTCCAGCAGGGCTTCGCCCGGGTCTACAAGGTCTTCGCCGAGCACGACCTGCACGAGCAGGTGGTGTTCGTCGGCGCCGGCAAGCTCGGCCTGCCCGACAACGCGGTGGTGGCGTTCGCGCTCGGCTGCGACATGGTCAACGTGGGCCGGGAGGCGATGCTGGCGATCGGCTGCATCCAGGCCCAGAAGTGCCACACCGACACCTGCCCCACCGGCGTCGCCACCCAGAACCCGTGGCTCGCCAGGGGCGTTGACCCGGGGTCGAAGTCCGTCCGCGCGGCCAACTACGTCCGGACACTGCGCCGGGACCTGGTCAAGGTCGCCGAGGCCTGCGGCGTCGAGCACCCGGGCCTCATCGACACCGACTCGATCGAGGTCCTCGACGGCCGGACCGCCTCGCACCCCCTGCACGAGGTGTACGGCTACCGTCCCGAGTGGGGGCTGCCGTCCGACGCCGACCGGGCGCAGATCGTCCGGCTGATGACGGCGGAGGCCCCCCGGGGCGGCACCGCCCCGCCCTCGCCGACCGCGATGTCCTGACCGTCCGCGACGCGCCGCACGAGTACGCGCGGAGTTCCTGGCCGCCGCGGGAGAACGCCTAGCATCGCCGGAATGTCGATCACCCCTAGGCGGTGCCGGATCCTGATGCTCGCCGCTGCCGTCCTCTTCCTGCTCGTCGCCCTCGTCGTGCGCGCGGCAGCCGGCGGCGGCCTCGAACAGCACTCCGGCACCGCGCTGTACGCCTGCGTGGTCTGGGCCGGCGTGTTGTTCCTCCGGCCGCGGCTGTCGCCGCCGGTGGCCGGCGCGGTCGCGATCGCCTTCTGCTGGGCGGTCGAGTTGTCGCAGTTGACCGGGGTACCGGCGGCGCTGTCGGCGCGCAGCCCGCTGGCGCGGCTCGCGCTCGGGGTGCAGTTCGACCCGGTCGATCTCGCCTGGTATCCGGTCGGGGTGCTGCCGCTGGTGGCGGTACACCGGATCGTCGCCACCCGCGCCCGGCGTCCGCGGCCCACCCGGTGAGCGGGCGACGCCGTTAATGAGGCGCGTCGGGTGCATCGCCGCGCCTATCGTGGCCCGGTGCTGATCAGACGCGAGACCCCCGCCGACGTCGACGCGATCCGGGCGGTGCACCTGGCCGCCTTCGCCGACCCGGGGAAGCCGGACGCCGTACCCGTCGAGGCGGGGCTGGTGGACGCGCTGCGGGCCGACGACGGGTGGCTGCCGGCCCTCTCCCTCGTCGCGGCGGACGACGCCGGGCGGGTGGTCGGGCACGTGGTGTGCACCCGGGGCCGGGTCGCCGGCGAGCCGGTCGCGCTGGGGTTGGGTCCGCTCGGCGTACTGCCGGCCTGGCAGCGGCGCGGGGTCGGCTCCGCGCTGATGCACGCGGTGCTCGGCGCGGCCGACGCGCGCGAGGAGGCACTGGTGGTGCTGCTCGGGCACCCCGACTACTACCCGCGCTTCGGGTTCCGCCCGGCGGTCGACCTCGGCGTCACCCCGCCGCAGCCGTGGGGGCCGCGTCACTTCATGGCCCGGCCGCTGAGCGCCTGGCGGTCGTCGATCCGGGGCGCGTTCGCCTACGCCCGCCCGTTCGACGAGCTGTAGGCCGCCACGCCGGTCGGTCGCGCGGCCCCGGCGCCTCCGGGGATGCCCGTCCGGCGCTGTTCGGGCAGGTCAGCGCCGCCGTCACGGGCTTCCGTGCGAACATGTGTTCGTGTCGCGAGAGGCCAGCATCCTGCACGCCGACCTGGACGCGTTCTACGCGTCGGTCGAGCAGCGGGACGATCCGCGCCTGCGCGGCCGGCCGGTGGTCGTCGGCGGGGGCGTGGTCCTCGCGTGCAGCTACGAGGCGAAGGCCCGGGGCGTCCGCAGCGCGATGGGCGGCCGGCAGGCCCGCCGGCTCTGCCCCGAGGCGATCGTCGTGCCGCCGAGGATGGCGGCCTACACGGCGGCGAGCCGCGCGGTGTTCGAGATCTTCCGGCGGACCACCCCGATCGTCGAGGGGCTCTCCATCGACGAGGCGTTCCTCGACGTGGGCGGTCTGCGCCGGCTGGTCGGCCCGCCCGCCGACATCGCCGCCCGGCTGCGCCGGGAGGTACGCGAACGGGTCGGCCTGCCGATCACGGTGGGCGTGGCCCGCACGAAGTTCCTCGCCAAGGTGGCCAGCGGCGTCGCCAAGCCCGACGGCCTGCTGGTCGTCCCGCCGGACGGGGAGCTGGCGTTCCTGCACCCGCTGCCGGTGGAGCGGCTGTGGGGCGTCGGGCCGGTGACGGCCACGAAGCTGCGCGAGCGACGCATCCGTACGGTCGGGCAGGTCGCCCGCCTCGGCGAGGCGGCACTGGTCTCCCTGCTCGGCGCGGGCGCCGGTCGGCACCTGCACGCCCTGGCGCACAACCGCGACCCCCGGCCGGTGCAGGTCGGCCGCCGGCGCGGGTCGATGGGCGCACAGCACGCCCTCGCCCCCGGCCCGCACTCCCCCGCCGAGCTGGAGGCGGTCCTCGCCGGCCTGGTCGACCGGGTGACCCGGCGGATGCGGGCGGCGACGCGGGCCGGCCGGACGGTGACGTTGCGCCTGCGGTTCGGCGACTACACCCGCGCGACCCGCTCCCGCACGGTGGCCAAGGCGACCGCCGACACGGCCCCGCTGCTCGCCGCGGCGCGGGCGCTGCTGCGGGCCGCCCTGCCCGAGATCGAACGACGGGGCGTGACCCTGCTCGGCGTGTCGGTCGGGAACCTGGACGACTCCCCCGTCCAGCCGCCGCTGCCGTTCGACCGCGATCCGGGGGCGGACCTGGACGCGGCCGTGGACGCGGTGCGTGACCGGTTCGGGTCGGGGGCGCTCACCCGGGCGGTGCTGCTCGGCCGGGACCCCGGCCTGGAGATGCCGCTGCTGCCGGACTGAGCGGCGGGCCCCACCCGGCCGCGCGACTGCCCGGTCCGTCGGGCGGGGAACGGTGTCGGCCCGGCACGGGTGTTCAGTGGGCGTCCGGCTGGTCAGGATGCCTGTCGTAGACGTCCGGCACGCCGTCCCGGTCGCGGTCGACGGCCTCCGCCTCGCAGACCTGCCGGTGCAGGCGGCTCCGGGCGCGCAGGACCACGGAGGCGAACAGCGCCGAGAGCAGGGACCCGGTGAGCACGGCCACCTTGACGTGGTCGTCCCGCTCACTGCCCAGCCCGAAGGCCAACTCGCCGACGAGCAGCGAGACCGTGAAGCCGATGCCACCGAGCAGCGACAGGCCGAGCACGTCGAGCCAGTTGAGGCCCTCGTCCGGATGGGCGCGGGTGAACCGGGAAACCAGCCAGGTGGCCCCCATGATGCCGACCGGCTTGCCGACGAGCAGACCGATGACGATACCGATCGCCACCCGGTCGCTGAGCGCGGTCGCCAGGCCGGTCAGGCCCCCCACCGCGACCCCGGCGGAGAAGAACGCGAAGATCGGCACCGCGACGCCGGCGGAGATGGGGCGGAACCGGCGCTCGAAGTGCTCGGCCAGTCCTGGCCCGGTGCCCGGCCCCCCGGCGGCGTCGCTGCGGACCACCGGGACGGTGAAGGCCAGCAGGACCCCCGCCACGGTGGCGTGCACTCCCGATTCGTGCACCAGCGCCCAGGTCAGGGCCGCGAGTGGGAGCAGCAGCCACCAGGACCGGACGCGGCGCTGCACCAACAGACCGAAGACCGCCAGCGGAGCCAGGGCGCCGAGCAACGGCACGACCGACAGGTCGGTGGTGTAGAAGACGGCGATGATCACGATGGCGATCAGGTCGTCGACGACCGCGAGGGTGAGCAGAAAGGTACGCAGCGCGGGCGGAAGGAACCGGCCGACCACGGCGAGCACGGCCAGCGCGAAGGCGATGTCGGTCGCCGTCGGGATCGCCCAGCCCTTCGCCGCGTCGCCGCCGGCGATCAGGTGGTAGAGCAGGGCCGGCACCAGCACGCCGCCACAGGCCGCCGCCACCGGGACCACCGCGCGACGCGGGTCCCGCAGGTCCCCCGCGACGAACTCACGTTTGAGTTCGAGCCCGGCGACGAAGAAGAAGACGGCCAGCAGGCCGTCGGCCGCCCAGGTGGCCATGCTGAGGTCGAGGTGCAGGAAGGCGGGTCCGGCGCGGAAGTCCCGCAACGCCTGGTAGTGCTCCACCCAGGGTGAGTTGGACCAGAGCAGCGCCACCAGCGCCCCGACGAGCAGAAGCGCCCCGCCCACCGTCTCCCGGCGCAGGATGGCAGTGATGCGGCTGGTCTCCGCCCAAGATCGCCGGGCGAACAGGCTGCCACGGCGCCGACCGGCGTCGGTCACGGGGTCTCCTCGTCCGAAGGGGCCGGCTCGTCCACCGCCGACCGGACCACCCGGAGACCGGAGCCACCCCGTGCGCCGTAGGCCCGGGACGCCCGCATCCGGCCGGCGCCAGCAGGGTGGTACCCGACCGCGACCGGTCGAACCCTCGTCGTGCGCGCACGCCACAGCCGGCGCTCCACCCCGCCCGAGCGCCGTCGCGGCGCCGGGTCCGACGGCAACTGGCCTCGCCTGCGGACGCGGGGGCCTACCCGCGGCGACCGGGGGTAGTCACCCGCATGACCCGTCCGCCCGCACCGACCACGCCGGGAGGCCGCCGTGGCTGAGCTGGGACTGGCCCTGCTGGCGATCGTGGCCTGGCTGGTTGCCGGGCTGGTCACCGCAGCGGTCTTCGTGACCCGCGGTGGGCACCGCAACCTGCTGTGGTATCTCGTCGGAGGTCTGCTCGGGCCGCTGTTCATCCCGATCGCCGCCGAGCGCGGCCGGGCCGATCCGCAACGGGTCGACGTCCGGGTGCCGGCGCCGGCGCCGGCGCGATCCGGCCTGCGCGTGCTGGTCGGCCTGGACGGCTCGCCCGACTCCGACCGCGCGCTGCGCGCCGTCGCGCACGCGTTGGGCGGCACGGCCGGCGAGTTGGTGCTGGTCACCGTGACCGACCCGGACGTGGTCGACATCGAGGCGGACGAAGAGCACCGGCGGGCCCGACTGCTGCTGGACGAGGCCACGCGCAACCTGCCGGACGAGCTGCCCACTCCCAGCACGGAGGTGGTGTCGGGTCACCCGGCCGACGCTCTCCTGGCAGTCGCCGAGGCGCGGGACGTGGACCTCCTGGTGATCGGAAGGCGGGGGCACGGGCTCGACGAGAAACTGCTGGGCAACGTGGCGGAGGACCTGGCGCACCGCAGCTCCCGAGCGGTGCTGCTGGGCAGCCTCCCCGGTCGCTGATCGGCGTTTGCCCGGCCGGATCACGGGTAGCCCGCCCCACCGCGTCGGGCGACGCGGAGCAACGGCGGGAGGACCTCGTGACGGCCTTCGGCTTCCACGCCTCGCATGAGCAGTTCCCGCCGAGCACGCTGCTGCGCCTGGTGGAGGGGGCCCGGACGGCCGGTTTCACCCGCGCGACGTGCTCGGACCACTTCGCGCCCTTCGGAGCGGAGCAGGGTCAGTCGGGGTTCGCCTGGTCCTGGCTGGGGGCGGCGATGGCCCGCACCGACCTGCCGCTGGGTGTGGTGAACGCACCCGGTCAGCGCTACCACCCCGCCATCGTGGCGCAGGCCGCGGCGACGTTGACCGAGATGTTCCCCGATCGGTTCTGGCTCGCCCTCGGCACCGGCCAGGCGCTCAACGAGCACATCACCGGCCAGCGGTGGCCGAACAAGCCGGAACGCAACGCCCGGCTGCGGGAGTGCGTCCAGGTGATCCGCGCGCTCTTCGCCGGCGAGTGTGTCGACCATCGCGGGCTGGTCACCGTCGACCGGGCCGTGCTGTGGTCCCGGCCGGCGCAGCCGCCACCTCTGTACGCGGCAGCGGTCACCCCGCAGACGGCCCGGTGGGCGGCCTCCTGGGCGGACGGGCTGATCACCATCAACCAGGGCGTCGACGGGGTGCGGCGGGTGATCGACGCCTACCGCGCCGCCGGGGGCGCCGGGCCGGTGCTGCTTCAGGTGCACCTCTCCTGGGCCCTCGACGACGCGACCGCCCTTCGGGTGGCACACGAGCAGTGGCGCTCCGCGATCCTCGGCAGCGACCTCGGCTGGGACCTGGCGACGCCGGACGACTTCGCCCAGGCCACCGCCCACGTCCGCCCCGAGGACATGCGGGAACACGTTCTGGTCTCCAGCGATCCCGGCCGCCACGCGCAGTGGCTGTGCGAGTACGCCGACCTTGGCGTCGAGGAGATCTACCTGCATCACGTCGGACGCGACCAGGACCGCTTCCTGGAGGTCTTCGGTGACCGGATCCTGCCGGAGTTGACGTGAGCTTTCCCTCGATCGACTCGTACGCGTTCCTCTCGGACACCCACACCGCCGCCCTGATCGGTGCCGACGGGACGGTCGACTGGCTCTGCGTACCCCACTTCGAGGGCGACGCCGTCTTCGCGCGGTTGCTCGACCGGCACGTGGGCGGAGCAATGTCGCTCGTCATCGACGGTGGGGTCACTCCCACTCGCCGGTACCTGCCGGACACCCTGGTCCTGCGCAGTGAGTACGACTGCCCGGACGGCAGGGCGGTGGCACACGACTTCCTCGCCGTGGATCCCGGCGACGACACGCAACCGATCCGGGCCGCCAAGGTCCTGGTGCGGCACGTGACGGTCGAACGCGGTTCGGTGCGGCTGGCCGTGCGCGTCGCCCCACGGCCAGGCTACGGCGGCCAGCCGACCGCCTGGTCGAAGATCGACGACCGGTGGCACGCCCGGGGCACCCCGCTGACGATCCGCGGTGACCTGCCCTTCGTCGCGGACGACACGACGCTTACCGCCGACGCCGAGCTGTCCGCCGGCCGGACCGCCGTCGTGCTGCTCGACTACGGCGACGCCGCGTCGCCCTCCGATCCCGCCTGGCTGCTTGACGACACCTGCCGCACCTGGCGGGACTGGTCCGCGCGCAGCGACTACACCGGCTTCGCCGCCGAGGCGGTCCGGCGCAGCGCGCTGGTGCTGCGGGGCCTGTCCTTCGACGAGACCGGCGCGCTACTGGCCGCCGCCACGACCGCGCTGCCCGAGGAGGTCGGCGGCGTCCGCAACTGGGACTACCGCTACACCTGGCACCGGGACGCGGCCCTGCTCCTGCTCGCGCTGTTCCGGCTGGGCCATGCCGAGGAGGGACGACGGTACCTACGTTTCCTGATCTCCACCTGCGCCGGTCCGGATCCGCTCGCCCCTGCCGTCGGCATCCACGGCCACAGCACGGTCGAGCGGGAACTACCGCACCTGTCGGGCTACGCCGGTTCCCGACCGGTCCGCACCGGCAACGAGGCCGCCGACCAGGTCCAGTTCGACACCTACGGTCACATCCTCGACGCCGCGCTGGCATACCAGCAGCTCGCGGGTGAACTGACCGGCGAACAGTGGCGGCTGTTGCGCCGGCACGTCGACACGATGGCACAGCGGTGGCGCGAGCCGGACCACGGGGTCTGGGAGATCCGCGGTCCCCGTCGGCACTATGTCAACTCCAAGGTGATGGTCTGGGTCTGCCTCGACCGGGGGATCCGTCTGGCCCACCTGCTGCACGACGACACCGCTCCCGTCGACCGTTGGCGGCAGGCTCGCGACGCGCTGCACGCCGAGGTCCTCGACCGCGGCTACGACGGCACGGTCGGCAGCTTCGTGCTGGCGTACGGGTCCACCGACCTGGACGCGTCCCTGCTGCGGATCCCGCTGGTCGGCTTCCTGCCCGGCGACGATCCCCGGGTGCTCGCCACCGTCGAACGGATCCGACGGGATCTCGCGGTCGCTCCCGCCCTGATCCGCCGATACCGGGTCGACGACGGACTGCCCGGCGAGGAAGGGGCCTTCCTGCTCTGCTCGTTCGAGCTGGTCTCCGCGCTCGTGCTCGCTGGCGAGCACGAGTCGGCACGGCAACTGTTCGACCGGCTCGACACCTACGCGGGCCCGCTCGGCTTCTACTCCGAGCAGCTCGCTCCCGACGGGAGAGCGCTGGGCAACTATCCCCAGGCGTTCACCCACCTCGCCCTCGTCGAGGCGGCCCTCAACCTCGACGCGGCCGGCGACCGGGACGCCCTGCACGCCTGGGCGGAGCGTGACCGCCGGGCACAGGACGGCCGTGCCGTCCCCGCCCCGGGGCCACCGGCGTGAGGGTCCGGCACCCACGCGACCCTGCCGCGCGGCGGCGATCCGCACGCCGGCCGGGCCGGGCGTCGGCGCGGGAGACGGCGGGGGTGCGGGGCCGGCGGCCCCACACCCCCGTCCCGGTGGGCGGTCAGCCCGACGGCGGCACGGCGGTGTCCTTGCGGTAGTTGCGGCCGTTGCCGTCGGGGCGGTAGTTGTTCTCGACATTGCCCGCCGAGTCCACCGAGAACCAGTGGATCCGCGTTCCCGCCGGGACGGTCAGCGTCTCCCCGCCCTCCCGGACGCCCGCCGAGCCGTAGAGCTTCGAGGCGTACGTGGGGGCGGCCCGGTCGAGGGTGTAGAAGACGGCGGCCGGCTCGCTGGTGGAGAAGGTCACCTCCACCATGCCCGGCGTCGCGCTGGGCGCGACCGCCAGCGTGCTGCGCGGCCGGGTCCGGTCCTTGGCGAAGTCCCGGGCCACCCGCATCAGCTCCACCAGGCCGTTGGCGAACTCCAGCGTCTCGGCGTGCGCCTCGTCCCATTCCGGCTGGAAGGAGGTGCCGACCTCGAAGTTCCAGGCATAGATGCCGTACCTGTACCAGAGCATGTCCCCGGAGTTGCCGGCCGCCGAGTAGAGCACGTCGGAGATCGGGCCGGTGCGCGCCGGGGTCACCGCCATGTTGCGGTGCCGCTTGATGGCGGCCAGGATCCGCGACGAGGCGCCCCAGAACGCCGACTCCTCGGCGAGCGTCGGGCGGGGCGCGGAGACGCGGTCGGGCAGCGCGTACGCCCCCGGCGACCACATGAAGTAGTTGCCCGAGGAGTGCAGGTTCATCGAGAACCTGATGTTGGGGCGGGAGGCCAGCCAGTCGAGGTTGCGGTTCTCCGGCTCGGAGAGCTCGCCCGGCCCGGCGTACGTGCCGCTGGTGCAGCTCGCCGACGCCCCCGAGTAGCCGTCGAAGAGGCTGTACTCGGTGTAGTTGCGGTTGTTGTCCACGCCCCAGGAGTTGCGGGCCAGGAAGTCGGCCGCCCCGGTCGTCGGGCAGTGGTTGGTCATGTTCTTGCGCTGCGAGTTGAAGTCGTAGAAGGAGTAGTGGCCGCCGTCCGGGTTGACCGAGGGGGCGATCCAGATGTCGAGGCTGTCCAGCAGCTGCCGGGTCCGCCCGTCGTGGGCGTAGTTGCGCAGCAGCCGCTCGGCGGTCTCGACGGTCACCAGCGGCGGCACCCACTCGCGGGCGTGTTCCTGCGCGTAGGCGAGCACGCCGAGCTTCGAGCCGTCCCGGTGCTTGCCGATGCGGATGGCGTACACCGGGTGCGGGTCGCGGGAGACGCTCGCCGGCGCGCTCAGACCGTCGCTCAGCGGGGTCCGCGCGGCCGGCGCGACCACGCCGCCGCCCGGGCTGCCCCGATAGGTGTACGCCCGCACGAGCGTCCCGGCCCCGGCGTTGAGTGCCGCGACGACCTGCGCGGCGGTGCTGGTCACCGCGCCGTCGCCGTCGGTGCCCAGGGTGACCCGGACGGCCGCGCCGGCGACGGTCACCGACAGCGGCGCGTTCGCCGCGCCCGGGTCGGCGAGTTCCACGGAGACGTCGTTGCCGCCCTCGTGCCCCCAGGCCAGGGAGTCCACCGCGACGCGGCTGTCGGCGGCGGTGCCCAGCACCGCCTGGGCGTGCCGCCGGTAGCCGTTGGTCCGGTACGGCAGCTCGACGACCTCGGCCAGCCGGGGGAACTCGGCCGCCAGCTGATGGATCCGCGCGTACAGCTCGGTCGGCGTCAGGTAGCTGGTGACGAAGTCCTTCTGGTAGCCCGGGCCCTCGGGACCGTCGCCCGGGGTGGGGAGCCACTCCCGCACCTGGGCCACGGCGACGTCGCCGGTCGGGCTGGTGATGCGGATCCGGTCGGGCCGGCTGGTCACCTGCGCGGCCCCACGGTGGTACAGGTAGACGCCGGCGTCGACGAAACGGGAGATCGTCTGCGTACCGCCGGAGCCGATCTCGGTGCCCGGGCCGCTGTCCCGCTCGACGGTGAGGGCGTCGGTGGCGGTCTGGCCCTGCGCCCACTTCGCCTCGACGGAGAGTATCTGGCTCGTTCCGGAGGTGTAGTAGTCCGCGCGGATGATCCTGACGTCGGACGCGGCGGCGGTGGCCGGACCGCGCGCCGCGGCGGCGAACTCGCGGTTCTGCGCGACGTGCCCGGCGATGGTCGCCTCGCGTTCCGCCACCCGGGCCCGGGCGTCGGCGGGACGGTGCAGCACCTCGCCGAGCCTGAAACCGGCCCTGGTCAGCGCCGCGGCCTCGCTGGCGGTGACGACCGCGTGCGCGACGATCCCGTTCCCGGTGCGGGTGACGTGGTGGTCGAGGTCGACGCCGGTGGCGACGAGGGCGTCCAGTTGGGTGGTGCCGGTGAGCAGCACCTCGACGACGTCCGCCTCCTCGTCGGCGACCCGGACCAGCTCGACCGGGGGTTCTGCGGCGGGCACGACGGCCGAGGCCGGGCTGACCAGCAGCACCGCGGCCGTGGCGGCGGCGAGCGCGGCCGGGACGGGTAGGCGGCGTCGCCACCGGGGAGCTAGGAGATCACGCATGTGTCCGCCCTTCTGATGTCGGCAGGGTGGCCGGACGGGATGGCCGAGGGGGCCGCCCGGGTTGCGCGGCTCCGCCCCGTCGGTCGCGCGTCCACGACCGCGCGTCGCGACACGGCGGAGGAGAGGTGGTGGTGTCCGGTTGCGACGGACCGACGCCGCCGGGCGCGGAAGCGTCGTCAGGCTGGTGGACGAGAGGCCGTTCCGGTCGAGGTCGGTGGACTGGAGTCATCCTCAGCGCACACAAAGTGATCTGTCAATCCCCGTCGATGTCCCGTCCGTGCCGCCGGTGGACCCGCGAGCCGCACTGCGGCCGGCGGTGAGTAGGTGTGCTCACGCCCTGCCTGAAGGCCGCCCACATACTTACCCGAGCAGTGTGGACCGGCCCGCGGGAAGAAGGCGACAGACATGACCAAGCCGCACCGACTGGTGTCGCCGATCACCGCGCTCGTCCTGGTGCTCGGCACACCGGTGGCTTCCTGGTGGCTCATCGGCGACCTGTCCAACGACGAGGCCCGCCGACTCGCCGCCGAGGGCGTCGAGTTGGACTACGCGATCCGGCCGGTGAGCCTCGGCCCGGCGGGTGACCGGATCGTCGGCGTCCTGGCGTGCGTCGGCGTCGTCGTCGCGCTCGCCTGGTTGCTCCGGGCCACCGCACGTCGCCGTCTCGACCCCCGGTGGTGGTGGGTGCTGGCGCCGCTCGTCGGAGCCGGCGTCCTCGTCGGCCTCGGCTGGCGGGTGCTGACCGCCGGAGGAATCGGCGCCAACATCGGCGCGGGACTCATGGTCATCGCAGGCGGGCCGGCGCTGGCGGTCCTGCTGACCGTCGCCGCCGTCGCGGCGGTCCGGATGCGCCGGCCGCGGCGGGGCCCGGCCGCCTCGGAGTGACGAGCGGGCCCCGCTGTACTCGCCCGTTCCGCGCCCGGCGGAGGCTATGCGGTCCCACTCCGCAGCATGGAAGGGGTGTCGAGGTTTCGTCGGCGTGGAAACTGGAGAAGCTGAAGATCGCACCTGCGCTCAAGGGGGATCAAACTCGTGTCCGACACCACCGACCGGTCCGACCGTCAGGCAGACCGTCCCGCCGAGGTGACCGACCCGTTGCTGTGGAAGCTCGCCCTGGACGTGGCCGACGCCCACGAACCGGACGGCGACGGCGGGTGCCGCAACCTGCTCTGTGCGGGCCATGCCTGGCCCTGCCCGGCCTGGAACAACGCCCAGCGCGCCCTGCGTATGGCCCGGTCCGACTCCAGGCAGTCGTCGCCGCACGCGGTGCGGCCGGCCAGCGGCCAGGGCCGCTCGGACAGGTCCGCCGCCGGGTTGGCGCAGCGCACCCGGCCGAACGACCCCCGGACCGCGTCGGCGGCCTAGTACTCGAGCCGTAGATGCGGACGACGTAGGTCGCGGACGGAGCCGCGTCCGTCGTCGACACCGAACGGCGACCGGCCGCAGCGGGCGACCGGACAGGCCCCTACCGGCGGCCGGTGAAGTCCTCGGCGTGGTCGCGGGCCCACTGCGCGTACGTCAGGGCGGGCCGACCCAGCAGATGCCGGACGGTGTCGGTGACCGGCTCGGGTCGCGCGACCATCGCCGCGTGGCCGGCGATGATGCCGGCCGCCACGCCCGCCGGCATCGAAGGGAAGAGCTCGGCGGCGGCCTGTGCGGGGTCCATCTCCTCGTAACGCAGCGTCCGGCCGAGCGCGGTACCGATCGCCGCGAGTTGCTCGACCTGCGTCAGCTGCTCGGGGCCGGTCAGGTGGTAGGCCCCGCGGTGGTGCTTGTCGTCCGTCAGCAGCTGCGCTGCCACCGCCCCGAGGTCCGCCTCGTGCACCAGGGCCCGACTGGCCCGGGGCACGAACCACCGCAGTACGTCCGACCGCCGGATCTGCGGCGCCCACGCCAGGGTGTTCGCGGCGAAACCGCTGGAGCGCAGGAAGGCGTAATCGGCGGCCGCCCCTGCGATCAGGGCCTCCACGTGGGCGTGGGAGCCCATGATGGTCCCGTCCGGCTCAGCGGCACCGTCCGGGTCGTCCGGTACGCCGTGGGCGGACAGGTAGACGATGCGCCCGACCCGCTCGGCCAGCGTCGCCACCAACCGACCGGCCGCCCGGTCGGCGGTGACCGACGGAAAGACGAGGAACAGCGCGTCCACACCGTCCAGGGCGGCGCCCAGGCTGTCGGGCACGGCGAGATCACCGCCGACCACCTCCACCTGCGGCCCCAGGACCGCCGATGCCCTCGCCGGGTCGCGGGACAACACGCGTACCCGCACGTCCCCGACCCCGGCGAGCCGGGCGACGACCTGCCCACCCACTCGCCCGGTCCCCCCGGTCACCAGCATCGTCCGCCGCACGCTCACACCGACCACATCCTGTCCGCTCGATCAGGTCTGACGTGTCGAGGGTAGAAGTTGAAGTGGACTTGAGAGCAAGCGCCGGCGAGGCCGGTCCCGGCGGAATCACCCACCGGTGACAGGGACCCACCGGCGTGGGGCGACGTCAGTCGTCGCGTCCGGCACCGCGATCGGGCGCGCTCATGTCCCCCGTCGCGGGCGTGCCACCGGCGAGCCCGTAGCGCAGGTACACGGTGCCCCTCGGCGCGGCTACCGGCGGTTCGAGGAGGGTGAGGTTCGTGGGCACCGCGCCACCGTCGAACACCTTCTTCCCGACGCCGAGCACGATCGGGTGCACCCAGAGGTCGAGCCGGTCGAAGAGCTTCTCGCGCAGGAGGGTCTGCACCAGGTTCAGGCTCCCGACGACCTTCACGTGCTCGTGCCGGTCACGGATCTCGCGCACCGCGCCGACCAGGTCCGGACCGAGCTGGGTGGACCCGGCCCACGAGAGGTCGGGCCGGCCGCGGGAGGCCACGTACTTCGGGACCCTGTTGAAGAGCGTGGCGATCTCGTCGTCCTCGCCGCCCTCCTGGTGCGGCCAGTGGGCGGCGAAGATGTCGTACGTCCGGCGGCCGAGCAGGAGGGCGTCCGTGCCCTCGTACGCGGCACCGACCTGCGCCCCGGCGACCTCGTCCAGCAGGGGCGCCTGCCAGCCGCCGAACGGGAACCCCACCGGGTCCTCGTCGGGGCCGCCGGGCGCCTGCCCGACGAGGTCGAGGGTCGCGAACAGTTCGATGTGGATGAGGCCCATGCCTTACTCCCGGTGAGTTGGTCGACTCGGTCGGGAGGTGGACCTGTGGGCGCCGGCACGGCGCCCTGCTCACGCCACCAGGCCGGGGCGTCGCGCCGGCACTCCCCGCTCACGATAGATCACAGTACGCGCCCAGACCGGATGGTGGTCCCGCGCCGCGTGGACCGTCGTCGGTTTCGTGGAAGGTGAGCTCGCCGACGATCGTGGCGCGCCGGTGCACCTCTCGGATCGGAGTGTCGCGGAGCGCGGGCCAGGTCCCGTCCACGGGCGGCCACGGTAGCCACCGCAGGTGCGACCGCCATGGAGCGGCCGGGTGGCCGACCCCGGGCGGGGCCGGCCACCGGTTGTGTCAACGCCAGGTGTCGGTGCGGGTGTGGGTGCCGCCCGCCGGGGTGGTGAAGCTCCGGTTGCCGCCGCCCTCCCAGGTGACGGAGCCGTCGGGGTTCTTCTTCAGGTACTTGTACTCGACGGCGGTGTTCGGCGGCAGGCTGACGGTGGCCCGCCAGACCGGGTAGTCGGCCGGGGACAGCGCGACGGCGTTCGCCGGGTTCCAGCCGCCGAGGGCGGGGAGGTTGCCGACGACGTACACGTTCTGGCCGAAGGAGGTGGTGGCGGTGGCGTGGAAGGAGGTGGCGACCGGCCCGGCGGTGTCGCCGCGGAAGGCCTCGGTGACGGTGTGGCTGCCGCCCGCCGGGGTGGTGAGGCTCCGGTTCGCGCCGGACTCCCAGGTGACGGCCCCGGCCGCGGTCTTCTTGATGAACTTGTACTCCACGGTGGCGGACCGGGACAGGTCGACGACGCCGCGGAACACCCCGCCGGTGGCGGGCAGCCGTACCGCGTTCGCCGGCGCCCAGTTGCCCAGTGCCGGGACGCCGCCGACGACGTAGACCTCCTGGCCGGCGGTCACGGCGGCGGTGACGGTGAAGGTCGTGGCGACGGTGTCGCCGACGGGCCCCGGCTGGTAGGTGTCGGTCCGGGTCGCCGTCCCGCCGGCCGGCGTGGTGAAGGTGCGGCTGGCGGCCTCCTGCTCGACCACCGTGGTGCCGCTCCTGACCACGTAGCGGTAGGAGACGGCGGTGGCCGCCGGCAGGTCCACCGTCGCGGTCCAGGTGCCGGTGCCGGTACGGGTGAGCGGCACGGAGGCGGCCGGGTCGCCGTTGCCGAGCGCCGGGGTGTCGCCGACGAGGTGCAGCGTCCGGTCGGCGGGCAGCGTGGCGGCGGCCGTGAACGTGGTGGCCACCTTGGCGGCGGGGCCGCCCCGGGCGTTGGCGTGGATGGCGACCGCGCCGTTGGCGGGGATGGTGACGGTGGCCCGGCCGCCGGTCACGGTGACCGTGGCGCCGGTGCATCCGGCGGCGGTGGCGGCGCCGGAGATGACGTCGCAGTACGCGCCGTCGGCGAGGCCGGTGACGAACTGGGCGGTGCTGGCGGCGGCGGAGTCGTTGATGCCGATCCACCCGCGGTCGCCCCGGTGGAAGCCGATGACGTTGCTGTTGACGACCGTGAAGCCCGAGACGCTCTTGACGTCGCGGGCGGTGTTGGCCCAGCCGACCATGCCCTTGACGCCGGTGGACCGGGTCAGGCAGGTCCAGCTGTCGCCGCAGACGGAGTCGGTCACGTGACCGCTGCCGGTGGCCGGCGGCGACTGGTTGCGGTTGGTCCAGGTGAAGCTGTCGTAGACCGACGGCTTGCCGTGCGGGTACGCCAGCGCGAAGTAGTTGGCCAGGGTGTAGTCGCTGCCGTTCTTGTAGGACAGCACCACCCCGTCGCGCTCGAGGTCGTGGTTGGTGACCATGGCGAAGACGTTGGCGCCGGGCGCGTCGAGGTTCCAGTTCGGGATGTTCGCGAGGTTCGCGATCGAACCCTGGAAACTGGACCTGAGGCCCTTGGCGTACGCGAAGTCGAGCACGTCGCCGTTGCCGATGAAGGCGCGGGCCTTGAGCGCGTCGTTCGAGGCGCCGTCGAAGATCTCCTGGGCGACGTACGGGCGCCTGTTCTCCGCGACCGTGTTGTTCAGTCTGCCGAGGATGGCCGCGAAGTCGGCCTTCTTGACGTGCTTGACCGCGTCGACGCGGAACCCGTCCACGCCCAGCCCGATCAGGTCGTTGAGGTAGGCGGCGATCTTGTCGCGGACCTGTTCCTTCTCGGTGTACAGGTCCGACAGGGAGAGCAGTTCGCAGCTGGTCACCTGGGACTCGTTGTTCCAGTCGGTGATGCCGCCGGAGGTCGGGCAGTTGTCGCCGGGGTGGTGGAAGTCGCCGTGGCCGTACGGCACCGCCGGGTAGCCGTAGCCGGTGAAGGTGGTGCCGGCGTAGCCGACGGTGCCGGCGGGGTTGTTGACGCCGGCCATGTGGTTGACGACCGCGTCGACGTAGACGCGTACGCCGGCGGCGTGGCACGCGGTGACCATGGCGGCGAACTGCTGGCGGTTGCCGAACCGGCTCTCCAGCTTGTAGGACACCGGCTGGTACACCTCGTACCAGGGGTGGACGCCGTCGGCGCTGGTGGGCAGGCTGACCGACTCCTGCGGCGGCGCGACCTGGACCGCGCCGTAGCCCGCCGGGCCGAGGTGGTCGGTGCAGGCCGCGGCGACGGAGTTCCAGTTCCACTGCCACAGGTTGGCCGTCACCTCGCTGTCGTTGAGTGCGACGGCGGCGTGGGCGGGCGCGGCGGCGGTCGCCACGACCGGGGTGGCGCCGGACGCGACGACGACGGCGGCGGCGAGGAGCAGGCGGGGGATGCGGGCGCGCAGGGGCGGTGTCGATCGTGCCATGACAGGGAGACCTTCTTCCGGGGACGAAGAGGCACTGACGAGAGGGGGACGGCCGTCCGCGTAGCAAAGACAATGCTCGATCGACGGCAGGCTCTGCAATACCTTGCAGCAAACTTCTCGAAATTTCATGGCAACACTGTCGACGCCCCCGACACGGCTTATGCATAACCAGCAAAAGCCACGAAGCCGGCGATCCATCGTGGATCGTCGACTTCGTGGTCTGCAAGTACTTGCAAGGCTCGGCGCGCCCGGCGGCGGCGCCGGCCGGGCCGGTCAGCGGGGTGTCGGCACCGCCTCGCGGGCGAGGATGACCGCGCCGAGCAACGCGGCGTCGTCGGCGAAGCGCGACAGCACCACCTCCGGCGGGTACGGCAGGACCGCCGCCATCCGCTCCCCCAGCAGGCCGCGGATCAACGCGTTGCCGGCCACCCCGCCGACCAGCACCACCCGCTGCGGGTCGAGCAGCAGGCAGCAGGTGACCAGGTGCCGGGCCAACTCGTCCGCCCGGGCGGTCAGCGCGTCGCGGGCCGGGCCGGGCCGCTCGGCGGCGGCGGCCAGCCCCCGCGCCCCGCCCGGCACGCCGAGCGACTCGGCGAGCCGGTCCAGCGCCCGGCCGGAGAAGCCCAGCTCCAGCATCGTGCCCGGCCACGGGCCGCCGGCCACGGCGTACCCGATCTCGCCGGCCGCGCCGTGATGACCGGCCAGCACCGACCCGCGGACCGTGACCGCCGCCGCCACGCCGGTACCCAGGCCCACCACCAGGCCGGGGTCGGCGTCGCGGAGGGCGCCGAGGCGCAGCTCGGCCAGGGCGGCGGCGTTGAGGTCGTTGTCGACCGCCACCGTCGGCGCCGCCAACCGGTCGCGGACCGCGTCGGCCAGGCGCAGCCCGTCCCAGCCGGGCACGTTCGGGGCCAGATCGATGCCGTCGGAGCGAACCACACCGGGCGAGGCGATCCCCGCCGCCGCGACCGGCGCGCCGACCTCCCCCACCAGCTTCGCGGCCAGCTCCAGCGCCCGGTCCAGGGCCTGCGGGGCACCCCGCTCGGCGTACGTCGGCACCCGCTCGCGGGCCAGCAGCCGGCCCTCGCCGTCGGCCACCCCGACCGCCATCTTGGTGCCGCCGAAGTCGATGCCGAGCAGCACGCCCGCGTCGCCGGCCGGCGACGCGGACTGGGCGGCCCGGCCGGCCAGTCGCACGCTCACCGAACCACCTCCCCGCCCCCGGCCGCCACGTCCCGCGCGCTCATCGGGCCGCCCCCTGCGCGGCGACCGCGTCCAGCGCCTCGTCGGCGGCGGCGAGGCGGTCGCGGACGGCGGCCAGCCGGCCGGCGACGGTGTCGAACGTGCCGCGCAGCACCGCCACCTGGGCGCGCACCGCGTCCGCGCCGGGGCCGTCGACCTGGGCGCGGTCCAGCACCAGTTCCGGACGTACGGCGGCGGCGATCAGGTCGGCGACGGCCACGTCGTCGAGCCCGTCGGCGATCCCCTCTGCCGCCGCCCGGACGGTCTGCGCGGTCCAGGTGGCCGGGGCCCCGCCCCGGACCAGCCGGCCGACCACCGAGTGGGCGGCCCGGAACGGCACCCCGTGCCGGGTCAGCGCGTCGGCCGCGGCGGTGGTGGTGGCGCCGGAGGCGACGATCTCCTCGGCCGACGGCGGCTCCAGCGGCTCGATCTCGGCGAGGAAGCCGCCGAGCAGGGCGAAGAACCGGTCGGTGCGGTCGTTGCTCTCCCAGAGCCGCACCTGCACGTCGGTGGTGGCGTTGTTGGAGTCCTCCCACCAGGCGGCGCCGACGTTGTTGAGCACACTGGCGGCGTCGGCGGCGGTGGCCCCGGCCATCGAGACGAGGTGCTCCAGCACCACCGGGTTGCGCTTCTGCGGCATGATGCTGCTGCCCTGGGTGAAGTCGCCGGGCGTGGTCACCCAGCGCCAGCTCAGCCAGTCCATCAGGGTGCGGGCCAGCCGGGCGCCGGTCGCGAGGGCCTGGGCGTTGAGGGTGCCGACCCGTACGAGGTGGTCGGCGCCGGCCACCGCCTCGTACGAGTTGGTGACCAGGCCGTCGAAGCCGAGCAGCTCGGCCACCCGGGCGGGGGCGATGTCCAGGTCGGTGCCCGCGAAGGCGCAGGAGCCCAGCGGCGAGGTGTTGAGCTGGTCGATCAGCTCGGCGTAGGCGACGGCCTCCCCGGCGAGGGCCTCGGCGTAGCCGGCGAGGGCGTGCCCGATGGTGGTGGGCTGCGCCGGGCGGCGGTGGGTGTAGCCGGTGATCACCACGTCGGCGTAGCGGTGCGCGGAGTCCAGGGCGGTCGTGCCGGTCGCGAGCACCCGGTCGAGGACCCCGAGGAGCTGGTCGCGCAGCAGCATCCGGAACACCCCGGCGTCGAGGTCGTTGCGGCTGCGGGCCATCTGCACGTCGAGCTCTGAGGTGGGGATGCCGCACGCCTGCGCCAGCCGCTTCTCCATCAGGTAGTAGGTGTCCTCGAAGGTGCCGTCGAACTCCGGCGCGCCGGCGGTGTCGGCGCGCAGTTCGGCCAGCCCGCGCAGCAGCCGGGCGCCCCGCTCCGCGGGGACGAGCCCCTGCTCGGTCAGCATCACCACGTGGGCCTGGCTCGCCCGCACCATCGCCGGGAACAGGTACCCGACGTGGTGGTCGTAGGTCGGCCGGAGGTGGTGCCGCTGATAGGTGGTCAGCGCGGGTGTGCTCATGACGGTCTCTACTTCCTTCCGTGCCGGGCGTGGCGTCGCGCGCCGCGCCCGGGCGTCAGCCGGTCAGTCGTCCAGGCCGAGCAGGCGCTCGGCGTTCCCGGCGAAGATCGCGCGTAGGTGGTCGTCGGGCAGCCCCAGCTCGCGGCAGATTCGCAGCTGGTCGTCGAGGTAGCGGGTGACGTACCCGCGCGGGAACCACGACGAGTCGCTGCCGAACACGATCCGGTGCGGACCGATGGTCTCGTAGCAACGCCGGAACAGCTCGTCCAGCGTCAGCTTGTACGGCATCCAGCGCACCCACTGGTTCGACCCGGAGGTGTCGACGTGGATGTTCGGGCAGCCCCACGCGGCGAAGAGCAGGTCCTGCACGTGCTGGACGCCGAAGTGCGGCACCACCACGGCCAGCTCGGGAACGCGGCGGGCCATCCGGGCAAGCTCGTCCGGGCCGCCGTACCGGCCGTGGGGCAGGCCGCCCGCGCTGCCGTAGTGGCCGATGTGGATCAGCACCGGCACGCCGAGGCGCTGGGCGGTGCCCCAGAGCGGATCGAGGGCCTCGTCGTCGAGCGGGCCGCGCAGCAGCGGGGCGAAGAGCTTCAGCCCGCGCAGGCCCCGCTCGGTGACGGCGCGTTCCAGCTCGGCGGCGGCGTCCGCGCCGTACGGGTCGTGGTGGGCGAAGCCGAGCAGCAGGTCGGGGTGGCGGTCCACCACGTCGGCGACGGTGTCGTTGCCGCCGCCGGTGACGAAGACCGCCCGGCGCACGTTCACCGCGCGCAGTTCCTCGGCCCACCGGTCCGCCTCGTCCTGCCAGCGCGCGGCGGGCGGCTCCGGGTCGGGGAAGCCCCACGCCTGCCGCCACCGCCGCGCGTACGGAGCGGAGCCGGCGGCGCGTACGGCGCGCTCGTGCTCGCCGCCGGGGTGCATGTCGGCGGCGTGCTCGCAGGCCCGGACGGTCTCGTCCGCGCCGATGCGGAAGTGCAGGTGGAAGTCGACGACGTCCAGTCCGCGGTCGACGGTCACGGCGCCTCCTCGGGCTCGGGTCCACCGGCGGTCGCGTCGGTGGGCAGCGGGGCGGCGGTGGGCGGGGCGGGCGGCGGGGCGGCCACCCAGGCGGCGACGACCTCGCGCAGCCGGGTGCCGGCCAGCTGCCGGACCCGGCGGCCGGCCTCCTCGCCGGCCAGCGAGATGTGCCCGGACCAGCCCTGCCACGGGTCGGGCCGGGACTCCACCAGCACGTACGGGTGGGTCACCGGCAGCTTCAGCTTCGGCGGCAGGTCGGCGACCGCGTCGAGGCGGACCGCGTCGGGGTCGAAGCCGAGCACGCCGGAGGTCTCGTACGCCCCGCCGTGCCCGCGCGCCGGCAGCGGCCCGTACAGCTCGCCGGTCTCGGCCGGGGTGACCAGCTGGAACCAGTTGACCAGCAGCAGGCTCGCCGTGCGCCGCCCGGAGACCCACTCCATGGCGGCCCGGACCGTCGACATGTTCGCGTCGTGTCCGTTGACGATCAGCAGCCGGGGGAACCCGGCGGCCACGATCCCCTCGATCACGTCGGCGAGGTAGCCGACCGCGATCTCCGGCCGGATCGCCACGGTGCCGGGCCACGGCCGGGTCTGGCCGGGGCAGGCGGCGTACGGCACGGCGGGGAAGAGCACCCCGCGCGGGCCCGCCGCCGTCGCGCGCCCGCCGGCCGGGGTGGTCGCGGTGCCGTCCGGGGTGCCGCCGCCGGACGGCACCGCGCCGTCGCCGGGGATCGCGCTCTCGGCGGCGAAGCCCTCGGCGAGGATCAGGTCGGTGCCCAGCGGCAGGTGCGGGCCGTGCCACTCGACCGCGCCGACCGGGAGCACCGCGAAGTCCGCCGCCTCGGCGACCGCCGCGAGTTCCCCGCCGGGGATCCGGGCGGCGGGGACCAGCCCGCCGCCCGCCGGCCAGGCCGCGCTCACGCCGTCCACCGGGCCGCCTCCCGACTGGAGCGCCGGCCGCCTTCCAGCCGGCCGGAGACCACCATCACCACGAAGATCAGGACAACCTGGAGCATGCCGTACGCGGCGGCGGTGCCGACCTCGAACGAGTACATCCGGTTGTTGATCTCCACGGAGATCGGCGCGGTCTCGGAGGTGTAGATCAGCACCGAGGCGACGAACTCGCCCACGCCGTGCACGAAGGCGAGCAGCGCGCCGGCCACCACACCGGGCAGCATCAGCCGCAGGGTGACCGTGCCGAACGCCCGCCACCAGGACGCGCCCAGGTTGCGCGCGGCCTCCTCCAGCGACGGGTCGATCTGCGCCAGGGTGGCCGAGCTGGACCGGAACACCAGCGGCAGGAACCGCACGAAGTACGCCAGCGGCATGATCCAGAAGGTACCGATCAGCACCTGTCCGAAGCTGAACGCGTTGCCCGTGCTGAACGCCGAGATCAGGTTGATCGCCACCACCGTGCCGGGCAGCGCCCAGGCCAGCATGACCGCCACGTCCAGCAGGCCCCGGCCGCGGAAGTCCAGCCGGCGCACCGCGTACGCGATGAGCACGCCGACGACGACGCAGGCGACGGTGGCGATGAGGCTCATCTGCAGCGAGTTCAGGATCGGCTGGAACGCCGCCGGATCGGAGAAGATCGTGACGAAGTTCTGCGTGGTGTACGCCGCCGGGATGACCTCGGTGGTCCAGGAGCCGTCCTGGGAGAACGCGACCAGGGCGATGGTCGCCACCGGCGCGAGCAGGACCGCGGTGGCCAGGACCGACGCGCCCAGGGCCAGCCACTTGCCCAGCGGGTTGGTGATCTCGCGGCGGTGCGCGGCGACGCCCTTGGACTGCGAGCGGTAGCTGCGCCGTCCCTCGTACCAGCGCATGCCGAGCAGGAACAGCACGGAGACCACGCCGAGCACCGAGGCGTACGTGGAGGCCATCGGCAGGTCGCCGTTGGTGCGGTTGATGTAGATCTGCATGGTCATCGTCTGGTCCACCCCGAACAGCAGCGGGGCGGTGTACGACGCCAGCGAGGTCATGAACACCAGCAGCGAGGCGGAGACCAGCGCCGGGGTGAGCATCGGCAGCAGCACCGTGCGCCACACGCGGACCCGGCCGGCGCCCAGGTTGTACGCCGCCTCCTCCACCGACGGGTCCATCCCCGACAGCGCGGCCGAGGCGGACAGGTAGAAGTACGGGTACATGGTGAAGGTGTGCACGACCAGCACGCCGGCGATGCCGCTGAACGGCAGCACCGGGTTCTCGGCGCCGAGGAGCTGCTGGAGGCCGCGCGGCAGGATGCCGGTCTCGCTGTAGAGCAGCTGGAACGAGATCGCGCCGATCAGCGGCGGCAGCGCCGCCGGCACCAGGATGATCGCCTCGATCAGCTTGCGACCGGGAAACGAGAAGCGCTTGAGCAGGAAGGCCATCGCCACGCCCACGACGCCGCAGAGCAGCACGCTGGCCGCGGAGATGATCAGCGAGGTGACCAGGGAGGACCGGGCCACGCCCCCGCCGGTGACGAAGCTGCCGTAGTTTTCCACGCCGTCCACGCCGACGCTCTCGGCGAAGGTGGCGAACATCGGCTGCACCACGTACCCGAAGAGGATCAGGGCGAGCGGGAAGACCAGGACGTACGGGAACCAGCGCGAGCCGGTGCCGCCGGCGAAGCGGTCGGCGAGGCGGCGGCGCGGGCCGCGCGGCGGCGTCGGCTCGCCGGTGATCGGGGCGACGGTGGCCGGGCTGGGGGTGGCGGGGATGGTGCTCACGGCCGCACCACCCACATCCGCTCCCGGTTCAGCCGCAGGCCGACCTGGTCGCCGGCGGCGATCCCGGCCGGCACGTCGATCGCGGCGACCTGCACCGGCTCGCCGGCCACGTCGACCACGAGGTTGGTGGCCATGCCGGTGAACTCCACCTCGGTGACCCGGCCGGACAGCGCGCCCGCCTCGGTGGCCGAGGTCAGCCCGATGTGCTCGGGGCGGACGGAGACCAGCGCGGTGTCGCCCTGGCGCAGGCCGTGCTCCGTCGGAGCGGGCGCGGTGATCTCGCCGCCGGCGGGCAGCCCCACGGTGACGGTCTGCGCGGCGGCGGCGACGACCGGGAGGCTGAGCACGTTGCTGCGGCCGATGAAGCGGGCCACGAAGCTGGTCGCCGGGCGGTGGTAGATCTCCTGCGGGGCGCCGATCTGCTGCACCCGGCCGGACTGCATGACGGCGATCCGGTCCGACATGGCCATCGCCTCGGCCTGGTCGTGGGTGACGTAGATGGAGGTGGTGCCGGCCTCGCGCTGGATGCGGCGGATCTCGACCCGGGTCTCCTCGCGCAGCTTGGCGTCGAGGTTCGACAGCGGTTCGTCGAGCAGCAGGGTGCGGGGCCGGATCACGAGCGCCCTGGCCAGGGCGACGCGCTGCTGCTGGCCGCCCGAGAGCTCGTCGATGCGCCGGTCGCCGTAGCCGGCGAGGTGCACCTGGCCGAGCGCCTCCTCGACCCGCCGCCGCGCCTCGACCCGGCCGACCTTGCGGATCTTCAGGCCGTACGCGACGTTCTGCGCGACGCTCATGTGCGGGAAGAGCGCGTAGTTCTGGAACACCATGCCGGTGTCGCGCTTGTTCGGCGGCCGGCGGGTGACGTCCTCGGTGCCGAACCGGATCCGGCCGGAGGTGGGGAAGTAGAACCCGGCCACCATGCGCAGGGTGGTGGTCTTGCCGCAGCCGCTCGGGCCGAGCAGCGTGAAGAACTCCCCGGCGGCGATGGTGATGTCGACGTCGTCCACGGCCGCGGTGTCGCCGCCGCGCGCGAAGCGCTTGCTCACCGACTCGAGCGTGACATCGATCATGAGGTCCTCTCCTTCGTGCGGTACCGGACCTGGACGGTCGTCAGGTGGGGGCGCGGGGGCGGGACCGGCCCGCCCCCGAGACGCCCGGGCGGTCAGCCCTTGTTCTTGATCTGGCCGTTCCAGTGGTTGATCCACTCGGTCTCGTTCTTGCCGATCACGTCCCAGTTGACGTCCAGCGGCTTGAGGTTGAGCTGGGCCAGCCACTCCGGCTTCTCGGCGATGTCCACGGCCGGGATCTGGTAGTAGTCCTTGGCCAGGTCGGCGCGGAGCTTGTCGTCGAAGAGGAACTCCATGAACTTCTGGGCGCCGGTGGTGTTGCCGCCCTTGACCGCGGCGATGCCGTCGACCAGCACCGGGGCGCCGGAGGCGGGCATCACGTAGCCGAACGGCATGTTCGACTGGTTGGCCTGGAGCAGGACGTCCTGGAGGTTCCAGGCGCTGAGCACGCCCTGCTGGCGGGAGAGCTTCAGGTAGAGGTCGGTCGGGTTGGCCGCGTACGCGCCGGTGTTGGCGTCGAGCTTCTTGAGCCAGTCGTAGCCGGGCTGCGGGTTGCTGCCGTCCGGGGACTGCCGCATGATCATCGCGGCGTAGATCGACCGCATCGTGCCGGACGCGGCCACGTCCCGGATGATGATCTTGTCCTTCCACTCCGGCTTCAGCAGGTCGTCCCAGTCCTTCGGGGCCTGCTCCGGGGTGAGCGCCTTGTTGTTGTACATGATGACCTCGGGGAGCAGGATCTCCCCGAACCAGCGGCCCTCGGCGTCCTTGTACTTCGGGTCCATCTTGCCGGCGAACGCCGGCTGCCAGGAGGTCAGCAGGTCCTCGCCGGCGCCGGCGGAGAGCCCTTGCTGGGTGCCGCCCCACCAGACGTCGGCCTGCGGGTTGGCCTTCTCGGCCCGGACCCGCTCCAGGATCTCCTGGGCGCCCAGGTTGAGGATCTCGACCTTGCCCTTGTACTCGGGGTACTTGGCGGTGAACTGGTCCACGACGTAGGTGGAGACCTTCTTGTCGCGGGCCGTGTAGATGGTCAGCTTCTCGGCGCTCGCGCCGCCGGCCGCGTCGTCGCCACCACCGCCGCCGCCACAGGCGGTGCCGGCGGCGAGCACGGTGGCGAGCGCACCGGCGAGGAGAAGTCGACGTCTCATGGGGTACCTCCGAGGGGTGTGGGGGGAACTGCGGTGTGCGTGGTGTGTGGTCAAGGGGTCGGCAGCAGGGTGGGCATGCCGGCGGCAGCGGCGGAGAGGGCGTAGCTGACCGCCCCGTGCAGCACGGCCCGGTCGCCGAGCACGGCCCGGCGCACCTCGGTGGTGCTCGGTGCGGCGGCGGCGACCAGCGCCTGGAGCCGGTCGACGGCGGCGTCGTCGAGGTGGGCGGCCGCCCCGCTGAGCAGCACCCGCCCGGGGTCGACGACGCAGACGCAGGAGACGATGAGCCGCGACCAGGCCGCGAGCACGTCGTCCAGGTAGGCGGCGGCCCGGTCGTCGATGGCCGCCAGCGCGACCAGGTCGGCCACGGGCGAGTCCGGCCGCCGCCCGGGAGCCAGGGCCACCATCCGCTCGGCGATGGCGTTCTCCGACCAGCGGGCCTCGAACGGGCCGATCCCGTCGTGGCCCCGGTCGGTCGGGTCCAGCGGCAGGAAACCGACCTCGCCGGCGGCCCCGCCGGCACCCCTGCGGACCTGCCCGTCGAGCACCAGGCCGGCGCCGATGCCGTCGGCCACGTGCAGCAGCAGCAGGTCGGCGACGTCGCTGCCCGCGCCGACCGCGTGCTCGCCGGCCGCCATCAGGTTCACGTCGTTGTCCACCACCACCGGCACCCCGAGCCGCCGTTGCACCGACTCCCCCACCGGCCGCCCCTCGACGAGGCCGACCGAGGGGGCCAGGCGCACGGCGCCGCCGGTGGAGACGCCGGGTGCCGCGATGGCCACCCCGCGCAGCGCCGGCAGCCCGTCGCCGGCCAGCTCGGGCACCGAGCGGCAGATGGTGTCGACGATGTCGCCGGCGAGCCGGACCGCGCGGTGGGCGATGACGGCGCCGTCGCTGTCGGCGATCTCGCAGCTGATCCGGGACGGCTCCAGGGAGACGGCGGCTACCAGTTCGGCCCGGGGGTTGAACTCCAGCATCGCGCGCGGGCGGCCGGTGCGGGAGGTCCCGGGGCCGCGCTCGATGAGGTACCCCTCGGCGATCAGCTCGCGCACGAGCGGGGTGAGCGTGGCGGGGCTCAGCCCGGTGAGCTCGGTCAGCTCGGCGCGGGAGAGCACCCGCACCTGGCGGGCGGTGGAGATCACGGACAACCGCTTGATCTCCTTCGACCGCTCCCGGCTCACCGGGCTCGTTGGTGGCGTCACCACGTCTGTCACACTTCCTTCCTACGGCGAACGAACTATCGAGTCAAGTAACGAAACCGTCTCGTTACCTTGCGGCCCTCTTCGTGAGCAGCAGAAACGCCCTTCCTGCGGGCCTCGTCGAGGCCGCCGGACGGGCGAGCCCGCCGCCAGCGACACCTCGCCTGGCGGGGGGTTAGTTTTTTTCGCAAATGAAGAAAGACCTTGCAAAGCATTGACGGGCCACCGCGCCGGTCCCTAGCGTCACCGGGCGAAGGCCTTCCAGTGTGTACGGACCCCCGTGCCGCTGCGTACCCCGGTGACGCCGGCGCTCCCTCTGCCCGGCGCCCCTGCCCCGCCCTCTCACCGTCCGACCGCGACCCCACGTCGACGCCCCGCGTCCGACGTCGCCGGCCGCTGCGCGGACCTCGCGTCACGCGAAAGGATCTGCATGCGTCTCAAGGCGTTCCTGCTACCCACGGCGCTCGCCCTGGCCCTGTCCGGGACACCGGCCGTGGCCCTCGCCGCCCCCTCCGACGCCCGGCCGACGGACGCCGTCGACCTGGACGTCCTCTTCGTCAGCGCACACCCCGACGACGAGGCCGGCAGCCTCGCCACCCTCGGCCAGTGGAAGGAGAAGCACGGCGCCAAGGCCGGCGTCGTCACCATCACCCGCGGCGAGGGCGGCGGGAACGCCGTCGGCCTGGAGGAGGGTCCGCCGCTGGGCATCATCCGCGAGCGCGAGGAGCGCACCGCGATCGGCCGCGCCGGAGTGGAGAACCTGTACAACCTCGACCGCGTCGACTTCTGGTACACCGCGTCCGCGCCCCTGTCGGAGCAGATCTGGGGGCACGACGACACCCTGGCCCAGATCGTCCGGGTGATCCGGCAGACCCGGCCCGAGATCGTCATGACGATGAACCCGTCGCCCACGCCCGGCAACCACGGCAACCACCAGCAGGCCGCCCGCTTCGCCGCCGAGGCGTTCCACGCCGCCGCCGACCCGAAGGCCTTCCCCGAGCAGGTCACCAGGGAGGGGCTCAAGCCGTTCCGGGCGGCGAAGTTCCTGCGTACCGGCGGCACCGGCAGCTCGTCGACCGGCCCGCAGTGCGCCACCGGCTTCGTGCCCGCCGTCCCGACCGACCAGGTGTTCGGCATCTGGGAGGGCGCCCGCAGCGCCGGCGGCAAGACCTGGGCCGAGGTCGAGGTCGACGCCCGCCGGGACTACGTGACCCAGGGCTGGGCCAACACCGCCGCCGCCCCCACCGACCCCGCGAAGATCCGCTGCGACTTCTACACCCTGGTCGACAGCCGCGTCCCGTACGACCCGGCGGACACCTCCCCCGAGGCGATCCTGCGCGGCTCGGTGCTGCCCCCGGCGGCCGGCGGGCTCCCCCGGGGCACCGAGCTCTACCTGACCGCCGACCGCTTCGACCTCGCCCCCGGGCAGAGCGTCGAGGTCACCGCGCACGTGCGGGCGCCGCGCAACCGGGCACTCACCTCGCCCCGGGTCTCCCTGCGGCTGCCGCGGGGCTGGACCGCCGTCGGACCCGGTGCGGTGCGCGGCGCCGTACCGGCCGGCAAGGAGCGGACCGTCACCTTCACCGTGACCGTCCCCGCCGGTGCCGACACCAACGAGCAGCACCTCGTCGGCGCGTCCCTGACCACCGGGCAGGGCACCGCCGTACGGACCGCGCGGTCCGGGTGGTCGCCGACGTGCGCGGCACCCTGGAGCCGCTGCCCGAGGTGGGGCTGTTCCGCAGCTGGGCCGGCGACAGCGGCTACCCGCAGCTGGACACCCTGATCAAGCCGGTGCTGACCATCGGCTCCGGCAAGAGCCGGACGGTCCGGGTCGACCTGCGCAACCACGGCGAGACCGCCCAGAGCGGCACGGTCGGCCTCGGCCTGCCGGCCGGCTTCACCGCCGACGCGGCGACGAAGAGCTACGCCGCCCTGGCGCCGGGCGCGACCGGGGCGGTCACGTTCACCGTCACCAACAGCGACGCCAGTCTGCCCACCGCCAACGAGGGTGGCGACGGCGGCGACTACGGGATCACCATCACCACCACCAGCGCCGCCGGCAGCACCGTGGAGACCGGCGCCCTGGAGATCGTGCCGACCAGCGAGGTGCCGCACGCCGGGCACGACCACGCCGTCGACGGGGTGGCCTCCCCCGGCGAGTACCCCGGCGAGGAGCTGGACCTGTCCCGCATCTGGGAGGGACAGGCCACCACCGGGCAGGATGCCTCGGCCACCGGCCGGATCGCCTTCACCGAGGACACGCTCCTCGTGTTCGTGCAGGTCACCGACGACGTGCTCGGCAAGAAGGTGGTGCCGCAGGACTGCAAGCGGCAGCGGCGCACCGACAGCGTGGAGATCATCGTCGACCCGAAGGGGAACTCGACGGACACCTCCACCGTCTTCAAGGCGGGCATCTTCCCGGTGACCGACGACCCCGCCAACGGCGACCCGCCGTGCTGGCAGCGCGACGCCGACAACCGGCAGGGACCGGGCGCCACGACCGCCCCGGGGATGACCGTCGTCAGCAAGGTCACCGCGCCGTACGCCGGCTACACCATCGAGGCGCGCATCCCGTTCGCGGTGCTGCCCGACGCCATCGACCCGGCGCGGATGGGCTTCAACGTGCTGGTGTACGACTCGGACACCCAGGACCTCAGCTCCCAGTCGCGGCTGGGCTGGTCCACCTTCACCGGCGTCCGGGCCGACCCGTACCGGTACGGCCTGGTCACCCTGCCCGGCCTCACCCCGGCCCAGCGGCAGCCCAGCGCCCCGGTCTTCCCGGACACCGCCGCCCGCAGCGTGCACAGCCCGCAGACCATCGCGCAGTCGGCGGTGGACGGCGTGGCTCCGGCCGCCGTCGCCCGCCTGCCCGAGCGGGCGCTGCGGCTGACCGGCCAGCGACAGGTGGCCGGCGGCGTGCAGGTGACCGTCCGGGCCGACCGCGCCGGCACGGTGTACCTGCACACCGCCGACGGCGACCGGTCGCTCGGTGAGCGTTCGGTGCAGGTGCGTGCCGGCCGCCCGGTGACCGTCCTGGTGCCGGTCGCCGGTGGCGCGCCCACCTCCGTCCTGGCCGCCTTCGAGGCCGGCGGTGCCGCGCTCGCCCGCCAGGTCCCGCTGACCTGACCGGTGCGGGACGGGCCCCTGCCATCCGAGCGGATGGCGGGGGCCCCGTCCCGTCGTCGGCCGAGTCCCCCGGCGGCCGGTCGGCGCGCGACGGCGCGGTCTACAGGACGTTGCGCCCCAGCAGGAACAGCCCGAAGACCACCCCGAACGCGACGACCACCGCCCTGAGCGGACCGCCGGGGAGCCTGCGGAGCAGCCGGGCACCGACGACACCGCCGACGACGGTGGCTGGGGCGAGGACCGCCACCCCCGCCCAGTTGACGGTGCCGAAGAGCACGAAGAGCACCACCGCCGTGAACGAGATGACGGCCGACAGCAGGTTCTTCAGGGCGATCGTCCTGGTGAGCGGTTCGTGCTGGAGCAGCGCCAGGCCGGCGACCAGGACGATGCCGAACCCGGCCCCGACGTAGCCGCCGTAGACGCCGCTCAGTGCGACGGACACCTGCAGGGCCGCCGGGTGTTGCCGCCCGTGCCGCAGGACGGCGCGCCGGGCCAGCCCGTCCAGCCGGCCCCGCAGACCGAGGACGGCCGACGCGGCGATCACCAGGAACGGCACGATCGCGTCGAAGACGCGGCTCGGCGTCACCAGCAGCAGCGCCGAGCCGACGACGCCACCGACGACCGCCGCGGGCAGGACGCGCCGGACGTCTCCGCGGGGCGGCAGGTCCCGGTACCCGCCGGCGACGCTCGCCACGTTGCCGGGAAAGACGGCGACGGTGCTGGTCAGCTTGGCGGTGAGCGGCGGTATGCCGGCGGCGATCAGCGCCGAGAAGGCGATCAGGGAACCGCCGCCCGCGACCGCGTTGAAGGCACCCGTGGCGACGCCGGCGGCGACGAGCAGCGTCGCCTGGATGGGATCCATCGGGTCCCAGGCTAGTGGCGATGCCGGGCGTTGGGGCGGGTGTCGGCCGGGCCGCCCACGCACCACGGCGGGGCGGTTCGGGGCCGGCCGGCGGCCAGCGCGGCCCGGCGGCGCCGCGTCGGCGAAGTTCACCTTCTCCGGGTGAGGCGGTAGCGGCGTTTCCGGGGAATGGTGGCCCGGTGAGGAGGGGTCGCGATGGCGGATGCCACCCAGGATTTCTTCCACGGCCTGGCGCGCCGTGGGCACGACCGCCGGCTGAGAAGCATCGACGAGGGCAGCGTGCGCTTCGACATCAGCCGTGACGGCCGGACCGCCCACTGGCTGGTCTCCATCGAGAAGGGCGACATCAGGGTCACCGAGGAGGCGACCGGCGGGGACGCGGTCGTCGAGGCGGACCGGGCGGTGTTCGACCGGATCGCCAGCGGGGAGGCGTACTTCCTGACCACCGTGCTGCGCGGTGAGGCGGCCGTGGCGGGCAGCCCCCCGGATCTTCGCGACCGTCCGGAAGCTGTTTCCGCCGCCGCCCACGTCCCGGTCGACGCGTCACCGGGGAGGCGGCCATGGGTGACGACCAGGTGGGCATCCTGGACGGCACGACCTTCATGGTCTGTGACCGGGCCGGCGACATCGTCCCGTCGCCCGACACCCCGCTCGGCCTGTTCGCCCACGACACGCGCCTGCTGTCGAAGTGGGTGCTGACGATCGACGGGGAGCGGCTGAGCACCCTCGCCATCGACGACATCCACTATTTCGAGAACCGCTTCTACCTGGTCCCCGGCCACCAGGACGTCTACGTCAACAGCACGCTCTCGGTGCGGCGGGTGCACACGCTCGACGCCGGCCTGCACGAGGAGCTGAGCATCATCAACCACGACGGCCAGCCGGTCGACCTGACCGTCCGGGTCGACGTGGACGCCGACTTCGCGGACGTCTTCGAGGTCAAGGACGCGACGGCGCGCAAGAAGGGCCGGCACTACCGGCGCGTCGACGACGGACGCCTCGTCCTCGGCTACGAGCGGGAGCGGTTCAGGCGGGAGACGCTCGTCTCCGCGACGACGCCGGCGGAGCTGGACGAGGACGGGCTGACGCTCACGGTCCACCTCGAGGCGCACAGCACGTGGCGGACCAGGCTGACCGCCGAGCCGGACCTCCCGATGCCGCGAGGGCTGGAGCGGCTCACCATCCCCGGGCGGGCGCGCACCCCCGACAAGGAGCGCCGGCTCAAGGACTGGCTGGCGGAGGCGCCCCGGCTGGAATCCGACTTCGAGCCCCTGCGCGGCGCGTACCGGCGCAGCCTCATCGACCTGGCCGCGCTGCGGTTCAGCCCCTTCCTCGCCGAGGACCGGAGCGTGCCGGCCGCCGGCCTGCCCTGGTTCATGAGCCTGTTCGGCCGGGACAGCATCCTCACCAGCCTCCAGGCGCTGCCGTTCGCGCCCGATCTCGCCGCCACCACCCTCCAGGTGCTCGCCTTCCGGCAGGGCAGCCGGGTCGACGACTTCCGGGAGGAGGAGCCCGGCCGGATCCTGCACGAGATGCGGTACGGGGAGATGAGCGTGTTCGAGGAGACCCCGCACACGCCCTACTTCGGCAGCGCCGACGCCACTCCCCTGTTCCTGGTGCTGCTCGACGAGTACGAACGCTGGACCGGCGACGCCGCGCTCGTCCGCTCGGTCGAGCAGGAGGCACGGGCGGCAATCGACTGGATCGACGACTACGCCAACCTGACGGGCAGCGGCTACATCTCCTACGAGCGGCGCAACACCCGCAACGGCCTGGAGAACCAGTGCTGGAAGGACTCCTGGGACGGCATCTCGTACCAGGACGGGCGGCTGCCCGGCTTCCCCCGGGCGACCTGCGAGTTGCAGGGGTACGCGTACGACGCGAAGATGCGCACCGCCCGCCTCGCCCGCGCGATCTGGAACGACCCGGGGTACGCGGACCGGCTGGAACGGCAGGCCGCCGACCTCAAGCAACGCTTCAACCGCGACTTCTGGGTCGCCGACGGCGAGTACATGGCCCTCGCGCTCGACGGTGACGGCCGCCAGGTGGACGCCCTGTCGTCCCAACATCGGCCACCTGCTGTGGAGCGGCATCGTCGACGAGTCGAAGGCGGCCGCCCTGGCACGGCACCTGATGTCGCCCGCGCTGTTCAGCGGCTGGGGGGTGCGCACGCTGGCCGAGAACGCGGGCCGCTACAACCCGATCGGGTACCACGTCGGGACGATCTGGCCGTTCGACAACTCGTTCATCGCCTGGGGCCTGCGCCGCTACGGGTACGGCGACGAGGCGGCCCGGATCGCCGCCGGGATCCTGGACGCGGCGGTCTTCTACGACGGCCGGCTGCCCGAGGCGTTCGCCGGCTACAGCCGGGCCGAGACCAAGTACCCGGTCAACTATCCCACCGCGTGCAGCCCGCAGGCGTGGTCCGCCGGGGCCACCCTGCTGCTGCTGCTGCGCACGATGCTCGGGCTGCAACCGGTCGGCGAAGACCTCGTGATCAGGCCCGCTCTGCCCGCTAGTCTCGACTTCGTGGCGCTGCTCGACATTCCCGGGCGGTGGGGGCGCCTCGACGCGTACGGCAGAGGGCCGGCCAGCGCGGGCGGCCAGGGCTACCAGCCGGCGCCGCAACAGCTCTCCGCCCCGTGACGGGAGGGACGATGCGAGAACTCGACCCGATGCGGACCGCCGTCGTCGGCGTCCACTGGCAGCACGAGGTCGTCAGTCCCGACGGGGTGTTCGGTCCGTTCTTCGCCGAGCAGGTCCTGCGGCACCGCGTCGCCTCGTACGCGGCGCAGGTCGCCACGGCGGTGCGCACCAGTGGCGGCCTCGTTGTCCACACCCGGGTCGCGTACCGGCCCGGATACCCGGACCTCATCCCCAACACGCCCAGCTTCGCCATGGTCCGGGAGCGGCAGGCCTTCCTCGAAGGTGCCCCGAAGGCCCAGATCGTCGACGAACTCGCGCCGGATGCCGGCGACGTCGTCATGACCCACGTCCGGCTCACCGGCTTCTTCGGCAGCGAACTCGACACGGTGCTGCGGCGCCGGGGCGTGGACACCGTCCTGTTCACCGGCGTCGCCACCAACCTCTCCGTCACCGGCACCGTGTTCGAGGCGGTCAACCACGGCTACCGGCCGGTGGTGGTCTCCGACGCGTGCACCGCCGCGACCGACGAGGCGCACCGGGCGAGCCTGGAGACGCTGGGGCAGCTCGGCGAGGTGGTCACCGCGGCCGAGGCCGTCGACCGCCTGTCGAGGTGAGCCACCGGGCCGGGCGACCCGTCGCCCCGTGGCCGGGCCGCTCCGGGCCCTGGTCCGGCGGGCTGCCGGACAGCCCCGACAACGGCCCGGACAGCCCCTAGCCCGGCCCGTTTCCATTGACGACGGGCGTGCCGCGCTGGCAGCATCCGGCGCATCATGATCAAGGAAAGCGGTTGGTCAGCGCACCCCGTCCCCGCCCGGTCGCCCGGCGAGCCCGCCGGAGGCGAACCACACCACGCGGACCTCGTCCATGAGGCCATCGCCCGGCATCCCGCCGACGCGTTGGCGCTGGGTACGGACGACGCCCTCGTCACCTACGGGGAGCTGCGCGCACGCGGCAACCGGCTGGCCCGGCACCTGCGGGCCACCGGGGTAGGCCGAGGTGACCTCGTCGCCGTCCTGCTACCCCGCGGTGTCGACGGGATCGTCAGCGTGCTGGCGGCGCTCACCGCCGGCGCCGCGTACCTGCCGATCGACGCCGGTTACCCTCCGCAGCGGGTCCGGCACATGCTCACCGACTCCCGGGCGCGGGTGCTCGTCACCGTACGGTCGCTGGTCCGGGCCGACCTGGTGCCTCCCGGCACCCCGGTCGTCCTGCTCGACGACGACCGGGCCGCGCTCGCCGCGTACCCCGACCGCCCGCCGGCCGTGCCGATCGGCCCGGGCGACCTCGCCTACGTGATCTACACCTCCGGGTCCACCGGCCTCCCGAAGGGGGTCATGGTCGAGCACGGCTCGCTGCGCGGGCTGGCCCGGTGGCGGGCCGACGCGGAGCGCCTCGGTCCCGACGACCGCTGCCTGCACCTGTTCTCCCCCGGCTTCGACGCGTCGGTGTGGGACATCTGGGCGCCGCTGGTGGCCGGCGCCAGCCTCTGGCTGCCCGACGACGAGACCCGGGTCGACCCCGACCGGCTGGTGGACTGGCTCGCCGCGCACGCGATCACCTCGGCGACGCTGCCCACCCCGCTCGCCGAGGCCGTGCTGACCCGGCCGACGCCGCCCGACGGGGCACTGCGCATCCTCGGCGCGGGGGGCCAGCAGCTGCTGGCCCGCCCCCGCCCCGAGCACACGTTCACCACCGTCAACCTGTACGGACCCACCGAGGCCACCGTGCTGGCCATGAGCGGGGAGGTGGCGGTCGAGGGCGACGGCCCGCCCTCGCTCGGGCATCCGGCCGCGGGCGCCGCCATCCGGCTGCTCACCGACGATCTGCGCCCGGTGCCCGCCGGCAGCCTCGGCGAGGTGTTCATCGGCGGGCCGGGCGTGGCCCGGGGGTACCACGATCGTCCCGCCCTGACCGCCGAACGCTTCCCGCCCGACCCGTACGGGCCGCCCGGCAGCCGCCTCTACCGCACCGGCGACCTGGCGCGTCAGCTACCAAACGGCACCTACCACTTCGCCGGCCGGGTCGACGACCAGGTGAAGCTGCACGGCCACCGGATCGAGCTGGGCGAGATCGAGAGCGTGCTGCTGCGTCATCCGGGCGTGCGGGCCGCCGCGGTCCGTCTGCACGAGGGCACGGCCGGTCCCCGGCTCGTCGGGTACGTCGTGCCCGAGGTCGGTCCGGACGACGCGACGCTGGCCGAGCACGCGGCGCGGTACCTGCCCGCGACCATGGTTCCCGCCGCGTGGGTCCGTCTCGCCGGCCTACCGCTCACCCCGCACGGCAAGCTGGACCGGGCCGCGCTGCCCGCACCGGCCGAGCGGGTCAGCGAGCCGCCCCGCGACGACCTGGAGCGGCAGGTGGCGCAGGTGTGGGCGGAGGTGCTCGGCCAGTCGCCGGGCCGGGACGACAACTTCTTCTCCCTGGGCGGGCACTCGCTGCGGGCCACGATGGTGGCCGTCCGGTTGCGCGACCGGTTCGGGCTGCCGCTCTCCGCCGCGATCGTGTTCGAGGCGCAGACCGTGGCTGCGATGGCCGACCGGCTACGGGCCGAGGTGGCGGCCGGGCAGGAGCGCGTCCGGGCCGAGCCGGATCCGGTGCTGCCGGCCGGTGTGGCGTCGTCGCCGGGTCGGGTGTTGTCGTTCGCCCAACAAC